>NZ_SRRZ01000041.1 GCF_013179805.1 Microcoleus asticus IPMA8 | reverse complement strand
AATCTTTGGCGTCATGTGTCCTATTTTATGACACTTTGTGTACTCTGCTTATTTTTTTTTCTGTGCTACCGCTACTTATTGAGCGGATACGAATTTTCGCAGGTAATTGATGTTAATATTAAAGGTACTGCTAATGTAATTCGTCACTTTGTCCCGGCAATGATTGCTCGAAAAAGCGGCATAATTGTCAACTTGAGTTCTGGTTGGGGAAGGTCAACTTCGCCGGAAGTTGCGCCCTATTGCGCTTCTAAGTGGGCGATAGAAGGACTTACGCGATCGCTCGCTCAAGAATTGCCCGGAGGTATGGCGGCGGTTCCTTTGAATCCGGGGATAATTCACACGGATATGCTGGAAATTTCTTTCGGAGAAGATGCGGCAAGTTACACGTCAGTCAAAGCATGGGTGCAAAAAGCAGTTCCTTTTTTGCTGAAGTTGAAACCTTCAGATAATGGAAAGGCGCTGACCGTTCCTGGATAATACAGCAACCATTGCAGATGTTGCGAACATCTCTCTTTTCTTTTCTTCTGCGCTCTCTGCAGTTCATTAAAAAATTCAAAAATGAAATAAAATTGCTATATTCCCACATCACAACTCTTTCCCCAAATAGCTACTGTGAACTTGCCGCTAACCTCCCCGTCGCAAACCGAAACGCGCAAAGCAGACCACCTGCGGATCTGCCTCGAAGAAGACGTACAATTTCGCGAAACTACCAGCGGCCTCGAACGCTACCGTTTTGCTCACTGCTGTTTGCCAGAACTCGATCGCACTGAAATCGATTTAACCTCCACATTTCTCGGCAAAAAACTAGCCGTTCCCCTGCTAATTTCCTCAATGACCGGCGGCACAGAATTAGCTCAGACAATCAATTATCGCCTCGCCGATGTTGCTCAAGAATACAAACTGGCAATGGGAGTCGGTTCCCAGCGAATCATCGTAGAAAAACCTCAACTAGCTCCTACATTTGCCGTCCGTCGCCGCGCTCCAGATATTCTGCTATTTGCCAATATCGGAGCCGTTCAATTAAACTACAGTTACGGTTTGGAAGAGTGCCAAAAAATTGTTGATATTCTCGAAGCAGATGCCCTAATTTTGCATCTAAATCCGCTGCAAGAGTGCGTTCAAACCGAAGGCGATACTAACTTTAAAGGACTCCTAGATAAAATAGCCAAATTGTGCGATAAATTACCAGTACCAGTTATTGCTAAAGAAGTCGGCAACGGTATTTCAGGGAACATGGCAAAAAAATTGCTCGCCGCGGGAGTAGGTGCGATCGACATTGCCGGGGCCGGAGGGACTTCTTGGGCAAAAATAGAAGGAAAGCGAGCTAAAGATAGCAAGCAGCGCAGGTTGGGCACAACATTTGCCGACTGGGGAATACCGACAGCCGAGTGCATTGTCAGCACCCGCGCCGTAGCGCCGGATGTTCCTCTGATTGCCTCTGGAGGCTTGCAGAATGGGTTGGATGCAGCGAAGGCTCTCGCCCTCGGCGCGGATATTGCGGGACTGGCGCGGCCGTTTCTAGAAGCCGCAGCGGAATCGGAATCAGCCGCAGGCGTTCTAGCTGAGGTTTTAATTGCAGAAATCGCCACCGTGATGTTCTGTACGGGCTGCGCTAACTTGGATGAGTTAAAATATTCTGGAGTTTTGGAAAGGTTAAGATAAAAGTGAGTCAGCAGTCAGCAGTCATTAGTCAACAGTCATCAGTCAACAGTCATTAGTCATTAGCTAATAACTAACGACAGCAGATAAGTGCTCAATCCTACTTGCAGGAATGACGAATAATATCGTTTCCGCCGACATCGGAATAATATTTTTCCGAGTGCAGTGCGAGCGGGACACTTGCACGCTCGGTATCATTCAGCTCTAACCTGATTTGATATAACTAATGACTAATGACTGATGACTAATTACCAATAACCAATTATCTAATGAAAGATTTCCTAAAATATACCTGTGCAAGTTTGCTGGGAACCTTCCTCGGATTGTTGCTGCTGGGCAGCATCGGATTGGGGGGACTGGTACTGCTAATTGCTCTGGCGGCATCGTCGTCTAAAGATTCAGGCCCGCAAGTTAAAGATAAGTCTGTATTGGTATTAGACCTTTCTTTAAATATCACCGACAGCAAACCGAGCCGCAGCACTAGCGCGGCGATTGAAGAAGTGCTTTCGGAGGATTCCGGCGATACAGTGACGCTGCGGACTGTTTTAGACGCGATCGAATCTGCGAAGAAAGACCCGAAAATAGTTGGCATTTATCTCGAAGGCAGCTCGGATTCGAGCAGCAGCGGGTTTGCCAATCTCAAAGAAGTTCGATCGGCCTTGCAGCGTTTCCGAGATGCCAAAAAACCCATTTTTGCTTACCAGATGGACTGGAGCGAGCGAGATTATTACCTCGGTTCCGTTGCTAATACAATTGCAATCAATCCTTACGGGGCTTTGGAACTCAACGGTTTTAGCAGTCAGGCAATGTTTTTCACCGGTGCTTTGGAGAAATACGGTTTGGGAGTTCAAGTGACTCGTGTCGGCAAATACAAGTCAGCCGTTGAGCCGTTTTTGCTCACAAAAATGAGTCCCGAAAATCGCCAGCAAACTCAAAAGTTGCTCGGAGATATGTGGGGAGAATACCTGAAAACTGTCGGGCCGAACCGTAAAGTGACCGTTCCCCAACTGCAAGCGGTTGCAGATAAGGGCGGAACTTTGATGGCTGACGAAGCTCTCAAAAGCAAGTTAGTTGATAAAGTTGTATACTTTGACGAAATTGCGAGCGAACTTAAAAAACTGACAGGAACCGATCGCGAACACAAATCTTTCAAGCAAATTAGTTTGAAAAACTACGCCAGAATTGCTGACGATAAAAACTCAACTCGCGCTGACAAGAAAAACCAAATTGCTATACTTTACGCCGAGGGAGAGATTGTAGACGGGGAAGGGGGTCCGACTAAAGTAGGAGGCGATCGCATCGCTCTAGAAATGCGGAAAATTCGAGAAGATGACGACGTAAAAGCAGTAGTTTTGCGAGTCAACAGTCCCGGAGGCAGCGCGACGGCGGCCGAAGTCATCGGGCGCGAAGTTATGCTGACGGGGAAAAAGAAACCAGTTATCGTTTCGATGGGCAATTTAGCAGCTTCCGGCGGCTATTGGATTGCGATGGGTTCCAGCCGCATTTTTGCCGAACCGAATACGATTACTGGTTCTATCGGCGTTTTTGGAATGCTGTTCAACGCCCAAAAGTTGGCTGCTAACAACGGCCTGACTTGGGACGTTGTGAAAACCGGCCGCTTTGCGGATACTAACACGGTTTCCCGCCCGAAAAATCCTCAAGAATTGGCGAATATTCAGAGAATAGTCGATCGCATTTACGATCGATTTATTACTAAAGTCGCCGACTCCCGCAAACTGCCGAAAAACAAGGTACAAGAAATTGCTCAAGGCAGGGTGTGGTCTGGTACGGCCGCGAAACAGTTGGGTTTAGTCGATGAAATTGGCGGCCTTGAAGATGCTGTCAAAGAGGCGGCTAAGCAAGCTAAACTCGGCGACAATTGGCAGTTGGAAGAATATCCAAAACGCCGCAGTTTCGAGGAGCGAATTTTGGAAAGACTTTCAGGCGTTCGCGTTTTGAAACCAGCCGCCAAACTAGACCCACTGACTGCTGAAGTTAAGAAAATGCAGGATGAATTGGCTGCGATCGGGTCGATGAACGACCCGCAGGGGATTTATGTTCGCTTGCCTTTCAATTTGCGGATTGATTAATTAATTGATACCAAATCCGGGATTTTTACCCCTTTATTCTTCAGTCCCCCTCTGCTCGCACTGAGATGTTGCACCATTCTCAATAAGCCTTTTGCGGGCGGGATCTCCTGCCCACCCCACAACAAAACTTCGTCTTCGCTTCACAGGCATCTTGCCTGTTCTTGAGAATGGTGCAAGAGGTGAGATCTGGCGAAAGTTTGACTCTTGAACCGTTTCAAACGCTGAGTGCGATCGCGGTTTTTAACGCGGATTTGGTATGAGTAGGCTGAAGCACCCTACAAACCACTGAAAAACCCGGTTTCTTCTAGAAACCGGGTTTTTGAATACCCTAAAAGTCGATCGACTGGGAATTGGCAATATTTGTTATGCAGCACGCTGAGTTAACAATCCCCAGATGAAAAGTACCACGATCGCACCTACAACTGCAAAAGCTATGCTGGGTAGAGATATTACTCCGAAGGAAGCTCCCCCGCTCGTCCCGAGCAAGACTTGACCTAGATAACCTCCCACTAGCGCACCCACAATTCCTAAGCCTGTTGTGGCCAGAAAACCGCCACCTTGAGTTCCCGGATAAATGGCTTTGGCGATCGCACCGGCAATCAGTCCTAAAACAATCCAAGCAATAATTCCCATTTCCGTTTCTCCTGAATGCTTAACTTTTCTCGTTCTCTGTCTTATGTTCTTAGAATAACAACTGCTCTCCCGTCCTTACCTCTACCGTAGGGAAGAATCGAAAGTGGTAGGATTTCTGAGGAATCGTCCGAGTTTGAGGCTTTTTAATATCTCAAAAGAGTTAACCCACTTTTTCCAGGGAAGAAAGGTACTTATGCTCAAGGCAAAAAGGAAATAGGAGAATTTTTTCTGGGACTTTTTGTGTTTTACTGGTAAAAAAATTACAATAATTTTGTGAAACGAGGAAAGTTTGCGCCCGATGGATCTGACTCTGTGCATGATTGTGAAGAATGAAGAGGCAACACTGTCGCGGACTTTGGACAGCGTTAAGGGTGTTGTGGACGAAATAGTGGTGGTGGATACGGGATCGGGCGATCGCACCCGTGAAGTCGCCCGAGGATATGGCGCGAGGGTTTATGACTTTGAGTGGTGCGACGACTTCGCAGCGGCGCGCAACGAGTGTCTGAAGCACGCCCAGGGCGACTGGATTTTGGTGTTGGATGCCGACGAGGTTTTGGTACCGCAGATTTTACCTCAAATTAAGGAGGGCATTCAGAGCGATCGGCTGCTCTTAATAAATCTCATCCGCCAAGAAATCGGTGCCTCTCAATCTCCCTATTCCCTAGTGTCTCGATTGTTTCGCAATCGCCCCGACATCCGATTTTCTCGCCCTTACCACGCAATGGTAGACGACAGCGTGGCTGAGATTTTGCATAGGGAACCAACATGGAAAATAGCTTCTCTCCCCGATGTGGCGATTTGGCACTCTGGTTATCAAAAAGATGCGATCGCAGCAAAAAGTAAATTCCAAAAAGCTCAAGCAGCAATGGAACGCTACATCGCTTATTATCCAAACGATGCTTATGCTTGTAGCAAATTAGGCGCTTTGTATGTAGAAATAGGGCAAATTGGGCGGGGAATAGATTTATTAACTAGGGGCTTGGCTGCTGCGGCAATTGATGATTCTATTGTTTACGAACTCAACTATCATTTGGGAATTGCTTACCGCCAGCAGCAGCAATTTGTTAAAGCCAAAGAACACTATCAAGCGGCAATTAATACAGATGTGATTCCGGCGCTCAAGTTGGGCGCTTACAATAATTTGGGCAATTTGCTCAAAGATGAAGGAGATTTGAAATCGGCTGAAAAAGCTTACAAAGCAGCTTTAAAAATTGACCCCAGTTTTGCCACAGGTCACTACAATTTAGGACTGACTTTGAAGGCAGCCGGAAATTTAGCAGATGCGATCGCCTATTACCGACAAGCGATTAAAATCGCTCCCGAACACGCCGAAGCTCATCAAAACTTGGCAGTAGCGCTGCTGAAAATTGGCAAAATGCCAGAGAGTTTAGCCGAATTCAAAAGAGCGATCGCCCTTCACCAACAGCGCCGCCCATTTGAAGCAGAACGCCTGCGCCGGGGACTGCAAGAAATGGGTTTAATGTAACTGAAATTATGGCTTTTATGGGCGGGCCGGATGCCCACCCCACAATCAAATTCTCGCATTGTGGAACAGGCCGGAAAGCCTGTTCATTAAAAATATTCCAAGATATGAGATGCCAGCAAAATCAAGCAATTATCTCTACTTTGCCGCTATCCAAATCGTAGCGGCCCCCAACAACTTTAAGCTTGCCCGCTTTGACTGCTTCAGCTAAAATAGGCGACGAGGATTGTAACTTATTTACGTTGATTTTCACATTAGCTCTGACTGCGTTATCCCAGGCATCGCCTTGGACACCTTTTGTGGTATCAACTGCGGGTTTAATCGCCGCCACCAAAGTGCTAATGTGACCCGGCACAGCTTTGCCATCTAAAGCCGCTTTAACAGCACCGCAGCGTTCGTGACCCAGAATTACTAATAGCGGCACGCCTAATTCTACTGCGGCATATTCCATATTGCCGAGAACCACATCGTCGAGAAAATTTCCAGCTACTCGGATATCAAACAAATCCCCCAATCCTTGGTCGAAAATAATTTCGGGCGCAACCCGCGAATCAGAACAAGCCAGGATGGTTGCAAACGGATGTTGACCCTCTGCTACTTCTACAATTCGCGATCGAGCTTGGTCGGGAAATGTCCGTTTTTGCTCAATGTAGCGTTGATTCCCCTCCATCAATTTCTTGAGAGCACCGTCGGGAGTAATATCAGAGATTGCTTCTGCCTTTGCGGGTTGAGCTTGCAAAAGCGCAGGTGCAAAGCTTGCCGTCAGTATCCCTGCACCAGCCTTTAACATTAAATTGCGTCGCGAAATCATATCTCTTCTTCCGCTTTCTGTCATTGCTTGCAACTCGGTTTAATTTTGGGTGTTTTATAGCATAAGATATACCACAAGCTGAACCCTATTTCTTTACTTTTTTTTTACAAGTAGCTACAGCAAAATTTAAACTTAAAAATTCCAAAAATTTGCCCCTTTCTATTTCATATTTTATTTCCTAAAGGCAACTGCGGTCATCCTTCTGCCGGCAGGTGATGCTAAAATGTATCTCAAACCAATACTTCAGACAGTTTTTGATTGCCAACCGTAGAAAAAGGGTTTCAAGGCGATTCGGCAAGTTCGCTACCAACGGAAAATCGCGGGTTTCAGACTACGAACTAAAAACAGTCGGGACTATTGTAAAACTACAATTATTTATCAATGGATCGAAATGTCTTACGTCGCCAGTATCCATATCTATCCGGTCAAGTCCCTTGACGGCATAGCTGTCAGTCAAGCAACTATTCTTGCCAGCGGAGCTCTAGAAGGCGATCGCTCTTTTGCCATCTGCGATGAAGCAGGAGAACTTGTTAACACTAAGCGCAACAGCGGAGTCCATTTTCTGCGCTTATCCTTTGACATCCAAAAGAGAATGGCCGGCCTGAAAATACAAGACACCGAACAAGAAATTTTTTTTCATGTAGATAGAGAACGCCCAGGGATAGAATATTGGTTGAGCAACTACTTCGGTTTCCCCGTCAAGTTAATGGAAAATTTGCTGACAGGCTTTCCCGACGATACCGCTGCGCCCGGGCCAAGCATAATAAGTACCGAAACAATTGCCGAAGTTGCATCTTGGTTTCCGAGAGTTTCCGTTAACGAAATGCGCCATCGCTTGCGAGCTAATATTGAAATAGGAGATGTCCCGGCTTTTTGGGAAGACCAACTTTTCCCAGAAGCCAATAAATTAGTGACGTTGAAAATAGGGACTGTAATATTTGAAGCTATTAATCTCGGTCACCCCTGTATCCGATGTACGCAAAATTATGCCCCGAAAGCAACCGATACAAATTTTCAAAATCTACTAAAAGCCAAGCAGGAGGAAATCATGCCTGACTTGCTAAAGAGAGGGTCTTTAAATCACTTTAATCGACTGATAGTTAGTATGCGAGTCTCGGGTCAAGCAGCCGGAAAAATATTACACATAGGAGACGAAGTTCAAATTAGTAGCGCCAGCAAATCCCTCTTTAATACCATTCCTGATTAGTTGTATGGCACGAGTCCGATCAAGCCGGTGGCAACTCCAAAGTAAGCTGACCCAACACACCCGTTCTAAAATCGTTTAACATTTGCCGCGCCGTTCGTTCGACATCTCCTTTATACTTGTCTTTTGCTACCTCGTGCAAATAATCTTCACCATTACTAGAGGCTGCATCTAATTTATACCTGGATTTGAAACCAGATAGTGATATCAACGTCTCATCAGCCGCCTCCAGCCCTTGGAGCAAATCTACCATCGCTGCCGCTACTACCTGATTGTCGTAAGCTGCCTCGCCAATATCTTCGCAAATAGCTAATTTTATGGCATTTTCTTGATTGTTAATGCGAGTGGGAATCACTCCGGGGGCGTCTAATAATTCAATTTCGTCAGAAATGCGAATCCATCGGAGCGATTTAGTTACTCCAGCTCTGCGGGCACTGTCCACCACTCTCCGCCCTAACAGCCGATTAATTAAAGCAGATTTTCCGACATTTGGAAAGCCCATCACCACTGCGCGGACTGGACGGGGCAGCATACCTCGATCGAACCTTCTTTTATTTAGCTGCACCCCAGCATTCTGCACGGCATCCGCCACAGCGTCTACTCCTTGACCGTGCTCGGCATTAGTAAAATACGCAGTTTCCCCCTGGGCCTCAAACCATGTTTCCCACGCCTCGCGCGCGCGAGGCGCAATCATATCCATGCGGTTGATGACTAATACTCGCGCCTTGCCGCCCACCCAACTCGGCATTTGGGGGTGGTAAGTAGCCAATGGAATGCGGGCATCTCGGACTTCGAGCACCACATCTACCCGCTTTAGCTGTTCTTTTAATGCCCGTTCAGCTTTGGCAATGTGACCGGGATACCAGTGAATTTTCATAATAGGAAGGAAGAAGGAAGAAGGAAGAAGGAAGAAGGAAGAGGGAAGAATCAAGAAATCATCAGGGAACGGATGAGTGTAACGGATTTAAGGGCACGAAGGAAGGAGGGAATCAGGAAAATGGCAGAAGTAAGCTGTTGGGCATCTAACTTACACTACTGGAAATAAGTAATAAGAAAGAGTTTTCTTTCTTCCTTCTTCCTTCTTCCTTCTTCCTTCTTCCTTCCTTCCTTCCTTAAGGCACTATCAAAACTGCACAAGGAGACAGATTGATCACTCGATTGGTAACGCTGTCAGACGCCCCATCATCGGTTAAACCCATCCCCCGACAGCCCATCACAATCAAATCGGCCCCAATTTCGTCAGCCACATCACAAATCGTGAAAGCCGGTTTGCCTTCTCGCTCAATGATTTCAGCTTCGATTCCCTGCTGGGAAAACATCAATTGGGCCTCAGACAGCAGTTTGGCGACTGCTTCCGGGGAACTCATCACCTCTGACGGTGGGGTGGCACCCTCCTCGGCTGGGGGTTCGACTACCGAAAGAATAACTAAACGAGAAGTGTAGGTTTTCACAATATTGACAACCTTTTCCGCGGCTTCGCGGGCTTCTCGGCTTTGATCGACAGGAAATAAGACAGTCTTGAACATAGTGCGCATCTCCCGGACGCGGACTCCGATAAAATGTTTACGTTGAGCCAATCAGTGCCGTTTGTTTCATCTTCCGTTTTTTGTACGGACGCGGTTGAATGCGTCCGAGGCCCCAAGTGCAAGTGACAAGTGCCGCCATTTCAACGGAATTAGACAAAAACACACATATTAGGAGGTTAATCCTGTGACCAAAAAAACTGTAGCAAATTTATCGGCATCGGACTTATCGGGCAAACGGGTATTGGTGCGGGCGGACTTTAACGTGCCGCTCGACAACGGCAATATCACCGATGATACTCGCATCCGGGCTGCTCTGCCGACAATTCAAGATTTAGCGTCCAAGGGTGCTAAGGTCATTTTGTGCAGCCACTTCGGGCGTCCCAAGGGTGTGACGGAGAAGTTGCGCTTGACGCCGGTTGCTAAGCGGCTGTCGGAATTGTTGGGCAAAGAGGTCAAAAAGACTGACGACTGCATCGGCGATGAAGTCGCTGCTACAGTCGAGGCGATGCAAGATGGCGATGTGCTTTTGCTAGAAAATGTGCGCTTCTACCCAGAGGAGGAGGCAAACGACCCAGAATTTGCTAAGAAGTTAGCTTCTGTGGCTGATTTGTATGTCAATGATGCTTTTGGTACGGCTCACCGGGCTCACGCTTCTACTGAGGGCGTTACTAAGTATCTGAGTCCTTCTGTGGCTGGGTTTTTGATGGAGAAGGAACTGCAATATCTCGGCAGTGCGATCGACAATCCCCAGCGTCCTTTGGCTGCTATTATCGGCGGTTCTAAGGTTTCTAGCAAGATTGGAGTCATTGAAAAACTGCTGGAAAAGTGCGACAAACTGCTGTTGGGCGGTGGCATGGTTTTCACGTTCTACAAAGCTCGCGGCTTGAACGTTGGCAAGTCTTTGGTGGAAGATGACAAGCTGGAATTGGCTAAGTCTTTGGAAGAGAAGGCGAAGGAACGGGGAGTTACTTTTCTGTTACCTACTGATGTGGTAGTTGCTGATAAGTTTGATGCGGCGGCTAACACTCAAACTGTTCCTGTAGAAAGCATCCCGGAAGGTTGGATGGGTTTGGATATCGGCCCGGATTCAGTAAAAACTTTCCAAGATGCTTTGGCCGATTGCAAAACGGTAATCTGGAACGGGCCGATGGGCGTGTTTGAGATGGAGAAGTTTGCTGCTGGAACTGAAGGTATTGCTCATTCTTTGGCTGGACTTACTAAAACTGGTACTACCACAATTATTGGTGGTGGTGACTCGGTGGCGGCTGTGGAACAGTTGAATTTAGGCGAACAAATGAGCCACATTTCCACTGGTGGCGGTGCTAGTTTGGAACTGCTCGAAGGTAAGGAATTGCCTGGTGTTGCTGCTTTAGATGAGGCTTAATTAAGTTAAGTAGGGCGGGCAAAGCCCGCCTTGCTGCAAGCAGGTCTAAATCCTTGGCTGCGAATCAGTCTTTTGAGGATTTACCGCAGAGGGCGCAGAGAACGCAGAGCAAAAGAAAAGAGAGAAGCACATGGGTTTAAATTCTACAGTTTGCTAGTATAATTAATCCGAAGTAGCAGTGAGGTTTGTTTGTGAAACTTAAAATCTTGGCAACTGTAACGGCAAGTTTAGCTTTGTTTTGGCTTGCAGCTCCCGTTAAAGCTCAAAATCCAGATCATGTCAGGCAATTGCTGGAAAGTAATGAATGCGAAGGCTGTGACTTGAGAAATGCTGATTTATTCAAGGCTAGCTTGTACAGAGCTAATTTAAGAGGAGCCGATTTAAGCGGAGCAAATCTCTATGAAGCTAATTTGTTAGAAGCGGATTTAAGTGATGCTAATTTGTCTAATGCTAATTTAATCAACGCCGAGATGTACGGTGCTGAATTGAATGGTGCTAATCTGCGAAATGCGGATTTGTCTAATGCTTTTTTGGGGCGAGCGAATCTGACGAGTGCTGATTTGCGCGGTGCTAAACTTTTTAATGCGAATCTGGGTGAAGCTTATCTGTTACAAGCTAATTTATCGAATGCCGATTTGAGGCGATCGCTGCTGTTTAGAGTGAATTTAAACCGTGCAAATTTAAGCGGAGCGGATATGTCTTTCGCGGATGTGCGCGATACTAATTTGCAGAATGCTATTTTGTCAAATACTCGGCTTCCGAGGGCTCAATTGAGCGGTACAAATATCGATGCGGCTAATAATGTGCGCCAGGCTGATTTGGAACGTGCCAACTTGCGGGGTACGAATTTGGGACCGGGGGTTTGCGTGATAACTAATTTTCCTTATTGTGTTTTGAATTTGGAATAATCGGCCCGCTGAGTGCGTCAGCCGCGATTAATGTGGCAGCTACGGGAGTTTTTGACTGGCTGCCGCGCCCTAGGTTTATATCATGTCCGCCTAAATGCTAGTCATTGCAAAGTTTACGACAGCAGAGGCAAGCAATCTTAAGCCCCTGGGATTGCTTCACTTCACTTCGTTCCGTTCTCTTGGGACATACCGTAAGTAATTTACCGGACATGATATCAGAGCTGAGCTAAGTTTGGGGTGGTTTGTATCCGTTTTCTAGGGCAAATCTCACAAGCTGAGCCCGATTTTCTAGCTGTAATTTGCTGAAAATGCTGCCTAAATGAGCTTGCACAGTCCGGGGGCTAATAAACAGCCGATCGCTAATTTGTTTGTTAGTATAACCCTGAATAACTTCCCAAAAAACTCTTTCCTCGGCTGGTGTTAAAGGCAAAGGTGCAGGTGCTGGCAATACTGCTACAACTTTTGGCTCCACCGCCCTAGCGCTAGAAGTTTGAAGGAGTCGCACAATCTCGGCGTGAATGCGGTGAGAGCGCTCTAACTGCGCCTTCACCTTAGCTAAGATTTCTTCAGAATGAAAAGGTTTTACCAGATAATCGTCAGCGCCGATCGAGTGACCTTCAACTTTTGACTCAATCTCGCCTTGACCTGACAAAAATATAAACGGCACCAACTTTCCCAAACGTGTAGTTCGCAAGCGGCGGCAAAACTCAAACCCGTCCATTTCCGGCATCATGACATCTGAAATTACCAAATCTGGGGGGGCATTCTCAAAAATCGAGAGCGCCTCAAGCCCGGAATTAGCGCATTCAACCCGGTATCCCTGGCTTTCGAGGTACATTGCTAAGACTATTTGACAGTCTGCTTCGTCGTCAACTACTAATATTCTTTCCATGAAAGGCTTGCACCAAATCCAGTTGGACAGTTCTTGAAACTGTGGCTCCCAAAGTAGGAACTTCAATTAGTTTACCTGCTGGAACTTGATAAAAGCTCGCGATTTCAAAACGCCACAATTGCTCCAATAGTCGAATTACGGGCGCGATCGCATAAAATGGGAAGAAGTTAAGGAATGTTGGGCTAAAATTTCCTTCTTGAATTCATCTCTCCAAAAAAGCTACAACTTTTTATGATAGAACGTCAACTTTTATGCATAAAATACAAGGTAAAAAAAAGAATTTTTTTGTATTATACAGAAATCTTGGTGATACTTAAACTATTCCTAGACCCGACATTGAAAGGTTTTTAGATTTTTCTGGTTCGGACACAGGTACAAAAGGGACAACGCGAGCAGGTGCTGCTGGGGGCTGCGCGAAAAAACCCGGGTCGGCAACCAACATACTTTCAATTATCGCTGCTGGTTCGGGGCGGCTGAACAGATACCCCTGCATGATATCGCACTGATGTTGTTTCAAAAAATCTAGTTCTGCTTCTGTTTCTACTCCCTCAGCAATTACTGTCATATTCAAACTATGACCCAGTAAAATTACTGCTGTAGTAATAGCAGCATTTTGAGTATCTTCATTGGCATTACGGACGAAAATTCGATCGATCTTTAAACTGTCAAAAGCAAATTGCTTGAGATATCCTAAAGTAGCGTAACCGGTGCCGAAGTCGTCAATAGCAATCCGAATTCCTAGAGCTTTAAGTTGGTTTAAAGTAGCGCCTGCTACTGTCGCATTTTCTACCAAAGCGCTTTCGGTCATTTCTAATTCTAAATTAGCAGGCTCCAAGCCTGTAGTTTCCAATATTTGCACGATTCGCGCCTTGAGTTCCGGGTCTGACAACTGCCGAGCCGACAAATTTACTGATATTGTAAAGGGCGAAAACCCCGCCGCCAACCAACTAGCGGCTTGAGCGCAAGCTGAAAGCAGTACCCACTCGCCAATCTGAATAATTAAACCTGTTTCTTCTGCTAAGGGAATAAATTCGCAGGGAGAAATTATACCTCGATCGGGATTTTGCCAGCGCACTAAAGCTTCGGCGCCGATAACTTTGCCGGTAGCAATATTCACCTGGGGCTGATAGTATACCTGAAACTCACCTTGTGCCAAAGCATGGCGCAGCAAAGCTTCGAGAGCAAACTTTTCAGGAGATAGAGTCGTAACCTTGGTCGAGTCGTTAACTAAATCTTTAAGTCTGGCTTCTGCTTGGTGAAGCGCAACTGTCAGCGGTTGAGTAATTGTTTGCCGTTTCAAGACGCGAGAAGCAATCGCTCCCAACAATTCAGCCTTGGTAAACGGCTTTGTCAGGTAATCGTCTGCCCCCAAATCCATCCCCCGACGAAAATCGGTTTTATCACTTTGAGCCGTGAGGAAAATAAATGGAATTGTTGCAGCTAGCGAGTTTTGCCGCAGAGTCCGCAACACGTCATAACCGTCGAGTTCCGGCATCTGGACATCGCACAAAATTAAATCAGGTATCTCCGAAAGTGCCATCTGCACCCCAGCTCGACCGTTTTCGGCCGCAATGACCCGGTAGCTGTGAGATTCCAGGAGTTGCAGAAGAGTTTCCCGGATTAATTCGTCGTCTTCAATCACCAAAATTTTGAGCATGATAATTAGATAACAGATGGCACTATATATCTGAACCTGACTAACTTTAGCATACTCAAACTAACGAATTAGTAATTCGGCCAATTAGCCAATAAATAATTAGCCAAATGGCTGAATTTTTTCCCTCGGTTCTTAAGTCACAATAAAATAACTGCCCAAATAGGGAATAGTTCGATATCTTTCAATAGCATAAAAATGCTGCGCCCGACTCGTTTGATAAACTTTTCTTATAAACTAACTGTAGTTTCTCATAAAAGAATGCCACCAACACTGTCACTGCGCGGATAGCGGCAATCACTCAGGCAATCACTTATATGATGTCCGGTTAATTGTTCATAATTAGCCCGTGTTTGTAATTAGGACTTTGGTTTCCTCTCGATGGATGAATCAGGACGCTGCCTCCTGACCCCAAAAACGGATACTTGCCAACAGCAACAGCCGTGGAGAGAACAAAATTTTAGACCCTAGTTTAAGCTCCCAGATTTATCTGTGAAGTAAATCTAAAATCTAAAATCTAAAATCTACAATCGACTGACCGAGATCTTAATTATGGTTGTATAACTGGACATCATATTATGCACTGTTTTAATTCACAGGCTTAGTGGAATTCGCGCAATATTTTTCATCTACAATTGCAGAAGTGATACTGACAGCCTGCATAGATGACGGAATGATTAGGTCTTGCGGAACTACCACCGTCTTTTTACAAACAAGCTCGCTACTGCCTACAGAGGCAAAGTTCCAAGCATAAAATTCGGGAGTGCTGACTGTCGCATTGGCTGGATGTAAACCTAGTGCAGTCACCAATACTAATCCTAAAGTTACTAAAGCTACGATCGCGAATCTCAGCATATTCTTTGTTTGAACCGGAAAACTTACCCGATCGGTATTACCTTATTATTGCCTGGGTCGATCGAGAGCGTCAATCGATTTTAGATTTTAGATTTTAGATTTTGGATTAAAGAATTGAAGAAAGCGACCCCAGTGATAAATCCGGGGGCTGGTGATGAGGATTAGGGGTTTTTTTTCGATCCACGGATAAATCCGGGGGCTTGTCACTAAATTGCTGGATTGTCAATAGCAGTTATTCCGCCGTCAGATTCAACTCGTAAGCGATCGGCTCGGATGCCTGAGAAACGACCACGAATTCATAATAACCAGCATCATCGAGCAATCCAGACCAACTAAGCCCATCTGCATCTTGCAGCAAAGCTCGCGCGCCCTTTGTCCGCCCCGGAGTATAAATTGACAGCAGAGTAGATTTGCGCGGTGCTTGCAAATTCACGCGCAAAGTTTGATTTTGAGCGAACCGGGCAATGTAAGCTTTCCCTTCTCCGGGTTTGAGATTGCCTGTGAGGCTTTTGCTGTTCGATAGGCGGTCAAATTCAACGCTTTCGACAGTTGCTCCTGCTTGCAAAGATGCGAGGGCATCGGCGGTAATTGCTTGCCAAATTTGTCCGATCGGCAAACCGATGATATTGCGATCGCGCGGCTGTTGTGGAAACCAATAAAAGAACTTGGCATCAGCCAAATCGTACAAAGCCCGACTGCTCAAATTCAGCTTGTTAACCTCAGTTTTCCAGCGATCGATATCGGCGGTGTCGTAACTGCCCAGCCGCGCTCTAGCGTCGCTGCTGAGATTTTCCAGCTTGTCGAGCAACTCGTCGCCGATTTTCTGCCACCTTTCCCGCCACTGGCGATCGTCATCGCCTTCTTTTAACAGCCGTCCGCCCAATTCCGGGTATTTGGCATAAAAAGTCTCGTCCACAAGGTTGACGTAACCGCTATAGAATCGATCGTCAATTTTGAGCTTTACAAAGCGATCTTGCAAAGCATCTTCTTGCTGCTGCTTCGGGCTCTGACTCTGGGGAATTTTCTGCACTTTTGATTGCAGATTTAACAAATAATTGCCCGCAAACCAGCCAACTCCCCCCATACTTGAGAGCACCGCCACCACGAACAAAACCATTTTCCAAGCAGGCATCTTTTGTTGATTGCCAATAGCACCTCGCACCGGAGTTCCCGGCAGCTTTGGCGCGGGGGCGGGCACGGGTATAGGCGAGTGCTCCGGCGGCTGCGTGGGTCCAAAATCCTGGGCTGGTGGCAAAGGTGGCTGTAAAGGCGGATTGCCGGAGAGAGCGAGCATTACCTCGCGAGCCGAGGAGTAACGCTGGCTCGGCTGTTGAGCAAGCATTTTATCCAGCACCAGGGACAAATTCGGAGACAGAGAACATTCCGCCCGCCAGTTCCAATTGAGCGTCTGGCTGTCGAGCAACTGATGCGGTTCCTTCCCCGTCAGCAACACTAAAACCGTCGCCGCCAGAGCGTACAAATCGCTTTGGGGATAGACGATTCCCATCTGCATTTGTTCGACGGGAGCATAGCCGAGCTTGCCGATGCGAGTCGCGGGGGCGGGAGTGCCGTTAGCCTCAGCGAACAGAGACTCTACGGTGGCGGCAAGTTGTTTTACTCCGCCGAAGTCGATCAGCACCGGCATCCCGTCAGAACTCCGCAGAATCAGGTTGTCCGGGGAGATGTCGCGGTGAATGACTCCCAAAGAGTGAATGTATTCGAGCACGGGCAAAATCTGGAGCAGCAGTTGATTGATTTCTGCCTCTATGAACCGCAAACCCTGACGCTTGCGGGCGTCCAGCAGGAAGCGGTAAGTTTGACCGGGAACGTAGTCTTGGACGAGAAATAGGTAGCCTCGATCGCTGATACTGACGCGGAAGAGTTCGCGGAAGCGCGGGATTTGATTGTGTTGCAGCTTGTAGAGCACTCCTGCTTCCCGCTCGAACAGTTCCTCGGATTTTTGTAAAGCGTAACTTCCGTGTACTTGGGGCGCAAATTCTTTTAAAACGCAGGGTTCGTTAAATCGGTGGGCGTCTTCAGCGAGGTAGGTGCGCCCGAAGCCTCCGTGTCCCAATTCGCGGACGATGCGGTAGTGATTGTTGAGAGTTATGCCGGGGTAGATGGGATTGTTCATTGGAACTTGCTGCGTCGGATTTTCACGCTTGACTGAGACTGAGGATTTTGGGCGATCGCTGAATTAATCTTGACATAGTGTGTCAGTGTTGATTAGTCGATCGGCAGCTTGCCTATCCCCTGTGGTTATTGTTAAAAAAGCGGTTTCGTGGTATTGAAGTTTATCCACTGCGCCATCTTTTCGATTCGATCGACCTCAAAGTGTGTTCAAATTTTTAGTGTCCAGCCCAATGTGCGATCGGGTCGTTAGCGCTACTAATTGAATCTTGAGCGATCGAGGTGCAAAATACCCATTTTAAGGAGCAAATCATGCAGCCAGAACAGCGTCAGCGAGCAATTGGGGCGTTTGAAGAGTTTTTGAGGGCGCCGCTTGAGGAACGATTGCAACACCAGCAGAATCGAGTTGCCGAATGCGGGGCGATCGCGCTTTTTCAAAAAGTCGCGGCCACAGTACCAGCTTACCAGACTTTCCTAGCTGCACTCAACATCGATCCCGCCTCAATTCAAACCTTTGAAGACTTCCAAAAATTGCCGCTAATTACCAAAGAGAATTATTTACGCTGTCACCCGCTACCTCAGTTGTGCTACCAGGGCAAATTAGAAACTTGCGATTTCATTGCTGTTTCCTCTGGTTCGACAGGAAACCCGACATTTTGGCCGCGTTTTATCAGCGACGAGTTGCAAATTGCCGCTCGTTTTGAACAAATATTTCACGACAGTTTTTCCGCTGATACTCGCTCAACTTTAGCTGTGATTTGCTTTGCTTTGGGGACTTGGGTTGGGGGAATGTACACGGCGAATTGCTGCCGCTATCTAGCGAGTAAGGGCTATCCAGTTACAGTTGTGACGCCTGGGAATAATAAGACTGAAATATTCCGAGTTGTGCAGGAACTTGGGGAGCATTTCGAGCAAGTAGTATTGTTGGGATATCCGCCGTTTATCAAAGATGTGATTGATAGCGGAATTGCTGGGGGTGTGGAGTGGCAAAAATATCGAATTAAGATGGTGTTTGCGGGGGAAGTGTTTAGCGAAGAATGGCGGAGTTTGGTGAGCGATCGCACTAATTCTGACAATCTATATTACAACTCTGCGAGCCTTTACGGTACTGCCGATGCGGGCGTTTTGGGCAACGAGACACCGCTGAGTATTTGCATCCGCCGCTTTTTAGCAAACAATCCCGAAGCAGCACGCAATTTATTTGGGGAATCGCGGTTGCCAACGCTGGTACAGTACGATCCGAAAAGCCGCTTTTTTGAAGTGAATAATGACGGCACGCTATTATTTTCTGGCGACAACGGCATCCCGCTAATACGCTATCACATCTCCGATAACGGCGGTTTAATTTGTTACGAAGCAATGCTCAATTTTTTGGCAGAATGGGGATTTAACCCTGTGGCACGTTTGCAGCAAGAAGCAGCTATGAAAGTTTCTGATTTCCCCAGAGGAATTCGCTGCTTGCCATTTGTCTATGTATTTGGGCGATCGCACTTTACCGTTTCCTACTTCGGTGCTAACATTTACCCGGAAAATGTCACCGTAGGTTTAGAAGTTCCCACCATACGGGAATGGGTGACGGGAAAATTTGTGCTGCAAGTCAAGGAAGATGCGGATCAAAATCGGTTTTTATCGGTGGTTGTGGAATTAGCAGCGGGGGTGGAGGACGACGAGGAGATGAAGCAGGCGATCGCATCTTCAATTCTCGCGCAATTGCGGCGGCTAAACAGCGAATTTGCTAATTACGTGCCGCCCGAATATCAGTTACCTGTGGTGACATTAACGGAGACGGGCGATGCGGAGTATTTTCCGATTGGGGTGAAGCACCGATACACGCGGCAATAAGTAGTTTGAATTGATGAGCTATCAGCTTTAAAAAGTCTTGTGTTATTCTATAATTAGGGTGACATTTGATGGTTCAGATTAGAATATGCCAGCAAAAGACATCTACCACAATACTGTCAGAACAGCTCTAGAAAAAGACGGGTGGACGATAACAAACGATCCGCTACCCTTAAAAGTTGGTAAACGTACTCTCAGTGTTGATTTAGGTGCAGAAAAACTATTTGCTGCCGAAAAGCAAGGTCGCAAAATTGCTGTAGAAGTAAAAAGTTTCGTGAGTGCTTCACCAGTTCATGACTTAGAACAAGCTGTTGGACAGTATATTGTTTACGAAGATATTCTACAGCGAGCGGAACCTGAACGGATAATATATCTGGCAATTCGTGCAGAAGTTTATGCAGAAATCTTTTCTGAACCTATCGGGCAGATTTTGTTAGAGAACAAGAGATTTAAACTAATAGTTTTTGATTCATTAAAGGAGACAATTGTCAGATGGATAGACTAGATGAATATCGCCAAATTGTTCGCAATGTTTTAAATAGTTATGCCCAGATTTCTTACGGACACGGAGAAATTAAAAGCAGCGTTATTGTTGACAGCGAACAAAACAATTTTTTACTAATGCACGATGGCTGGCAAGGGCCTAAAAGAATTCACGATTGTATCGTTCATGTGGAAATTATCGACGGCAAAATCTGGATTCAACAAGATGGTATAGAAACGGGAATTACCCCAGAACTTGTAGAATTAGGAGTGCCTAAAGACAAGATAGTTTTAGGGTTTCATCCGTATCACGTTCGGCAACATACGGGATATGCGATCGCCTAAACCAGCTTACAATACAGGAAACAGGTTTTCATATCTCTGCCGAGGACTATTCTGAAACACCCATCGCACTTTTTGCCCAAAAATGCGATCGAACACCGAACAATTAGTCTTTAACTATTAGCAATTACCGCTTTATTGGCCGTCAGCTTCCCTGAGAGCAGCCAAAATTTCCGGTCGTTTCATGCGCGCGTAGCCCCGAATTTTCCGGTCTTTGCCGATCGCCTTCAAGCCCCTCAGCGAAAGAGTTTCGTAGTCTTCCGTTGGGGACGGAAACGGCAACTCCAACTGCAACTGCGGTAGCTGAGGTTTCTGCTGTGCTTTCGACTGCTTCTTGGGCTGTGTTTTTGACGGCGTTTTAGGTTGTGCCTCGGGCTGTATTTCTGAGTGCGTCGCTGCGCCTCCGAGTTGGCGGCGGAGCGTTTCAATTTGATTTTTTAGGTCATTTTCTACGTCTTCAATGGCGTCAGAAACAAACTGATTAATGGTTTGGACTGTGCGTTCTAGTTTTCTTGACAGCAGTTTTTCCAGTTCATCCAACTGTCTCAAAGCAGCTTCAAGATTAACATCAGAAATAACCGCCGATGTTAGCGGACGGTTGCTGCTCGACTGTTCAATTTTTTTAGCCATTTTATCTACCTTTTCATGAAATGCTTTTTCCACTTGTTCGAGCAAATGCTTAATCTGTTCTATTTGGTTACGCTCCAAGTTCTGTTCAGTTAGAGCTTTTACGTGCTTTTTTAGTAGATCTTCATTTTTTTTAACAGATTGTTCTATTTGTTTTGTTAGACTCTCTACCTTTTTTTGAAATGATAGCTCAAATTGTTGCAGTAGAGTCTCAATTTGTGCAGTTTTATGAGTCGGTTGCGGAGCTAAATGTTCCATTTCTGCTTGAGCAACAGCTACCTCCTCGTCGGTCATTTCAAATACCCAAGCCCACATTTGCTCGATGCCGAGTTCTTTTGCAAGAATACACCAATCTGAGCCGCAGACAACTTCATATTCTTCTTCATTGCTGTAAGCTTCAGTGCGGCGCACAATTAAAGGAATCAAGTTGCTGCCTTTCTCGATGAGACTTCTCCTGAGATCTTCGCGGCGTTTGCGGGGAATTTCCCCCCTCTGAGGCTCTGGTACTGCAATTTGGGAAGTGTAAATCTGACTGTGACTAATTGGCTTAATCCGCAAATATTCAACTATTCGGTTTTGATCGGACGATCGATCCATCTTGTTACAAGTCCCCTTTTGTCATTAAAATCTGGTGTTTGGGTATTTATGTATGTTTGCACTTTACAGCCTGCGTTTTAAGGGATGCAGGACTAACCCAAGAACTCTAATTGTAGGGTGCGAGACAAACACCTTACCCAGACCGTGGTAAGTTAAAGGGTTTCTTGGGCTGAGTCTTCCCAGTCTGCGATCGAACTCGGTTATCTGGCGGAGATATCGCGTTGCTGCTGTACCTGTGCGGCTGGCTGTGCGGTGACAGCCCGGGCGATGGCGTCGGGCCCCGCAAGCTACGACAAAAGTTACTGCAATTCCTAAAAAAAGCGACTGTGAAGAGTTTAACTGGCTGTGGGACACCAACGATCGACTGCTTTACTCATCTTTACTTTTTTCGTCGTCAGGGCGATCGGGCTGGCGTTGCGAATTGCGATCGCAATTGCGATTTATACGAAAGCCAGCTTTAATATCCCCTTTATTCTTTAGTCTCAAGCGAGAGCGACGAAAGTTTGTGTAGGATCGGTTTCAACCGCCGAGTCATATCGGGTTTTTCAACTTTTGTCGGGTGGGCTTTGAGCGCCCCAAAAATGCAATTGAGATGGCTGAAAGCTTATAAATATTTTTGCCACTTGTCAATAAGCTTAATCATTGTTTTCTCGCCTAACCCTTTACCTTTCATGCGTTCCAACACATTTTCAAAAGATGCAAACTGCTGCAAATCTCGCTCTTTGATGATTTGTTCTATTGTTTGAGCTTTTATGCCAGCATTTTTCAAATTTGTAGCCAATTTGAATTTATCTTGAGTGTTGAGTGCTTCCAACAGCGGAACAGGCTTGGGGATCAGGCTTTCAACATCTTTAACCCTCTCTATCAGCGCCTGTTTTTCCCGCGTATACTCGGCTTTCAATTCATTAATTCTGTTTTCCAATCGAGTTTCAATATTTGTCAGCCGCTGTTCAAAACTGGAGGACTGTTGGGGAACGTCACTTACACTTTTCGTCTGAGTGATTGCGGTTTTTCTGAGAATTTTAAGTTGTTCCAGTAGAAGCTCTTCATTTTCTTCTTCCAGGATAAATGCTCCGATTGTCTCGCCTTTTTGAGGTTCTATTTCCTTTGCTCTCGCCGCCGCATAGTATTCAAAGTCTCCGTCTACTATTTCGTAAGCATCCATACCGTTTCGGCGGACAATTATCGGATTAATCAATCCTCCTGACTCTAAAATCAGTCTCGCTAATTTCTCCAAGTCAGCCTCGGCAAAATTGGAACGAGGCACTGCGGATGTAATTTTTTTAACTGCAACCAGTGACGGAAATAATTTTTTCATTAGTTTTTACCTGTTTTTTCCAAAACTTCGATTGCTAGCATTTCAAATTCTTGGGAAGCGATGGAATCTGGCTTAAAGTCCAGCACTGAAATCGGATCGGCGATTTCCATATTCCCCACGATTTGAAATTGTTCTGCACACTTTGCCAAATCATCTCTCTCGTAAATTACGCTGTCCATGATTTCAAGGCCGTAGCGTTTGGGAATTGTCTCCCTCCGCTTGGGCAAACTATACTGTACAAATTTAGCATTAGCTGAGATTTTGCAAGCAAGTACGCCTAAAACTTCTAGAGGTTTCTTGCCAATTTGTTTTTTGAATACGTTGACTTTTTTAATAAAATCCTTGACATTAATCAGTCCTTGATTGGCAAAAGGTTTTAAGTCAGAAGGAATAATTAAATAATCCGCCGTAATCAGGGCAACTCGGGCGTAAAAGTTCAACGATGGTGGGGTATCGATCAGTACAATATCATATTTATCCTGTACGTCTGCTAGTTTTTGAATTAAAATCATTCGGCTGTAATCTAGTTGATTAAATTCGGTTTCATATTGCATTAAATCAATGTGGGAAGGAATCACATCAATTTCGGGATGGCAAAAATTAGACTTGCGAGCTACTTGTGCAATAGAGAAAAAGTCTTCTGATTGCAAAACTTGAAGAATATTATTATCTTTCAAATCGTCTTGTTCTTCATCCTCAAATTTAACTAAACCTGTCGCAAAGGTTGTATTTGCCTGACTGTCTAAGTCGATTACCAAGACTCTCTTACCTTTTTTGCTTAGCGCTGCAGCTAAATTGACTACTGTTGTAGTTTTGCCAACGCCGCCTTTATTGTGGTAAACTGCAATGATTTTCATAGTATTTTGCCTTTTTTGGGGAACGGTTAAATCTGATTTAGCTTGAATATTAACGACATTATTTTCAGGTATTTGTTCGGGTTCTGAGATTTGACTTGGCTCAGGTTCTGCGGTGGCGGGATTGTTGGGCTGTACTGGGACTTCGCTAATTAACTCAGGACTAACCAAACTAATTTTACTATCTTCCAGTTGAAGATTATCGGGATTTTTTATAAAATTTAAACTATCTCTGCCAATTAAAGCGATAATTTCATCAATTCTATTTTCAAGGTCTTGTCCAGAACACTTAAAGACTAGCTGAATATCATCGGCAACTCTTTCGTAAATTCTAATTTCTTTACCGTTAGTTATGAGTCCGTAGCGGATGCTCAAACTTGTTAAATAGCGAGTGAGTTTTCGCAGGTGGCGGTCTAAATTTTCCTTGGGATGTTTAGCCTCCATGACTACACTCATCGGTGAGTCTGTCTCGACGACTATGGGGATAACTTGGGTGGCAAATGAGAGGAAGTCTAGACGAATATTCCCAAATGCTATTTCTTGGTGCCAAGTGTCGGGCGTATAGCCTAACTTTGGTAGCAGGTAGCTGACAATGAGTTTGCTTTCTACTTCGCTTTCGTTGCGACAGTTATTGGGATTGAAAGTCATTCGATTTTAGATTTTAGATTTTAGATTTTAGATTGGGAATGACTGATTTAATAATGGTACGGATTGTGATATTGACAGTAGGGCGTGCATTCCGCCCCTGACAAAGGCTACGGATTGCAATATCGAAAAACCCGGTTGTGTTTTACAAACCGGGTTTTTCTGGCATTTATCGCGTTTAAAACTTACTTTGTTTTAGCGTTAAATTCTTGCAATGTCTGATAGCCGCCAGCCGGATCGTATAGGTGACAGTTGTCGGCAATCCGCTTCATTAAAGACCAAGAAAATTCTGTTTCGTAGAGATGATCTTGCCAATTTTCCTTTAAGCTGCTGTGGGCGAGGCGCAAATTGTACCAGGGAATAGCAGTTGAAAGGTGGTGGGGAACGTGCACGTTAATGTCGTGGCACAGAAACTCTACCCAGCGGGGATAATCGCAGTGAACTGTTCCCGATAGTTGCGCTTGGGCTTCGTCCCATTCTTCCGGTTCTTTAAATGAAATGTCTGGTGCTGTGTGGTGGACGATCGTAAAAGTGCTCATCCAGAAATGGTAAACCAGCCAGGGCATCAACCAAAATTTGACAAATCCCCAAATGCCTGTGGTTGCAATTAAAATCGGGAATCCGATCGCAGCACCGATTAAAACCACTAACACAGAAAACCGGACTTGTTCTTGTTTCTGTTGGCCATTGAAGCGCCACCACATAAAGTGCACTTTTGCCCAGTGGGCGATCGAGCCGATCCACCACATCCGACCGAAAATTAAACTATAAGCTATTTGTAAAGCCTTGGGAGCAGCAGCGTAGTCTTCCGCTGTCATGGGTTGCCAAGCATTATCTTCGCCAATTTTGTTGGTGTGCTTGTGGTGATAATTGTGTCCGTGCCGCCATGCGTGAAACGGGAAAATTAACGGCAAAAAGGCGAGATGTCCGACTAAATCGTTAACCCAGCGGCGGTTAGCAAATGACCGGTGACCGCAGTCGTGACCGATCACAAAAAAACCGGTTAATCCGGTTCCTGTGAAAATCCACATCAGGGGTAGTAGAAACCAAGGAGAGACTGCTATGCCCCAATAACCGACAGCAACTAGCAAAACGTTGACAATAACTTTTGTCCAAGCTTTGCGGGGGTTTTTGACGAATACTTCCCGCGGCAGGGTTTTGAGAATATCTTTGAGGCGCAGGTTGGAAGTGTCACTTGCGGATATCAAATTTAGTGGTTTTTCGATCGATGCTGTCATAAACTGATTTCGATTCTCCGTATGCCATGAGCATGGCTTAACAAATTAGCGCAATAAAAAAGCGCAGTAAAATGTCAGCTCGTTGCCAGCTTGTGGCAGACGAGTTGAGCAGTAGGCAAGCGCGTTTTAGCAAATGCTAGCGATCGCTATCCGCAGTTAGGAATTTCTGGCACTTTCGGCAAAAAATACTGCGGGTAGCAAAACCTTTGTTTTTATAACACAGGGGCAGCACAGTTAGCATTAGCGACTTTTGTCTGCTAATTGCTGTTGCTGCCAGAAATGGGGTCTAGAGCCGACAAGCCAGCGATCGAGCGTTGCTGTTTGAGGCTTTGCACTTCCAACAGCAAGGATTCGATTTCCGCTTGCAAGTGCAGGAACTTAACTTGCTGGTCGGCTTGGTAGGGGCACTTCACCGAATCTACTTTGCGGGCAAAAGTGGTCGATAGGGTAGAAGAACTAGCCATTTCGGGATTGCTCGCGGTAACTTGAGGCCGGGAAAGAGTGGATGAATTATTTGACATTAGTAATTGGGTAGACATATCTACACATTCACACCATTAAGTTACTTTAACCTGAACCGATCGTATTAAACATCAAATTAACCGATCGAGCTAAAATTAGTGTAAATTCCTTGGCTATTGCCTAAAACCATTGACATCGTGACCCTGATTCTACCTGCTACTGACTCTGCTGCTAACTCCGCTGCCCGCGCAGCCGAGCCGAAACGCTACGGCTGGCCCGGCTTGATCGAAGCTTATCGCCCCTACCTGCCGGTGACGGAAACCACGCCGGTAGTCACACTCCAAGAAGGCAATACTCCTCTGATTCCAGCACCTGCGATCGCCTCTCTCATCGGTCGAGACGTGCGCGTCTTGGTCAAATACGACGGCCTCAACCCCACTGGTAGTTTCAAAGACCGGGGGATGACAATGGCGATTTCCAAGGCTAAGGAAGCTGGTGCGGAGGCAGTAATTTGTGCCAGTACCGGCAATACTTCGGCCTCCGCGGCCGCCTACGCCCGGCGCGGGGGAATGCGAGCTTTCGTGTTGATTCCCGAAGGTTACGTGGCTTTGGGCAAGCTGGCGCAAGCTTTGCTTTACGGTGCGGAAGTAATTTCGATTGGGGGAAATTTCGATCGGGCTTTAGAAATTGTCCGCGAAATGGCTGTTAACTACCCCGTGACATTGGTCAACTCAGTCAATCCTTACCGTTTGGAAGGCCAGAAAACCGGCGCTTTTGAAGTGGTGGACGTTTTGGGCGATGCCCCCGACTGGCTGTGCATTCCCGTGGGAAATGCCGGAAACATCACAGCATACTGGATGGGTTTTTGTCAATACCACCAAGCCAAAAAATGTTCGCGCCTGCCGCGGATGATGGGATTTCAAGCAGCGGGGGCTGCACCTTTGGTGACGGGACAGCCAGTGGCGAACCCAGAAACCCTGGCGACGGCGATTCGGATCGGCAACCCCGCTAGCTGGAAACAGGCGATCGCAGCTTCCGAAGCCAGCCGCGGCAGTTTTGCAGCAGTCACCGACGCCGAAATTCTCGACGCTTACCGTTTGTTAGCATCGCAGGAAGGGATTTTCTGCGAACCGGCAAGTGCAGCTTCTGTGGCAGGTTTGCTGAAGGTAAAAGACCAAGTTCCGACTGGGGCGACGGTGGTTTGCGTGCTGACTGGTAACGGTTTGAAAGACCCGGATACGGCAATTAATCACAGCAACAATCAGTTTAAAAGCGGCATTGCTCCGACTTTGGATGCAGTAGCTGGGGCGATGGGGTTTTAAGAAGCCATATCAAGTTTTTTATCCCCTCGAACCCTCGGCGGTTGAAACCGCTACTGCCAAAACTTTCGTCCGCCTACGCGGACTAAGAAATAAGACAGGCAAGATGCCTGTTCCACTGTTAGTTAAAATCTCTTATGGGGTGGACTAAAATTACTCAAAGTCCCCCTTTTTAAGGGTGGTTTAGGGGGATATAGGCTCGGCGACAAGCGAGATATACAGAGGGTTTTATATAACAAGCGAGCGAGTAAAACTTTTGAATTCTAATCAAAGGAAGGGTCTGTATACCATTTCTTGACATTCTCGTACCATTGACTCGCCTGCTTGTATTCCTCAACTATCTCAGCCGGAGTATTGTCATCTAATTTCCAAGTAAAAAAATCACTATGCTGAAATTCACAACTAACGTAATAGCCTCGCGGTAAAGTCTTCCAATAAGTTGCTTCCCAGGGTTCGAGGACATTCCATTTTTCGCTTCCTGGGATATGTTTATACATGAAAAGCAAACGATCTAAAGCCAGTAATTGCTCTATAATTTCTCGTTGAGTACCGAGAAATCCTTCTTCATAAGGAAACTGCCCAAGAAAATTTACAATGGAAAATTTATTCCAATCAGGATGAGCCATTGCTTCCCATCTAGCACCACCTTGAGGAGTTAAATAGTAGCTAGCTAGAAGTCTGCCATCTAAGTGATCTTGAATTCCGGCTCTTGTTAAGATAACATCTGAATTTCCATCGGTGTGATAGTCGTCATATTCATCTGCAAACACCGTTGCTTTAATGTCTCCCCTCTGAAACAAGGAATCCGCTGCAAGTGCTGTTTCAGCATGAGATAAGTGCATTGAGTACGCAACATTTCTTAGTCCGTAGTAGCTGAATATTACAGCAAACTCAAGAATCAAGTATTCGACTTTTGGATTCAGAGTTTTTGCTAATGTTGCGTAATAGTTTAGATCTTCATCTCCAAACAAATTTGATGGGTTTGTATCTAATTCTAGCTCCGTATCAGGATGACTTAAGGTTTCCCACAAGGCTCTCCCCTGAGGAGTTAAGTAGTAAAAAGTGGTGAATTTCCCATCCAAGTGTGCCTGAATTTGCGCTCGATCCAAGGTAAGATATTTAATAAATTCTCCATCTTCAGTGCGAAATCCAGCTAAGATGTAGCCTTTCTGAAATAAGCGATCGGCTGCTACTACCACCTCAGCATGAGAGAGTCTGAAATCCGATGCCACATTTTTGAGAGTTTCAGAATGTTCTATAACCGAAGAAAGAATCAGGTACTCTATTCTATGGATAGTCACAATGTGTATTAGCGAATGACCTTCGCTGGTAAAAGATGATTAAAACTTGTATTTAGCCCTACTCAATGCAGGCTTTCAAGAACTCAGTCGATCGCAAAAACAAGCTTTCTCTGTTTTCACTAACGCTCGGCGATCAACCCGATCCGATCGCCTAAAATAACACTTAACACTTTTGCTATTCTACCATGACTAAGCCTACTGCAACCCTGTTAATTGCCTGTCCCGATCGCAAAGGACTCGTCGCCTTACTTGCTAACTTTATCGCATCCCATAATGGCAATATCATCCACGCAGATCACCATACAGATTTTACCGCTGGATTATTTCTGAGTCGGCTAGAATGGCAATTAGATGATTTTGACTTAACCACCGAACAAATAACACCTGCTTTTACTGAAATTGCCAAGGACTTACAAGCCAATTGGCAATTGCATTTCTCCCAGAAAATTCGACGGCTTGCGCTCTGGGTCAGCCGTCAAGATCATTGTTTATTAGACTTGATTTGGCGACAAAAATCTCAAGAAATCAGATGTGAAATTCCCCTGATTATCAGCAACCATCAAAATTTAAAGCCTCTTGCCGCACAATACGGGATCGACTTTGAGTATATTCCCATTACTAAAGACAATAAAGCTATTCAAGAAGCACAACAGTTAGAAATTCTTAAGAAATATAAGATTGATTTAGTAGTTTTGGCGAAATATATGCAAATCTTGAGTCAAGATTTTACGATTGCATTTCCCAATCTGATTAATATTCACCATTCATTTTTACCCGCGTTTGTGGGTGCAAATCCTTACGAAAGGGCTTATGAAAGAGGGGTAAAAATTATCGGTGCAACAGCCCACTATGTTACACCGGATTTAGATGCGGGCCC
Organism: Microcoleus asticus IPMA8; assembly: GCF_013179805.1. Lineage (GTDB taxonomy): Bacteria > Cyanobacteriota > Cyanobacteriia > Cyanobacteriales > Microcoleaceae > Microcoleus > Microcoleus asticus. Next base: position 23,081 of record NZ_SRRZ01000041.1, on the reverse strand, counting down.
GATTATCGAACAAGATGTTGTGCGCGTGAGTCACCGCGATGAAGTCTCTGATTTGATTCGCAAAGGTAAAGATTTAGAAAGGGTTGTTTTAGCAAGGGCGGTGCGATATCATTTACAAAATCGTGTTTTAGTTTACGGCAATCGGACTGTGGTTTTTGCTTGAAAATTAGGCATCATATCAATCCTGGTTTGTTACTCCTTCGATCGCTCGGCGAGTGATATCAATTCTAGTGGCACGAGCGAAGTGCAGCGAATCCCAAAGTTTGCTCAACTTGACATTTTTCATGACTTGTGAGGCGGTTAAGATTTTCCGTTGCCGTCTTGTTGCGATCGCCCTTGGGTAAATCTTCGCAAAGAGCGGCCCATACGACGAGGTTTCGGAACTTTACTTTTACCAGCGGGCCATCCTTCGCGCTGCTGGGAGCGATCGCCATCAGTTTCTTCGGTTTGGTCGTGAAACAAAATTTGTCGCGTAGGATAAGGCAAATCGATGCCGTTTTCCACAAGCTTTTTTTTAATAGCACAAATTACCTTGTCGCGCGATCGCATATCGTCAATTCGGCGCGGCGGAGAAATCCACCACCGAACGCGGATCTTGACGGTACTTTCTGCTAGCTCAAGCACCAGCACATCGGGTGCAGGAGTTTTCAACACCTCATTGACGCTGTACAATGCTTCCAGCATTAACTGCTTGGCGCAGTCAATATCGTCGCCGTAACCAATACTAAAATCGTACTCCGTGCGGCGTTTATCGAAAGCGGTATTTACTGTCACCGAATTCGTAAACAATTCGGCATTGGGAATGACAATCCGGCGACCATCATAGGTTAGGATTGTTGTAGCGCGGGTCTCAATATTTTCTACGGTTCCCTCAAAGTTTTTAAACACAATTTGGTCATCGATTCGGAACGGTTCCGTCAACAGAATTAGGATACCGGCTAAGAAGTTTTGCAAGATATCGCGAAAGGCAAAACCAATCGCCACCCCGCTAATTCCCAGCAGTTGAATCAAATCGCCAGCCTTAAATGTGGGAATTACAATCGAAAGCGCAACAAACAGGCCAACTAGAACGATCGTACCCTGCGCCAACCGTCCTAACACCAACCCCAAATTTCGTGCTTGGTGGTGGTTGCGGGTTACCCGCCTGACCGCTCTCTTAATTGCCCCGCCCACACAGAAAAAGATTGCAAAGACAATTAACGCCAGCACAATATTGGGCAACATGATAATCAAGCCGTCGATCATGCTCTCCATCTTTAACCAGACTGCGGATATCTCTGCCTTCATGAAGTTTCCTCACACATCAGTCGTTTTCGATACTACTAAAATTTAGCTCGGTTAAGTTCTATCTAAAGACTGTAGATTAATACGACGCGAGCAATATTTTTTAGCTGTTTTCAAAATTTTGAATGCGGATTATAGGTTGGCGTATAGTACAGTTACATCGATTAGTAAACCATCTGTAGATGGGGAATAATAAAGAAGCCGATGAATTAAGGCTGCTTAATTGCAGGAAAAACAAAAACAAGGAATCGCTGACTAAATCGCACCTGCTAAGGGGATTCGCCCTGCCGACAATTCCTGAATTTTTAGCTCCTAATTCCCAAATGGTGGTAGATCGAGTAACTGATTTTTAGAAGGTGGAAGCTGCGCGGGATTTTTACCTGTTTGGGCTGAAGTTTGGCGTATTTCCAGAGCAGTTTCGCCAGGATTTGCAGTGCGAGTAGGTACTATCTCCAAAGAATATACTGTCTCGGTTTTTGCAGGGGCAGGATTTTGGGCTTTCGTGAGCAAGTCAACGGCATCTCCGAGAGCGCTAGTTAAATTTTTGCTAGTTTCGGCGTGGCGGGCTTCTTCTTGTTTCAGGGCTTGAGTCAGTTGTTTAACTTGTTCGATCGCCCGATCGCGCTCTTCGAGAACTTCTGCTAACTTAGCTTTAAGTTCGCCTACTGTTTGCAGTTGTTCGACTTCCTGCTGTCGGGCAACTCCAGCATCGTCGCCTTCGGGTACAAGGGGCGAAAAATTTTGTAATTGCTCTATTTGTGCTTCCAGAGAAGCGATGCTTTGCTGAGTTAATTTGGCATCATTCCGCCGCTGTTCGGCTTCGGTATTGTAGAGTTGCCGCCACTGAGCCGCACTTTCACCGGCCTCATCGCGATCGCGCGAAACTTCTGTTAACTGCTGTTGCAGCCGCTTAATTTCATCTAACCACTGTCTGACATCCTGAGCCATATTGATTTTAGATTTTAGATTTTAGATTTTAGATTTTAGATTAACAATGGCGCATTGGTAATGGCTTAATTAAGTAACGCTGCTTATTTCCAGTTGCGCGATCGTCCTGCATTCATTTTCCATTTTCTAGTTCCCCGTCTCCTGTGCGCTATGAACATTTTTTACTGGTTGCGCTACCTGATTTTAGCTTTGTTTCAGGTATTTTTGAGGCTGCTTCGATCTCTCAAAAAAAAATTTGGTGGTTTTTGGCTGTTTTGTCGGTGTTTGACTTGGGGCACGCTCAAGGAGGTCGGCGCGAAGGCAGGAGAACAGCGCTTGCCGGGGCTGTCTGCGGAAATGGCCTACAATTCTATGCTGGCGCTGTTTCCGGGGCTGTTGGCTATCTTATCTGCGATCGCTCTGTTTGAACCTTTGCAGTCAACACTTTATCAAATCGCCCGTCTTTTGGGCGAAGTTATACCCGATAACGTTCGGAATTTGATTGGTGGCTTAATCAAAGAAATTCTGTTGACTCGCAGTAAAGGGCTGTTTTCGGTGAGCTTTCTTGGGGCGATTTGGGTATTTTCTGGAGTAATGAGCGCGGCGATGGCTGCACTCGATCGCATCCATCAAATTCCGAGGGATCGAACTCGACCATTTTGGAAAGCAAAACTTATTTCTCTGGCGCTGAGTATCGGCACAATTATACTATTAATTCTGGCATCGGGAGTAGTATTTGTCAGCGACTTAATTGTACAAGCTATTGCCCGCCAGAGTTGCCTGCTGGAGTCCGTCGCCACTTGCGATTTAAAAGATGTTCAAAATTGCTTGCTGCTTGCCGGCAATTGCCCTTTGGAGTCGCAACTGTTAGGTGTTTGGCGGCTGTGGCGGTGGCCGATTTCTTTGGGAATTGTCTCACTGGCTTTTGCCTTTGTTTACCGCTACGGGCCGAGCCGCCGTCAACCAGATATTCCTATTTTGTCTGGAGCTGTTTTTGCTGCTATTTTGTGGGCGCTGTTTTCAGCTTTATTTCGGTTTTATGTTTGGCATTGGGGCAATTTCAGTTGGACTTACGGCACGATCGGAACTTTTATTGTGTTGCTGCTGTGGCTCGATATTTCTTCTTTGGTGATGCTAATCGGCGCTCAGTTGAATGTGACAGTGGGAAAGGCAATGAAACAATCCAAATTAAAATAATTTATTAATTATTAATTGTTAATTGTTATTTGCCGGACGCTGGCTTAACGACGGAGTAAAGTGCTGAGGATACCCGCAACAAAAGACAACAAAATCAGTATCCAGATAACAGCACCGGGAATGAATGTCAAGATGCCAACGCCTCTGAGAATCCAAACTAGGAGGGTGAAGCCCAGGATAGTCAAAAAGATGCGGGTAGATAGTCGCATTTGAAATCTAGGAGAATTAGCCATGTTGAATGTTAAAGTTTTGTCTGGATCAATGATAGCTGTTTTATTGGCGATCGGCAGTTACCTCACCTTAATTTCGGTTCCGGGTTCCGCTATTGCGCCTAGGGCTACCAATGTCTTGGGAGAAGCGGCAAAGGCTGCTCAAAAAACGCCTGCTGCCAGTTTAACAATTTCCGATCGCACAATTGGAGCGGCGAAGGTAGGGATGACTTTCGGACAATTGAAAAAAGCTCTGGGTTCCACGGCGCAGTTTAAGGTAGAGTCTCCTTTTATGGTAGACTTTGATGCTGTGGCAGTCAGCCAGTCGCGAAAAGTGCAATATCGGATTATTTATCCTGCAGGTACAAAGCTAAAAGATACGGATGTCATTGAACTTTTGATGACTGAGAATTCTAATTATAAAACAGTTCAGGGCGTCGGGCCGGGAATGACTCTGAAACAAGCCGAGGCTATTTACGGCAAAGCTACTTTATCTTATAACGTGGATAATGAATCGAGAGAAGGGGTTGTATTTGCCAAGCAACCCACTAGAAACATTATGTTTGTTCCCAAGGCTGAAGGCAAACAATTTGCGGGGGTTTATGGCGCTGGTCAAGGGGGATTTTATCAGACTAATAAATATCAGCCGAATGCTGTGATTCGCTCTGTGATGGTGCGGAAGTAAGTTAGTAGAAACAGCCCAACAGATAACTCGGCAATTGAAATCGCTTGTACAGAAACTATCGTCCTAGTAGAGGGGGACTCAAGAAAGGAAGGACGATCGCCCTTATCAAAAAAAGTGCGATCGCCAATGTTTAGTTAACTGAAACCGCCTCAAAAATTACCATTTATAACGCGCTGGTGACGGGATTGGAAGGGCTGCCCAACGCCGATAAACGGTGAGTTTCCCCGCTTAAATCGAACACAACCTCAAACTTAACGTGAGGTATAGTTTGTCGCAAAAACTGAAAATGCCCGTCTGCATCAGAACGACTGCGGAAGCGGGCAACGATCATCCATTGCTCAGAGGGTAACAGACGGGCGATCGCCCAACAACACAAGCGTTCTTTGTATGTCATAAAAATAACACGGGATGCGGGAAACTCAGAGACTTCAGTCCTTAGAGGGAAGCGACAGGGAGGACTTTAGTTACCGTGTTCTTTCTTAATTAGCCGAACGTATAAAAATAGCTGCTAGTTCATAAAGACGGCAGCTTTTTTTATACGTTCGGGAATTGGATCCTTAAATAATGACTAGAACGGCTATTAAGCAACTTGGTTGCTAACGAAAAACATCCGTTAGTTCAGGTAATAGCAACATAAAGTTTTATTGACACGACTTGACATATTTACTGTATCCCTCTAAACTCAACTAATCAACCAATCTTCAGGAAATCAGAGGTGACTAAAGCCAAAAAAACAATGGGAGTGCAGAAAATATTGCTGTCTCCTGAGAAAGACGTTAAGGTATTGTTGAATTACCTTTGTCAGCAATCTGGCAAGCTGTAAAACAGCGGTGTTTACTTAGCTCGCCAGACCTTTTTTAAAACCGGAAAACTTTTAACCGGAAAATTCGACTTATCCTTTGAACCGTCAGTTTCAAAGTCAATGGTTGCTAAGTCGTTGCCATCAACACCAATGCAGCAGACGTTGATGTCGGTCACGGAAGCTTTTAAAGGTTTTAAAGAGTTAAGAACTTTGTACTTCAAAGGTCAATTGCATTTTAGACCCAAGCCCCCAGGCTACCTAAAAGGGTCTAAATTGTTTAAAGTAGCTTATCCAAATTCTGGAGGATTAAAACCTACACTCATTAACAATCAGTTGAGATTTTCTCTGGGTTTAACAGTTAAGCGATGGTTTGGAATTTCCGAATTCTTTCTACCTATGCCCTCACACCTGGATTTTTCAAAGGTTAAAGAGTTTACAATTGTTCCTAAAAATGGTGCTTTTTACCTTGAGGTGTCTTATGATGTGGAACTGCAACAACACGATTTAGATAACAATCAAGCGTTGTCTATAGATTTAGGAACTGCTGATAATTTAGCAGCTTGCGTTGATACGTTAGGGAATTCCTTCTTGATTGATGCTCGGGCTATGAAAGCGATGAATCAATTATGGAACAAGAAAGTGGCCACTAGAAAAGAAGGAAAACCTTCAGGCTATTGGGACAATTGGTTAGACCGTGTGACCCGGAAACGCAATCACCAAATGCGTGATGGTATTAACAAAGCTGCCAAGTTAATTGTTGAGCACTGTTTGAAACATGGTATCGGCAATTTAGTAATTGGATGGAACCAAGGTTTTAAATCCAATGCCCATATGGGCAAGTTGAACAATCAGAAGTTTGTTCAAATGCCTTTAGGAAAATTGAAAGACCGATTAAATCAACTGTGTAATTTACACGGTATTAGGTTTACTGAAACTGAAGAAGCGTACACCTCTCAATCCAGTTTTCTTGATGGAGACTCCCTGCCCAAGTATGGTGAAAAACCGCCTGAGTGGAAAGCATCTGGAAAACGAATTAAACGTGGCTTGTATCAATCTGGTGACGGAACAGTGATAAATGCAGACCTAAATGGTTCGGCGAATATTCTCAGAAAAGTAGTCAGTAAGTTGGGTGTAAACCTCAACCAACTGAATAGACGGTGTTTGACTACCGTAGCGAGAGTTAGACTTTGGGTATTACCTAAGCCTGCTCTGTCAGTAGAATCTCAGCGTCTTCAGACCTGAGAGTGTCAACAAGCCTTGTCCGAATGGGCCGAAGAGGAAGATAGAACGATCGCAAACCTGCTTTCCCATGTGGCCGCTAAAGCAGTCAGAGAACGCCAAGAACAGAAAAAAGATAAATCAGAAAGCGATCGCCATAATTAAAAAAGAGCAATCCCATCCGCGTCCATCCGCGTCCATCCGCCTACATCTGCGGTTAAAAAAACAACCATCGCCCCTCAAAAAATAAGGTGGGCCGCAGCCCACCCTACTCATATTATTTCGCAGTTACCAACTGTGCCGGCAGCCGCTTAAACGCCAACCTTTCATTCTCGATATCCACAAAAATGGTATCGCCGTCAGCAAAATCTCCCCGCAAAATACCCTTCGCCATTTGCGTTTCCAACTCGCGTTGAATTCCCCGCTTCAGAGGCCGCGCACCGTAAACCGGATCGTAACCAATTTCTGCTAAGAAATCGATCGCAGATTCCGACAGCTTCAGAGACATCTTGCGTTCAGCTAACCGTTTTTCCAAGCGCTTGACTTGCAACAGCACAATCTGCCGCAATTCGCGCTTGCTCAAACCGTGGAAGATAATCATCTCATCAATCCGGTTCAAGAATTCTGGGCGGAAAGTTCCCCGCATCGCTTCCATCACCCGACTGCGCATTAGTTCGTTATCTCCCGCCACATCTAAAATGTATTGAGAGCCGACATTCGATGTCATAATAATCACAGAGTTCTTAAAGTCTACTGTGTGACCTTGAGCGTCGGTAACGCGGCCGTCATCCAAAATTTGCAGCATGATGTTGAAGACATCCGGGTGCGCTTTCTCTATTTCATCGAATAGAATCACGGAGTAAGGACGGCGGCGCACAGCCTCAGTTAATTGTCCGCCTTCATCGTAGCCGACGTATCCCGGAGGCGCACCAATTAACCGCGAAACCGCGTGTTTTTCCATGTATTCCGACATATCAATTCGCACGATCGCTTCTTCGGTGTCGAACAGATAAGCGGCTAATGCTTTCGCCAACTCGGTTTTACCAACACCCGTCGGGCCGAGGAAGATAAAACTCGCAACCGGACGATTGGGATCGGCTAAACCTGCGCGCGATCGCTGAATTGCATCTGCAACCGCCGTCACCGCTTCATCCTGTCCGATTACCCGCTTGTGCAATTCATCTTCCAAGTGCAGAAGTTTCTGCATTTCCGATTCAACTAACTTGCTGATCGGAATTCCCGTCCACTTGGAAATAATCTCGGCAATGTCACCTTCTGTAACTTCTTCCCGCAGCAAACTTTTACCTGTGGTTTGAGTTGCTGACAGTTGAGATTCAGCTTGTTGCAGTTGTTTTTGCAATTCGGTTAACTTGCTATATTTCAACTCAGCAGCGCGGTTCAGGTCATATTTTAATTCAGCTTGCTGAATTTCAATATTCACCTTATCAATCTGTTCTTTAATCTTTTGAATGCTGCCGATGACACCTTTTTCAGATTGCCACTGGGCATTCAAACCGTTTTGGTGTTCCTTGAGGTTGGCTAAGTCTTTTTCCAGTCTTTCCAAGCGTTCCATCGAAGCAGAGTTACTTTCTTTTTGCAGCGACAGTCTTTCCATTTCTAGCTGCAAAATCCTGCGGTCGATTTCGTCTAGTTCTTCCGGCTTGGAGGTAATCTCCATTTTGAGTTTAGCTGCTGCTTCGTCCACTAAGTCAATGGCTTTGTCTGGAAGGAAGCGATCGCTAATATATCGAGTAGATAAAGTAGCCGCCGCCACTAGGGCGCTGTCAGAAATTTTCACACCGTGGTGAACTTCGTACCGTTCTTTCAAGCCCCGCAAAATCGAGACAGTATCTTCAACTGTCGGTTGGTCAACATAAACTTGTTGAAAACGGCGTTCTAGTGCCGCATCTTTTTCGAGGTACTTGCGGTATTCGTCGAGAGTTGTAGCGCCGATACAGCGCAATTCTCCCCTCGCTAACATGGGTTTAAGCAAGTTGCCGGCATCCATCGATCCTTGAGTTGCGCCAGCACCGACAACAGTGTGAATTTCATCGATAAATAAGATGACTTTGCCGTTGCTGTCGGTAACTTCTTTGAGCACTGCTTTCAAGCGTTCTTCAAATTCTCCCCGGAATTTTGCACCTGCAATTAAAGCGCCCATATCTAAGCTAATTAATTGTCGGTCTTTGAGAGATTGTGGCACATCTCCGGTGATAATTCGCTGGGCGAGTCCTTCGGCGATCGCAGTTTTGCCGACTCCCGGTTCCCCAATCAATACCGGGTTATTTTTGGTGCGGCGGCTCAAAATTTGAATGGTGCGGCGGATTTCGTCATCCCGTCCGATTACTGGATCGAGTTTGCCTTGACGCGCGGCTTCAGTCAAGTCTCGGCCGTATTTTTCCAGCGCTTCGTATTTGCCTTCTGGATTTTGATCTGTCACTTTGTTGTTCCCCCGGACTTGGGCAATAATATCTTTGAGCTTGGCTTCATCTAGTTTAAATTCTTGTAGTAGATTTCTGCCGAAGCGATCGTCCTTAACGTAACCTAGTATCAAATGCTCGATCGAAATAAATTCATCGCCGTACTCTTTTCGGTAAGTGTCGGCGCGATCGAGCAAAGTGTCGAGAGAACGACCTAGATAAACGTTGCCGCCGCTTCCAGTGATTTTGGGCTGGCGGCTGATAAACTCATCAGTTCGATCGCGCAATTTTGCTACAGAAACTCCAGCTTTGTTAAACAAGCTGCTAGCGAGTCCCGATTCTTGTTCCAGCAAAGCTTTCATCAAGTGTTCGCTTTCTAGCTGCTGCTGCTGAGCTGCTTTGACGAGTTCGGGAGTGCGGGCGAGGGCTTCCCAGGCTTTTTCAGTAAATTGGTTTGGATTATTTGGTTGCATAAATTTTAATTCCCTGCATTAAAAATGATGGCTGCTGTAGAGGCAATTGCTTGATTCCTCGTACAATTGTCATTGTAGGGAGTTAGTGGCGGGCGATCGGATCGGTGTTCCCCTCTCTGTAGATAGGTATTTCCGTCCTATGTAGCAGTGTCGCGCAGGGAAAAGGAAACTGTCGTGCCTAAAAGTTGCACTTTGATGAATTAGCAAGTTGAGTTTAAGCCGAAAGCGATCGAAGATTTAGAATCTTTGCCAGCGGAAGTACAAATCCGAGTTTTGACTAATATTGAGTTGATGTAAAATAACTTGACGGGGGATATGAAACGCTTAACAAACTATAAGCCATAATATCGGCGGCGGGTAAAAGATTACCCAGTTTTATTTGAAATTGAGGAAGATGTTTTGGTAATCTACCGCGTCAAACATCGAAAAGATGCTTACTCTTAAACACCTGGAAGAAATATCCATGATTCAGTTACATCGTGAGTTTATTACCAATAACGGCAAAAAATAATTTGCAGTGATACGTTACGAAGAATTTGAAGCACTGCAAGCATTAATTGCTGACATAGAAGATTTGATGGACTTGAGGGCGACCAAAGAGGAAGATGCAAATCAGCCTTCTGTGCCCTTAGCAGAGGTGAAGAGAAAGTTAGGATTATAGAGGGTTGTGGTGGCGATTAGTATGCAATTTAACCCTCAATCTAACAGAATCTGTGGCCGAACTTCCATCCATCGATCGCTTAAATCCGTTACAGAAACCGTTGCCGAACTTCCCTCATGCCTGCATAACCACCCGTTCCGGGAGACTGACAATAAAAGTGGAACCTTTACCGTCCTGGCTTTCGACGCTAATTTCGCCGCCGAGAATTTGACACAAACGCTGGCTAATTGTCAGTCCCAAACCCGTCCCTCCGTATTTGCGGGTAGTCGAGGCATCAGCTTGGGTAAAAGGTTTGAATATCTGTTCCAATTGTTCGTCCGTCATCCCGATGCCGGTGTCGCTGACTCGAAACATTAAAACTTGAGAGTTGTAGTTTGAACCTGAGTAAAAATCATTATTTTTATTTTGTTTCGCCGATCTTGATTTTTCAATTATAATTCTTTCGACGCCGATAGTAATGACCCCTTTCTCGGTAAATTTGGCAGCGTTGCTGAGCAAGTTGAGAAGAATTTGCCGCACTTTCGGTTGGTCGGCATACATTGTGCCGAGTTCGCCTTTGGTTTTCAGTGCTAAAGCATTGCCTTTTTTCTCTACTAGCGGTTGAGCCGTAGTCATCACTTCTTCAATCATGGTCGCCACGTCGAAGTTTTCTAAATAAAGGGTGACGTGACCGGCTTCTATTTTGGAAATGTCGAGGATGTCGCTGATCATGTCGAGCAGGTGTTTGCCTGCGGTTTGAATTTTTTCTAAGTCGGGGAGAAAATCTTCGGAACCGGAATCTTGAGCATCTTCTTGCAGCATTTCGCTGTAGTTAATGATGGCATTGAGGGGTGTACGGAGTTCGTGGCTCATGTTGGCGAGAAATGCACTTTTGGAGCGGTTGGCAGCTTCGGCTGCTACTTTTGCTTCGTGCAAGTCTTCTGTATATTCTGCTACCCGCTGTATGAGTTCGTTGAGCGAAATTGCTAGCCTTCCCACTTCGTCGGAAGTAGTGACGGGTACTTGCAAATCAAAGTTTGATTCTTCGGTAACTCGCTGGGCGATGAGGGTGGTGGCTTCTAAGGGGCGGGCGATCGCCGCGCTGGTGTATCGTGCAAGTAAGGCTGCGATACCGGCGGATACTGCTAGAGAGCACACCAGAATCAGAGTTCCAAGTTGTTCTGCTTCCTCGTAGGTTCTAAATGCCTGATCTGCTTTCTCGCGAAAGTTGCCGGCCAGTTTGGCTGAATCCTCGGAAAACACTTTGAGTTTTATAGCAGTTTCGCCAGCCACAAAATTGTTCAAGTTCCGCCCCAAAGCCTGCTGCTGCTTTGGATTTAAACCAGATAATTTCGCAGTTGCCAACAATTTTTGTACTTGTTGAAAGTATGATTCTACGGTTTTGCCGTGGGTTTGAGCGAACTGTTGAAGCAGTTGGTAGTCTTTGGCAATCTCGGGATTCTTCGTCGGTGGAAAGGTTTGCAGTTGTTCGAGGATGCCGCTCATCTGAGCAACGCGAGTCAGGAACTCCGAGCGTTGGCGATCGAAAATTTGCGGTTTTGCCGTCAGACTCGCGAGCTCTTGCTGGTGAATTCTGACTTCCTGCACCGTGTTATTGAGGTTTGTCAGGATTTCCGCTTTATCTCGGTCGATCGCGAGTTTTTCTCTAACTTGCTGTTTGTGATAGGATTCTACTCCCCGTCCGGCCACAGCACCCAAAACGGCAATACCAATGACCAAGGCGTATCCGCAGCCGATTTTCTGCCTGATGCCCAAGCGGCCCAACAGACTTTTTAACCCTAATTGAGGAAGGTTCTGCAGTTGATTTTTCAAGGCTAAGGTTAAAGACATGGGCAATGTACTCGTCACCTTTGAGAGGCACCATCTATATTCTAATTGATGCCTGCGTGAGGGTAAATAAAGTTCTGGTTTCAGGCCCGATTTCGGCAGTTATGGGGTCTTTGCAGGGTTCCACGGCTCGATCGGCTTGACAGTTTGGAGGAGCTATGCCTAACAAATTATAGCCGAAGCAAGAAGGAAGAAACAGTCAAAGGCAAGGTTTCATTAATTAAGAACGTCCTCACCGTCGGGCGCGGTTGCGAGATAAGTGGCGAGTTATAAGTTGCAAGTTATGAGTTAGATTTCTGATTCAAAACTCTACTCTACTCGCAACCCACAACTCTATCGCTGTTCCTCTACTGGCAAAGTCGAAATTGTGCTATATCAGCAGGAATTCTTGAAGCATTAGGTACGTTTGCAGAGGCAGGAACGAAGATTCCCAGGCCGTAACTGCAACCCTCTGCCTTCGTGCATTCGCCCGGTTTAGCACTGATTTGATATTCGCCTTGGGATGGGGGAGTAAAAGAGATTGACGCCAGTTCGCCTGTCTTTTGACTCGCAGCTATTTCCTGACCGCTGGCATCCTTGAGAGATAAGTTTAAATCCTGGCAATTTCCGTCGCAAGTGGCAACAAAAACATACTCCACATTAGGATGCAGCGTCGCTCTAAAAGGAGATGAAACTTGCTTGCGAACTTGACCCAGCAACGGCACAAATACTAATTTTTGACCGTTGCTTTTCCGCTGGTCAACTTCTGTTTTCAAGCGACAAACAACCGTTTTTTGGTCGTCGGTCAGTTCTTGAGCAATAGCATTTCCTACGATTGCAGTACCGAGGAGCAGGGCCATGCCGGAAATAACCAGATGTTTGATATTCATTGATGTCCGGTAAAGTTAATTTTTGGGTGATTGCAATAGACCGCTTTTGTCAGCAGTATATTGATTTATCTGGAGCCTATCACATTTGTTGACTTTTCAAAAAAAAAGCTCCGATCAAAGTGCGATCGAACTCATGTCTGGTTTTAGATGAATCTGGCGTCAGCTATCGCCGAAACTCCACAGATTGCGGGCGGTACGAGCAAAACCTCGTCCTACTTCTATTGTACTAAATTAGGACGCTCCGCATCCGCTGAGCAACCAGTTTCTCAGCGGATGCGGAGCAGCTAAACCTAAGATTTATGGTATAGACCGGGTTTAACAAGACCTGAGTGAGCCCAAGACTGTACATCTCTGATACAGGTTCGCAGGTTCCATGTCAATAACATAATCCTGTCCCTGTCCATATACAAATAGGTTGAAACTTGTGGCTGTACTAGACGAAAAAAACTCCGAAGGCAAGAGTTAGTTCGGACTTTTACCCTCTTCCTTCTTCCGGCTTCCATCGGGCTTCTTCCTTCTTTCCATCATGTATCACTGTTCCGAAATTTCCACGCGGGAACAAACTTAGAATCTCCCCAAACGCCGCGGCGATTTTTCTTAGCTTCGGCCTCCGCTTGTTCCAGAAGACTTGCACTCGGACAGTTTTTCAAGTAAGGACGGTAAACCATTGCTAATCCTTCGCGGATCAAAACTTCTTGGGCAAAGGTGCCGTTTGGCAAGCGAACTTCGCTAACTTTGCGGCCGTAGCGGTCAGTATCGGTGACGGTCAAAACAATGCGACCGCCCCCTTGTTTGACTAGCTGCTGCATTCTTTGGTGCGCTAGGTTTCCCCACTTAAATTGATTTTTTTTTGCTGCTGCTTTGCTATTTTTCTCAGCATTGGTGTGCGCGACTTCCGGTGCATCTACACAGGCAAAACGCACTTTTATATCTTTCCCAGCGGCATCGCTAGCAACAAGGGTGTCGCCGTCGCTGACTCGCTTTACAGGATAGTTGTTGGGCGCTAGCTTTTGCGGACACCCGAATAGTAGCAATAGCAGAGCAACTGCACTTAAGGTTTTTATTTTTGGGAAAATGGCGATTTTAGTTTGGCTCATAGTTCGGTGTGTCTCTTAGTTTACATTTATGTGGTGAATTTAATTAACCGATCGCACTTTCAGTCTTTCCCTAACGCCAAGCGTGAAAAACCATCCGGGCGCACGTACCGCTAGCTTGCGAAATATTAACAGCTTTGATGTCGCGGAATCCTGCACTTTCCAGCATCCCTTTCACCGCCAGAGCATTTGGCCCGAACCAATTCGTCGGGTCATTATTCAGTTCGCCGCCACAGTAAAACGCCGCTGCCGGTCTTTGACAATCAAGCATATCGACGTGAGTTTCTAATATTAACTGCTTGCCGGTGACGCTGAAAACTCGATCGAGAGCCAGCAGGGGATGCCTCATGTGGTAAAGCACTCCCAAGAACAAAACCAAATCAAAAACCCCTACTTTCTCGGGCGAAAGGTCGAGCACGTCTATCTCCATATCTTCAACTTGAGACTTGAGGACTCTGCGCGCCAACTCAAATCCTCCTTTGCCAACATCGGGGGATTGCCAAACAAAGGAATCTGTAGCCAAAACGCGCTTAGCCCCGCGCCTTTCTGCGGCAAAAGAGTAAAATCCATCCCAAGCACCGACATCTAAAACAGTCATTCCTGCTAAACTTTCGGGAAGTCCAATTTTTTCTTCTGTTTGGGGAGAAGAGGTTTTACCGCCACCCGGAGTGATGACTCCGCAACCGAGGTCAATGCAGTGATGCCAAGTGGGAATTTTTGCTACTTCTGCTTTTAGCAGCAATCTTTCGATATCTTGTAAAGAAACAATCTCCGCAGGTGCGGCTTGCGGGCTTGGCAATTGCTGAGTTTTGGCACATAGCTTGTCAAAATCTTGGCGGTAGACGGCTAATTCTTCAACCAAGCTTTCGGATAAAGGAGTGCCGCTGTCTTGCAGTTTTTGAGCTGCTTGAGAAAAGCGCAAGTTTAAATCGGTGGCGCGTTTTTTTAAATCGTTTAACTGCTGCCACAAAGTTTGTGTTTCGGCTGTCATCATCTTGTTTTTTATCCCAAAAGTGCGGTTGCTGCTGTCTATTTAGTTTCCATCCAATTTTGCCCGGCGTGGATGTCAACTATCAGCGGTACGGTAAGTGGCAGAGCATTTTCCATCGCAGTTCTAATTTTCGGCTGCAATTCTTCCCATTCATCGGGAGGTACTTCAAAGATTAATTCGTCGTGAACTTGCAGCAGCAGCCGCGCCTGATAGTTTTGCAAAATTTTGTGTACCTCAATCATGGCAAGTTTAATGATATCAGCACTAGAGCCTTGAATGGGAGCGTTGGCTGCCGCCCGCAAAGATTGGGCATCATCTCTGCTGAGAGATTTAAGTCTATCAGAGTGAATGTCTTGGGGATTGCGGCCTTTTAAGTCGCGGATGCTTTCGCTCTCGAAGTTCAAGTAGCGACGGCGGCCTAGAATTGTGGTGACGTATCCGAGGGCGATCGCCTCTTTTTTTACTTTCTCCAAATATTCAAATACTTTACTGTAACGCTGGTTAAATCGTTCAATAAACTTTTTACCGTCTGCTGAAGTTTTGCCCATCGATCGCCCAAATTTAATCGCCCCCATACCGTAAATTACTCCAAAATTAATCGTCTTGCCAAACCGTCTTTCGTCCGGCGTTACTTCCTCCTTTTCAAACAGCAGTTGAGCAGTCACGGTATGCACATCTCGGTTATTTTGGTAAGCTTCAATTAACACAGGTTCTTGACTCAAGTGAGCCAAAATTCGCAGTTCAATTTGAGAATAGTCAGCCGACACCATCACCCAACCTGCTTCCGGCAAAAAAGCCTTGCGAATTTGTCGCGAAAACTCGGTGCGGATGGGAATATTTTGTAAATTTGGATTGGAAGAAGAAAGCCTTCCCGTACCCGTTGCAGTTTGGTTGAAATCTGTATGCACTCGCCCGGTATCAGCACGAACTAACTGCGGCAAAGCATCGACATAAGTTGATTTCAACTTGGATAATGTTCGGTGTTCTAATAAATCGTCTACAATCGGGTGGTCTCCTTGCAATTTATCCAATACAGCGGCGTCTGTAGAGTATCCCGTCTTAGTTTTGCGAGACTTTTTCTGAAACTCATCCGGGATTTTTTCTAACAATATTTCGCTGAGTTGTTTTGGGGAACCTAAATTAAACTTTCTCCCCGCTGCTTGATAAGTTTTTTCTTCTATTTCTTTTAAGCTCTTTTCTAGCTGTTGCGATAATTCTTGCAGATATGCTGAATCAATGCGAATTCCGCAGTATTCCATTTCTGCTAAAACTGGTTCTAGGGGCTGTTCTACTTCCAGCAGCAACCGATGTAGAGACTTTCCCGGAAAGTTAGCTTCATCAGCTTTATCCAATTCTGCTCTAAGTTTATTTACTAACCCAAATGTGGTGTGAACATCCATGCCGCAGTAGTCGGCTACCGCCGGAATACTGATGTCAGCAATTGTTTTGTTTTTCGGCACTAATTCATTGTAACTTTTGGCGACAATGCCTAAGTATTTCCTTGACAATTCGCTGAGACTGTGGCTAGTTTCTGGGTTGAGTACGTAACTGGCTAGCATGGTGTCGAAGACGACTCCGGCTAGTTTGATTCCCTGACAGCGCAGGATCGATCGATCGAACTTAGCATTTTGCAGCGCCTTGGGATAATTCTCGCTTTCCAAAATCGGACGCAAAGCATTTAAAACTGTGGCTTTGTCTAAGTTTTTGCCCGTTTTATGTCCCGTGGGAATGTAAGCGAGATCCTCTTTGCCGGTTCCCCAACAGCACCCAATTCCGACTAATTCGGCGTCTCGCGGTTCGATCGCGGTGGTTTCGGTATCCCACGCCACGGGTGAGGCTTTGTCGGTGCAGGTTTGCAGCAGTTGGACTAATTCGTTTAACTGTTCGGTTGTTTGAATTATTCTGGGTTGAATTGGCAGTTTATTTTCCTGCTGGGCCGCTTTAGTTTCTGCGGCACTAAAAAACCACAAGTCGTCGTCTTCGTGTTCTGAACTTTCAGATGTTGGAGGTGACTTATCTATTGTGGGGCGGGCATCTTCCCCGCCCAAAGCAACAGGCAAGATGCCTGTTCCACTCTCCATTGAATTGATTGTGGGGTGGGCATCTTCCCCGCCCAAAGCAACAGGCAAGATGCCTGTTCCACTGTCGATTGAATTGATTGTCGGGTGGGCATCTTCCCCGCCCTTTTCCAATGGTTGTTCTACACCGCCGAACCGTTTTTGAATTTGCTTTACTTTCCCTAAAAATGTCTTAAATTCCAATTTTTCCAGCATGGGAATCAAGGCGGATTCATCAAAACCTTTGAGCTGGCAATTTTCTAAATCTACTTCTAAGGGCACGTCTTGGACAATTGTCGCCATGCGTTGAGAATGATAAGCAGCTTCTTTGCCTTCTTCTAGCTTTTTCTTAGTTGCGCCTTTAATTTCATCTATAGCAGCATAAATTCCGTCGAGGGAATTGTAAGCTTCCAGCAGTTGCAGGGCGGTTTTGTCGCCGATGCCTTTGACTCCGGGAATGTTATCGGATTTGTCACCGCAGAGGGCTTTGTAATCTACTACTTGTTCTGGCAAAATGCCGAGTTTGGCTTTGACTTCTTCCGGGCCGTATTCTTGGGATTTGCCTTTTCCCGATCGCCTGAGTTCATCGGTACTCAAATACAATACGCTGATTTGTTTTTCGGTTTCTACTAATTGAAACAAATCTCGATCGCCCGTGAGGATTTTGACCTGATAACCGGCCGCGCTGGCTTTGTTTGCCAAAGTTCCCAAAACATCGTCCGCCTCAAAACCGGGAGCAGTTATGGCAGGTAAATTCAAATAGCTGAGGAGTTCTTGCAGGTTTTTGATATCGGGAATAAAATCTTCGGGAGTTTCGGCACGACCGGCTTTGTAAGTTTCGTCTGCTTCATGGCGAAATGTGGGTGTGGCGAGGTCAAAGGCGATCGCCATGTACTGGGGGTCGTGGGCCGCCATTACTTCCAGCAGCGACTTGAGAAAGCCAAAACAGACGCTGGTGGGAATGCCCGTCGTAGTTCGCAAACCCCCATCTCGGCTTTTGGCAAAGGCGAAGTAGGAGCGAAAGGCCAAGGAGTGGCCGTCAACTAGGATGAAGGTGGGAGCTTGATTTTCCGACACAGACACAGTTACCGATCGCACGAAAGGATTTTCTCATTGTAGCCAGTTGTCAGTCTGCATCGATCGACCGGAAGGATGGCCCGCAGACTTGAGGACGCTTGACACTCGATCGGCGATCGGCTTAATGTGCAGCTTGGCTGAGAATAGTAGAAGATGTGAAGTACGATTCCCTACGGGATAGCTTCGCTTCACGCAAATTTACCAACACCAGCCGATCGAAGCCTATGGCTGACATTAATCGATGCTACGAAATCCTCGAAATTGAGCCGGGAGCTTCCCTAGAAGAAATTAAGCGCGCTTACAGGGATTTAGCGTTTGTGTGGCATCCCGATCGGTTTGCCCACAACGATCGCCTGCAACAAAAAGCTCACCAAAGATTAACAGAAATTAATGAAGCTTACCAGCAGTTGGTGTTGTTTCTGAGTCAGCCTGAATCATCGAGGTCGATCGAAAAACAGTTTCAGCAGCCGCCACCCCCTGCGCCTGAAAAACCGCTGAGAAGGCGTTCTGGAAAATCAGCCGCCAGGCCTGGTTCTGGGCGCAGTCAAACCCGCCCAAAAGCCGCCTCCAAAAAATTTCCAACTCAAAAGAATTCTTCAAGCAAGAAACGATTTACAGCTCAAAATCGCCAAGCGTGGCGGGGAAGAAAGCAAGTTGGACGAAGCGTGGCGAGGAAAGCACGGCCATCTCAAAACTATCCAAAGCTGATGTCGAAAAGAAAAAAAGAATTTTCAACTCAATACTCAAAACCGCGGCCATCTCAAAACTATTCAAGCTTTCCTTGGGGGCCGCTGGCAATCGCCGTGGCGAGTTACGCTTTGACCGGTTGGATTTTGACGGTATCAACCGCCCCGCTGTGGATGTGGGCTTTAATCTGCGGTGCAGATTGGCTGTGGGCGGCGATTTTGGTAGCCGAGGGTTCGGCAACGCCCAGAGTGTGGCTGGCGGCGTTAGTTTTGGCGGGGGCGGTGGGGGGGTCGATCGCCGGTTTTAAGGCGGGAGGAACGGTGACGGGGGCTGCTTGGGGCGCAGTTGGCGCAGGTTTGGGGGCGATCGCCAGTTCCGAGGCAGAGTCTCGGGCTGTGGCTGTAGTTTTAGCCGTAGCGGGAGTGGTGACCGTGGTGGGATTGATGGCTGGAACGGGTTCTGGGGATTGGGTCAAGGCGTTGGTGGCGGCCGTGTGTTGGGCGATTGTCGGCTTGACGTGCGGGCTGGCGGTGGAAGTAGCCGTGAATTCTGGCGGCCCCGTCGGGTTCGGAGGTGCGATCGGGCTGGGGATTGGGGCGTGGGCGGGGGCTTGGGCTGGGGCGGGTTCGGGGGCGATCGCCCAAGCCTCGATCTTTGCCGGGTCTAAGACTGTTTATGGCGCTTGGGCTGCGATCGGGATTATTGCTGGAGTTGTGGCGCGGATGGTAGCTGGAGAAAGGTCGATCCACACTGGTAGCGGGCTTTACACGTTTACCCTGTTGGTGGCTACTTCCGGTTTCGGGCTGTGGCTGGGAAGTTGGTTGGTCGATCGTATGTTTTGAATTAATCATCAGTCATCAGTCATCAGTCATTAGGGAAAATTACCAATTCCCAATTACCAATTAATTACCAATTAATTACCACTAATTACCACCAATTACCACCAATTACCAATTACCAATTACCAATTCTCCATTTCCATCAATAATTAATGTAAAATCTGTGACAGGAATTTCTTTGTCCGCTCGTTAGAAGGATTGTTAAAAAACTTATCGGGAGTAGTATCTTCCACCAGCACACCATCAGCTAGGAAGATAATGCGATCGGCGACTTCACGGGCAAAGCCTACTTCATGGGTAACGCAAACCATCGTCATGCCGCTATCCGCCAGACCTCGCATTACTTGCAACACTTCCTGCACCATTTCTGGGTCAAGGGCTGAAGTCGGCTCATCAAAAAGCATCACTTTAGGACGCATGGCTAGAGCGCGAGCGATCGCCACCCGTTGTTGTTGACCACCCGACAACTGTCCGGGATATTTGTTTGCTTGGTGAGCAATCCCGACTCGCTCCAGCAGTTCCATGCCCAACTTGTCAGCCTCTGGTTTAGACATTCCGCGCAAGTGGAGCGGCGCTAGAGTGACATTGCCCAAAATTGTCAGGTGAGGAAACAGGTTAAATTGCTGAAACACCATCCCCACCTCGCGCCGCACCATTTCAATGTTTTTAGCATCGTGCGAAATCAGCGTCCCATCAATCTCAATGCTGCCTTTTTGGTATGGTTCTAACGCATTGAAGGTACGAATAAAGGTGGATTTGCCAGAGCCCGATGGCCCCATTAACACCACCACCTCGCCTTTATTTACAGTCAAGCTGATTCCTTTGAGTACATGAAACCCATTGCTATAGGTTTTTTCGACATTTTTAGCGATGATGATTGGCTCTAAGCGATTGCTTAACCCGGTGGCTAGATTGGCGCTAGATTGGGAGTCGTACATTTTAATATTTTCCTGGAGATATGTTTGGGAATTCGAGATCGATCGTTGATTCGTTTTGTTGATTTGCCGTTGACCTAAGTTGCTGGAGGAGGGGTCAAGTCTGGCAGCGGCTCGCCAAACCATTTCAACGAAAGTTCATTTAATTTGCCAGACTGCTTCATGTCATCAATAATGTTGTCAAGTTTTGCTACTAGCTTTAGGTCTCCTTTACGAACACCGACATAGCAGGGTGAGTTTTTCATGATGAACTTGTTTTCAATTTTGATATTGGGATTATCGCGAATTACTTTGGCAGCGACGACATTCCCAGTAGCAATCAGTTCTACTTGACCTGATATCAAAGCAGATGCAGTTAAACTGTTGCTAGAAAATCGTTTGACTAGAGGCGCTTGGTCTGGCGATAGCTTGGAAATTTCTAAATCTTCTAAAGAACCTTGAGCAACGCCAAGCGATCGTCCTTTTAGATCGTTGAGTGAGGGCGCTTTGATATCTGGACTGCCATACACCCCTGAAAAAAATGGCGCATAGGGCTTGGAAAAATCAATAATTTTGGCGCGAGCTGGATTTTTGCCCAAACTGGAGATCACGATATCAACGCGATCGGTCTGAAGAAACGGAATGCGATAGTTGCCGATCACAGGCACTAACTCCGATTTGACTCCCAAAGCCTTGGCGATCTCGTTTGCCACATCGATGTCATAGCCTTGCGGCTGCATATCGAAACTCATCGATCCAAACGGCGTAAAGTCATTGGGAACTGCTACTTTGATCGCTCCTGCTGCCATGATTTTGTCTAAAGTTTTATCTGGATCGCCCTTAGGAGGTACAACTGCCGAAGGGTTAAACACAGCCATTGAGGTTATGGACTTAGTTGGGCTTGAGCAAGCAGCAATGCTCACAGTCAGAATCAAACTGGCGAGAAATAACGCGATCGCCCGATGCCATTTGTTGGGAATCAATTCCTTAAATATTTTCATCATCAGCAACACTCCAAATATCCCTCTGGTTGATATTTCTATGATTTGTAGTTGAGTTGCTTCTCCAACCGCTGACTCCAAAGAGATAGCGGATAGCAAAGAATAAAATAAATTAGACCAGCTATCGAAAAGACCAAGAGTGAGTTCAATGTGACATTATTAATCTCAGAAGCGACACGAGATACCTCAGAGAACCCAATTACTGATGCCAGCGAAGTCCCTTTAATTACCTGCACGAGGAAGCCGACAGTCGGTGCGATCGACATTTTAAGCGCTTGGGGCAGAACGATTAACTCTAGCTGTTTAGAATAGCCAAACCCCAACGCTGAGGCAGCTTCCCACTGTCCTGCAGGAACAGCTTCTATCGAGCCGCGCCAGATATCTGCTAGAAATGAACTGGTAAAAGCCGTCAGAGCAATGGTAGCGGCTGCAAGTGGCGATAAATTTATCCCAAAAACCACCGACATACCGAAAAATGCCAGAAAAAGCTGTAAGAGTAATGGTGTTCCTTGAAAGAACTCGATATAGATCAGACTTAAGCCTTTAATCCACTTGTTGGGAGATATCCGCATCAGCATCAATAAAAAACCAACAATTCCGCCTACAACAAAGGCGATGATAGACAAGATAATTGTCCATTTTGCCGCCACCACCAAGTTAATGAATATCTGCGGTACTGTAAATCCATTCATTTTATCTTTCCAATTAACTATCGTCGATACTGTGCAAACTTAAAAAATCGCCGCTCAATGAGATAGGAAATTCCTTTGATCGTCCAAACGATCGCTAAATAAATGAGCGATATGGCAAAGTAAACCTCAAAACTGCGAAAAGTCCGAGAATTGAGAAAATCTCCTGCAAAAGTTAAGTCCTCCGTGGCAATCTGAGACACAACACTCGTAAATAACACTGCCAAAATCACCTGTCCGATCAGGGCCGGATAAATATTCGCCAAGGCAGGCATCAGAATGATGTACCGAAAAACCGATATCTTGTTGAAGCCAAGTGCCATTCCTGCTTCCGTTTGACCTTTGGTAATGCTCTCGACTCCAGACCGCACAATTTCGGTCGAATAAGCACCAAAGTTTAAAGCAAGTGACAAGATTGATGCTTGCTCTGCCGTTAACTTGATGCCCAAATTTGGCATCCCAAAGAAGATGAAAAACAGTTGGATGATATACGGGGTATTCCGAATAACCTCCACGTAGGCTAAAGCGATCGCATTTTGGATTTTGTTGTCAGAGGTTCTACAGACTGCTCCAATAATGCCTATGACTAGACCGAATGCGATCGCGATAACTGATATCCTGAAGGTCGTTAATGCACCTGCAAATAGCAAAGCAAGATTATCCCAGACAATGGAGAAATCAAACTGATAGCTCATAAGTATTTGGGTACTGAAAGAGTATGAAAGTTTAGAGATAAGACGTAAGCAATCACTAAAGACTGCTCGCAGCGAGCAGAGAATCCTATCTATTAATTTCTAGGAACCTAGCCAAAGTAATTGACTCACCTAACGCCGAACGTTTTAACCTCATAGCCGATCGGATCGGAGATAAGGGGCTTTGCTCCTCTCGGGGTTTTGTGCCCGTCTGCCCGAGGGAGAAAGACTTGGGGAGAGGATTTCAGCTATTTAACGTCTCGGTTGAATAATTGCGTACAGTATGCAAGCTTTAATAAATCGCTTCTGTTACGTTCATTACATTCTTAGGTAATCCTATTATTAATGCTCTGATGAGACCCTGTGGCGTTATCGTTATACCATTTTTTTAAAGATGTGATAGAGATAAAGAATGTAAAATCCAAGACCATCCGGTGAGAAAACCAATGACGCGATCGGTGAAAGATG
>NZ_SRRZ01000040.1 GCF_013179805.1 Microcoleus asticus IPMA8 | reverse complement strand
GTGTAACTTTCATCTGACCTATCTTTTTTTAACACAAGTCGGTCAAATACCAGCCCTGTCTGAGTTCCGGCGGGGTTGTCACCCCGCCAGAACTCAAAGGAGGAGCGAATGAACTAAATATTATTAGCAGGTTGGTCAAGCATGGGCTGAAATTCACCCAATAACCTGCAACAAAACAATGCCCAAAATAGCCATCATATGCTGATGCTAAGCTAAGCACTTATCCACACACCATAGACATACTGAATGAAAAGCGCGATCAAAAAGTCCGATTTTGTGCTAGCTCCTTATATGAAGAGCAACAATTTGAAAGCTACTTGCCAAATACTCAATACAGTGATTCCTTATACATTCTTATGGTTTTTAGCATTTAAAGCGGCTGCCATTTCTGTATTCCTTCTTCCGCCGATAATGGTGTTGATGACACTTTTTTCAGGACGTTGTTTCTCTTTGATGCACGATTGCGGACACTATTCTCTTTTTAGTTCCAAAAAAGTCAATCGCATTATGGGTTTTCTGCTAGGTATCATCAATGCGATTCCTCAGTACCCCTGGTCGAGGGGACACGCTTATCACCACAAACATAATGGTAATTGGGATATGTACCGAGGCCCTTCGGCGTTGATATCCACCGAAAAATTTGCGGCGCTAAGTCCATTTAGTCAAAAGATGTATCAGTTACTCAGACACCCATTGATGCTGTTTCCCGGTGGTTTTTTCTATCTAATTATTAAACCAAGGCTTGCGCTTATCTTGGGAACTACGGGTTTTATCCGACATATTTTTGCTTGTCTCAATCAAGATTTTGGCATGGGTTTATCTGCAATCATTGCTTCTTATAAATCCAAACATTGGTATACGACGGCTGAGTTTTGGGATTTACTGTTCAACAATATTTGTGTTGTGGGTAGCTGGATTTATCTGAGCAACTTACTTGGGTTTGGCTTTTTCTGGAGTGTTTACTCAATTGTCATGACCTGTTCAGCAGCGATATTTATCTGTATTTTCTTTGTTCAGCATAATTTTGACGGTTCCTACGCTCATAAAGCCGAGGGTTGGGACTATCTTCTTGGGGCAATTGAAGGCAGTAGTTACCTAAAATTACCAACTATTCTCAATTGGTTTTCGGCTGATATTGCTTACCACAATATTCATCATCTCTCTGAGCGAATACCTAACTATAATCTTCTGGCTTGTCACAATGCTAATATTCACTTGCTGGCTAATTCAAAATTACTGACTATTCGCGATATTCCTGACTGCTTCCAATTCATTCTTTGGGATGCTGCTTCAGATAGTCTGCAATCGATTAAATTATTTCAACAACAAGAAGAAATTCCCTTCAGTAATGTAGCTAATTAAAATCGGTTGGCAATGAATTTGGTCGCTTTTTTATCAGTCACCAAAATCCTATGATTAGGGATGCAGCTAGTGGGAAAAATTTTAACAGTAACTTTGCTAGTTAAGTAGGTGGTTACAAATAAACATTAGATAGGTCTGGCGGGTTTAATCGGGAGCTATGCTAGCAGCCAGTTTATCCTGACAAAATTCGCCCTCCTCGTGACCAGTTTATTTGCACCAGCCTACTTATCTAGGGTCTAACTATAGATGACTCAAAGTATCTGTCACTGGTCAATGCAGCAATTCCTCTAATTTTTGCTGGTTCCACAAATACTGATAAAGCCCTGTTTGCCCTACCAATTCAGCGTGAGTGCCGCTCTGAACTATTTCTCCTTTCTCCATAACGAAAATGCGATCGGCAGTGGCCGCCGCTGACATTTGATGCGAGATAAAAATTACTGTTTTGCGATCGGTTCCCGTTGCCAAGTTTTGCAAAATATCGGTAGCAGTTTGATTGTCAACGCTGGAAAGAGCGTCATCCAAAATTAACACCGGGGCGTCAACTAACAAAGCGCGAGCAAGTGCCGTCCGCTGCCGCTGTCCGCCGGATAAAGTAATGCCGCGCTCGCCGACAACTGTTTTGTACTGCTGCGGAAAATTGAGGATTTCGGGGTGAATTTGCGCTTGTTTCGCCGCCGCTTCAATCTCCGGCTGTTGCGCTAAAGGGTTTCCGTAACGGATGTTATTCTTGATGCTAGTGCCGAACAGAAAACTTTCTTGCGGAACGTAGGCGATCGCCCCGCGCAATTGGGTCAATTTTACCTTGGTAATATCCTGTCCGTCTACAAATAACTGACCCGGATCGATATCGAGCAAGCGTGGCAGCGCATTAGCTAAAGTTGATTTTCCCGATCCGATCGCGCCAACAATTGCGACAGTTTCTCCCGGTTGTATGGTAAAATCAACATCTTTAAGCGCGGGTATCTTAGCACCGGGATAAGTATAATTTAGATGGCGAGCCGCAATTTCGCCTTTGAGTGGAGTCGGCAGTTCCACTGCATCGGCAGCATCCTTAATTTGCGGTTCCACAGTCAGAATTGATTCGATGCGATCGACACTCACTTCTCCCCGCTGGTAAGCAGTAATCGTGAAACCCAACAGCGCCGTCGGAAACACCAAACGCTCGACATAAATCAGCAACGCCACAAAATCGCCAATGCTAATTTTACCATTAGCAATTGCCCCGCCACCAGCCGAGAGCAGCACCAACAAACTGATGCTTGCCAAACCGCCCAGCAGCGGAAAAAGAAAGTTTCTAGTTTTTGCTAATTCCAAATTAGCTGATAGCAACTGCGCGTTGCAATCGCGAAAAGCTCGGCGTTCGTTTTCTTCTTGAGCGTAGATTTTAATTACGGAAATCCCGCTCATATCCTCCTGAATCAAATCGCTCATCGCCGACAGTTCTTCCTGTACACTTAACTGCTGGATACGAAGTTTGTCGCTAAATAACTGTACCAAAACCAGCATTAAAGGATAAACTGCGATCGCCAACAGCGTCAGCCGTACATTAATCCCCAGCATCACCGGCAAACTCAAAGCATAAGCAAAAGCTGTATTCGCCAAACTGAGCACTGCAAACCCCACCAAGCGCCGAATATTGTCCAAATCGGAAGTAGCGCGGTTAATTAAATCCCCAACCGTATTGGCGGCAAAATAAGACGGTTCTAATGTTAATAAATGGTTAAAAATTTGCTGTTTGAGGTCAAATTCGACTTGACGCCCCACGCCAAACAGCAAAATCCGCGATGCCATCCGAATCAGCCACATAATTGAGGCGAGGAGCAGAATTAGTGCCACGTAGTTGAAAACTTGGTCAAATTTAGTCGCAACTTGGAGAGTGTCAACTGCATTCCGAATTAGCAGGGGAATGTAAACGCCCACAGCATTGACAATTAACAGCGAAAAAACGCCCCAGAATGTTGGTTTCCAGTGCGGGCGCATATAAGAGCCGAGTTTTTGCAGTCGAGAATAACGAGCCATAGGAAGAAGGAAGAAGGAAGAAGGAAGAAGGAAGAAGGAAGAAGGAAGAAGGAAGAAGGAAGAAGGAAGAAGGAAGAAGGAAAAAGGAAGAAGGAAGAAGGAAGAAGGAAGGAGGTTCGGCAGCGGATTTTGTAACGGATTTAACGGATGGATGCTGAAGGAAGAAGGAGTCTTCCCCAAGGTTTTTAGCAATTAAGAACGTCCTAATAGTCTTGGCGGTTGCTATAGAAGGTAGAAGTTTGAAAAAAGAATAGAAGCTCTATCGAAAGGTAGATGACCGAAAACACAAGTTAAGAAATTTTGAATAAAAATTCTGCTTGGGGATGACGCGCCATAAAAGTTGGGTTTGGGGCAGAACCAAAATTCGATCGAGATGTCACAAACCACATTATATCTGCGGGACAGGATATCTGTGGGGACACGATATCTGCGGGGACACGATATCTGTGAGGACACGGCAGTGCCGTGTCCCTACCCACCCGGAACGATCGCCCAAATCTCCAATCCGCCCCCACAATCCCCCGCAGCATTGGGGCGCGCTACAATCAAAAATTGATCGGCTTAGCACTCAGACTCAGAGAGTGCTAAATTTGCTAATGTAAGCGACAGGAGACAAACATGACCAAAATAGTTGCATTTAGCGACAAATCTCGGCGGGCACTAGAACGCGGCGTCAATCAACTCGCCGATGCTGTCCGCATCACCTTGGGCCCGAAAGGCCGGAATGTCCTATTGGAAAAGAAATACGGCGCTCCCCAAATCGTTAACGACGGTATCACCGTTGCTAGGGATATCGAGCTCGAAGATCCCCTGGAAAATGCCGGCGCTCGCTTAATTCAAGAAGTCGCCTCCAAAACTAAAGATATCGCAGGCGACGGCACAACAACCGCAACGGTTATAGCTCAATCCCTGATTCGCGAAGGTTTGAAGAATGTCGCAGCAGGCGCGAACCCAGTCGCGCTGCGCCGGGGTATTGAAAAAACGATCGCCCACTTGGTACAGGAAATCGAGAAATTGGCGAAACCCGTCGAAGGGGCTGCAATTGCTCAAGTCGCCACTGTCTCCGCCGGTAACGACGAAGAAGTCGGCAGTATGATTGCCCAAGCAATGGAAAAAGTCACGAAAGACGGCGTAATTACTGTTGAAGAGTCGAAATCTCTGACAACAGAATTGGAAGTTGTCGAAGGGATGCAGTACGATCGCGGATATCTTTCTCCGTATTTCGTCACTAACACCGATCGCATGGAAGTTGAGTACGAAAACGCTCGCATCCTGATTACCGACAAAAAAATTAGCTCAATTCAAGAACTAATTCCAGTTCTCGAAAAAATCGCCCGCACCGGTCAACCGCTGCTAATTATCGCCGAAGATATTGAAGGCGAAGCTTTAGCAACTCTGGTAGTCAACAAAGCCCGCGGCGTATTGAACATCGCAGCAACGAAATCTCCCGGATTTGGCGATCGGCGCAAAGCTATGCTTCAAGATATCGCCGTGCTCACCGGCGGTCAACTGATTTCCGAAGAAGTCGGACTCAGCATCGATACCGCAACCCTAGAAATGCTCGGTACCGCCCGCAAAATTACGATCGACAAAGAAAACACGATCATTGTTGCTGGCGAAGAACACAAAGCTGACGTGCTAAAACGGATCGAGCAAATCCGCAAGCAGCTAGAAGCGACGGATTCCGACTACGACAAGGAAAAGCTAACCGAACGCATCGCCAAACTCGCCGGCGGCATCGCTGTAATTAAAGTCGGCGCAGCTACCGAAACCGAGCTCAAAGACCGCAAACTGCGTATTGAAGACGCTCTGAACGCTACTAAAGCTGCTGTGGAAGAAGGTATCGTTGCCGGAGGCGGCACGACGCTACTTCACCTGATTACAAAAATAGATGCGATCAGAAATACTTTAGACGCCGAAGAACAAGTAGGCGCTGACTTGGTTGCTAAAGCTTTAGAATCACCTTTGCGTCAAATTGCTGATAATGCTGGCGTTGAAGGTTCAATCGTCATCGAGCGAGTGCGGGCGAGCGAATTCAACATTGGCTACAACGCTCTCACCGACGTGTACGAAGATATGATTGCCGCTGGGATTATTGACCCCGCTAAGGTGGTGCGATCGGCTTTGCAAAATGCCGGTTCCATCGCTGGTATGGTTTTGACCACTGAAGCTGTGATTGTCGAAAAACCCGAGAAGAAAAAAGCCGGCGGCGACATGGGCGACATGGGCGGCATGGGCGGCATGGGCGGCATGGGCGGCATGGGCGGCATGGGCGGCATGGGCGGCATGGGCGGCATGGGCATGATGTAGTGTTCAGTCATTAGTCTGTAGTCTGTAGGGTGCGCCACAAGCACCATTGGTGTAAACAAGCGCGTCTTATGTAGTACCGTCTACTGTTTGAGGATTAGAGCAGCTTATCCCCCCGGCGCCCCGCTGATAGTCCGGGGGGACTTGAAGCTATCAAAGTCCCCTTCTTAAGGGAGATGCAATAAAGATCGGGACTAAGCTAAAAGCGAGGGTTCTCATGAATTTTAAGCTTGAGTTGGCACCTATGCAGTGCGCGCCTTACCCGATCGATCGACTAAGATTCTTCCAAGAAACGGCGTCTCCCCCTCTCCCAATCTCCTTTAAGACGACGGAGTTACATTGTTGCTGTGCAAGTCTTGAGGAGATTGAAACAGAGTTTCGAGATAAACTCTCGCAGCTTGGCGATAGCTGCGCGAAGCTTCAGGCGTACCGCTATCGGCATTTTGCAACAAAAACAGCGACAGGGCCGCGCAAAATACTCGGTCTAGATCCCATTCGGGATGGGTTTCCAGGTACGTTTTGAGAGAATCGTGCAGCGTTTCGGGAATTTCGGCAAAAATACTGACTGTTGGGTTCATCATTTTTTTTAGTCTCGCTAATAAATTGAAAACAGAACCCCCCTTCGGCCGGATACAGGTGCAGGCACAGCCGAAATCAGAGCGCTTTTTTTTAGGTCGGTCGCATCATTGTGCGCTATCAGGGGGTGGGTTTGTCAATGTTGCGAAATATTACAAATTCCTTTAGATAAAAAAAAGGTTTACCAAATAATAAGCTTTTCAGGGCATTTTTTGTTACATATCTTTATGGTGTCAGGGTTTTATGAGGGATTGGGCAGCAAGTTAACGAAATCCCCAATTCCGCAGCAAGATGCTACCGTGCCGTTAATTTCTGTGGAAAACTTTGTCGAATCTGTGGAAAACCTCAGACTTGCCTGTGGAAACGCTGTGGAATGT
Organism: Microcoleus asticus IPMA8; assembly: GCF_013179805.1. Lineage (GTDB taxonomy): Bacteria > Cyanobacteriota > Cyanobacteriia > Cyanobacteriales > Microcoleaceae > Microcoleus > Microcoleus asticus. The sequence goes on along the minus strand of NZ_SRRZ01000040.1, from coordinate 45,758 downwards.
TTAGGGAAAAGTCAGGGAAAAAATAAGAATTGCAAAGGGCATGGGGCATGGGGCATGGGTAGCAAATAACAAATGACTAATGACTACTGACTAATGACTTCCTAAGTGCCACTCTGCCGCTTTTTGGCGGATGGTTGCCAATTCTGCAGGCGACATTTTGTCGAGATTGGCTAAGATAAAGCTCATGCGACCGATCGACTGAAGTTTGTCCCGGTGGCGCGCTAGGAAATCCCAGTAGAAGAAGTTGAAGGGACAGGCATTTTCGCCGGATCGCACAGTGCGATCGAATTTGCACCCCCGACAATAATCGCTCATTTTATTGATGTAATTGGCAGAAGCAGCATAGGGCTTCGACGCCAACACACCGCCGTCAGCAAACAAACCCATGCCCAGCACATTAGTCTGCATTACCCAGTCGTAGGCATCAACAAACGCACTGTGGAACCACTTTTCTACCTCAGTCGGCGAGATTCCCGCAATTAGGCCAAAATTGCTCAAAATCATCAACCGCTGGATATGGTGCGCGTAACCGCTGCCTTCGACTTGAGTTAAAACTTGGCGCAAACAGTTCATATCAGTTTTGCTAGCGTCCCAAAAAAACTTCGGCAGTGGCTGAGTGTGGTTGAACCAATTATTCTCAAAATAATCAGCATCCACGTAAAAATACATACCGCGAATGTATTCTCGCCAGCCCAGAATTTGGCGGATAAAACCTTCGACGCTGTTTAAATTTAAGTGTTTTTCTAGGTAGGCTGTTTCGGCAGCTTGAATAACTTCTAAAGGATGCAGCAAGCCAATATTGAGATACGGAGAAATTAGGGAATGCCACATTGTTTCCTCCCCCGTTACCATCGCGTCTTGATAAGGGCCAAAAGCAGGGAGACACTGTTCGATGAAATTATCTAATACTTGCAGTGCTTGCTCTCGTGTAACCGCCCAGCGAAAAGGTTCAATGTTTCCGTAAGTTGCGAAAGATAGAGATTTAACTTGTGCGATAACTTCTTGAGTTATGGCGTCCGGTTCAAAACGCAGAGGTTTCGGTGTATCCAGTTTTCCTTTGGGTGGCTGACGATTTTCTTTGTCAAAATTCCACTGACCTCCGACAGGCTTATCGCCCTCCATTAAAACTTGGAAACGCTGGCGGCTGGCTCGATAGAAGTCTTCCATTAACAAACGTTTGCGGCTTGACGCCCAATCTTTGAATTCTGTTTCTGTCCAGAGGAATTGATTGTTGGGAATTAGGGTTGTTTTGCAGGGGAGTTGCAAGTTTTGAATGAGCTGTAAAAAAGGTCGATCGTTCGGAGCCATCACGCGCACTTCGGTGATATTGTGAGCTTGTATCCAAGCTTTGAGAGGTGCTTCAAAGTCCCCCGATGTTGTGTAAGTGACTTGGCAGCCCCCGCCGCGCAATTCTTCAGCGAAGTGCCGCATTGCCGACCAAATTAATACTAATTTTTGTCGGTGGTAGCGACGCTGTTGAACGTGCTGCCAAGATTCAATTAAAATTACGGGTAGGGAAAAGTTATCATCTGTGCGGTTGAGAGCAGCTTGGTTCTGCCAAAGTTGATCGCCTAATATCCAAACGCCAACAGTCATTTTACTTTTTTTACCCTAAAAGTTATATTTTACTTTTACTGAGCGCTGATTGTCTGTTCAGACAACTTAATGGGATGAAAAGTTACCACTCAAAAATTATGATTTTTCCGCTTTTCCCGATAACTCACTAGAGCATAACATTGATTTCCAAAGATAGGGACACCGACCAGCAAATTTAAATTTTATGTCTGTGTATCCTTCAGATGTTAATAACTTGGTTAGCGTCTTTACTGAAAAAAATTTAATGTGACCGTTATCCCAAAGTACGGTAAAATGTTGATCGAGTTTGCCAGAAATAGCTAACGCCAGGTTTTTCAAATAGCCGTGATATGGCGTGGAAATAATTAGCCTTCCTCCCGGCTTGAGGCATTTTTTTGCAGCTTTTGCTAGTTCTTTAGGATAAAGCAAGTGTTCGATTACTTCAATGGCTAAGACAACATCAAATGAGTGCAGCATATCGGTATCTGGGAGGTCGTAAATATCTGCTTGGATAAACTGACAGTCGGGAAAACTTTGACGGGAGATGGCAATTCCGGGTGCAGAAGTGTCAACGCCGACAACTTCGCAGCCGTGCTCTGCGATGACGTGACTGAGGCTGCCATTGCCACAGCCGAGATCCAAAACTCGGAGTTGTGTCTTGCTGGCCTCCTGAAGTGTCGCCAGCATTTCTAAAAGGGGAGATATCAAATAAGCGTGATGATATCTGGGACGGTTGTTTGTGTAATAATACGTATAATTGCTAAAGTTTTTTTTCATCGATTAAGTTATGGAAATTATTGCCGAGACCGCCAATTTACGGAGCGCGGGTGTACTGTTTGGGCCAACGTTCGCCAGCTTAGGGTTGTCAGAGTCGATCGGCAGCTCGATCGTCTCATTCTTTTTTTTTGACAGGTGAATTGTTATCACCGGATCAATCGGATGTCAAAAGAAATCTTTCACAGGGTGCAAAATCTCGAATCGCCCATCTCTCGAAGGCATTCGGAAAGAAAAAGTCCCATCGAGCAAAAATTCTCTCCGTACACTAGCCGGAAACCGAACTTTTTGCCTCTTAACTTTGGCGGAGTCAATCCATGCGATTCTAGCTTCAAACAACTGCGGTATGTGCAGCCGAGGCTTTTTTGCAGCCTGAAAAATCTGCCCTGGGGCGATCGGGTGCAAGTCGATCGGAGAAGTGAGGAGGGATGTGTGACGGAAATCACAGGCATTCGCCAAACAAATTGCTGAGCATCTTTAAGTCCACACACTTAGAATCGAGATTACTACAAGTGGCTTCTATAATTGTGTTTAAATGTTGTTCGGAAGCTGTGTTGTCCCGTCAGCAGAGCACCCTAGACAGATTGGGGCTTTGGGTCTGGTTTATTTCACTTTAATGGTCGCTGTTGGGTGTTGCACCTTAAGTTAGATACGTCCTATGGTTAAGTTAGGTCAATCCTCCTTTCGCCGTATTTTACTGTCGCGGATTTTGTTGCTCAGCGTACCTGTTCTACTGGTGGGGGAGTATGTTACCTATCGCAAGGCACGCTCGACGCTTCTGGAAACTGCTCGTCAAAACTTGACAGAAAGTGCAGTCAGAAAAGCAGAAACTATTGAACAGTGGGCGAAATCGCTGAAGTCGAATCTGATCGGCGCTTCGGAAAGCTCGATGTTGCAGTCTGTAAATCCGAAGGATTATCAAAAGTTTATCGCGCAATTAGGGCAGCGGTTGCCAGCGCAGGTTGATTGCTTGCAATTGACTAATTTAAAGACAAATCAAGTCATAGCAAGCACTTGCGGGCAGCAGCCGATTCAGTCGCTGCCGGCTAAATTTTGGCCGCCAGTACAGCAGCAGCAGACGCTCCTGGACGACAAGAGCGTTTACATCAGTCTGTCGTTGCCTCAGCAGCCGCAGGGGAAAGCAAACGACCAGAAGGTGGCTTTGGGTGCTGAGGATTTTCCAGAGGCGGGTAAAGAAGGCCGCGAGAGCCAAGTGAGTTTGGTGTTGAGCGCTCCTGTTTACATTCGTCGGGGCAATAGCCTGCAGTTGAGCTATGCTTTGAGTTTGCAGTCAGCCTTGCCTGTGCAAACCAGCGCTCCCAAGGGTTCTCTAGCCGGCTATACGGTGGCGATCGACCAAGATGGGACGATTTTGGCGCACCCGAATATCAACCGCGTGGGCCGCAATATCGCCCAAGAGGCAGATGCCGATCGACTAAAAAGTATTGTCAGAAGGGCGATCGCCGGCGGAACAGCTTTTCTCCATCTATTTTCCTTTGAAAGAAATGGTGTAGAGTTGCTAGCAGGATACGCTGCTATCCCGAGTCCTTCAACTAAACAGGAGAACAGCAAGTGGATTATTTTAGCTGTTTCTCGTTTAGATTACGCTCTGTCAGGTTTGGAAGAAATTCAGCAAGTTTTATTTAATTTAATTGTAGGTTTGGTTGCTGCTAGTATCATCGCGACTTTATATCTGTCTCGCGACTTGGCGCGTCCTCTGGAAAAACTGAGAGACTACGCCCTGAAAGTAGATACGGAAGCGCCGCAGGCCGTGCCGCAAAATTTCCAAATTAGGGAATTCAATCAACTATCAGAAGCGCTAAACAGCATGGTGCAGCGCCTCAGATCCTGGGCCAGAGAATTGGAAGTGGCAACCAAGGAAGCGCAAGTTGCCAATCAGTTAAAAAATGAATTTTTGGGCAATATTTCTCACGAATTGAGAACGCCGCTCAACGGGATTATTGGTTTTATTCAAATTGTTCGTGACGGCTACTGCGATGACAGAGATGAAGAGATGGAGTTCTTACAGAGGGCTCACGACTCGTCCATGCAATTGCTAAATATTATTAATGATATTTTGGACATTGCTAAAATAGAAGCCGGTACGTTCTCCATGATGTTAGAAGTAGTTGATATTACCCAGGTACTTGAAGACGCGATTGATTTGCAAGCACCTCTAATGGAGGAAAAAGGCTTGAATTTAAGTTTGCCCGCACCTCACGATCCGATTATTGTTCATGCCGATCCGGAGAAGCTAAAACAGGTGTTTTTGAACGTTTTGAGCAATGCGATTAAGTTTACCGAGTCGGGCAGCGTTAATATATCTGTGCGGCTAGAATCGAGGAAGAATTCTCCTGGTTTTAACGGCAGTGCGGAAAGTACGACTGGCCACAGCAGTCAAAGCGATTGGGTGGTGGTGACAATTAAAGATACGGGAATTGGTATCGATCCCGAGCAACAGCAGAAATTGTTTCAACCTTTTGTGATGGCTGATGGTTCTACAACTCGCAGGTTTGGCGGTAATGGTTTGGGTTTGGCTATCTCCCGAAGGATAATGGAATCTATGATCGGAAGCATTACCCTGCACAGCGCGGGTGTGAATCAAGGTACTACGGTGATGATTTCTTTGCCTGTCAATCAGCAGTCAAGTTTTTATTATCACAGCGAGGACTTGGTAACGGAAAATGGAAATTTCAAAAGTTGATGAGTGGTTTTTCCAATCTAAAATCTAAAATCTAAAATCTAAAATCTAAAATGGTATTAGGGGCTGTCCGCCGAGTTCGAGGGATTTGCTCAAAGTGCTGAGAATGCGGATTAATTCTACGGAGGCAGAGCCGGATGAGGTAGGACAGGGGGTATTAGTTTGCACGCTGTTGAGGAAGCGATCGCACACTCGCTGTAGCGGTTCTGCCGATTCTAAATTCAAGACTTCGCGGTGTCTGAGGCCCGTTGGCTGCGGTGCGATCGCACTTTCAAAAGAGTTATTCTCTTCGCCCACCCAATCTGAATTGCCGCGCTGCACAATCAGGGGAGTTTCTGGCGACATTTCATCAAAAATCAAGGTTCCCAAACTGCCAACAACTGTTAAGCGCCGTTGTTTGTCGGGATTTAGCCAGCACAGGTGAATAAATGCTTGAAATCCGTCTGGATAGGTGAGGGTTACCCAAACTAAATCTGCTAGTCCTTCTGAATGATTCGCAGTCATCCGTGAAGAAGCAAATTGATTTTGTATTTCTGCTGCTACTTCTTTATTTATTCCTTCTTCCTTCTTCCCTCTTCCTTCTTGCTTCGGAAACACAGTGCCGATCGCGCTTACTTGAATTGGGGTTTGTTCCAGCCAAGTATTGAAAATAGCGATATCGTGAACGGCCAAGTCCCAAAGGGCATCAACGTCATGGCGCACCGGTTCAAAATGGGTGCGCTGGGCATAACCGTAGCGCAATTTTCCCAGTCGATGCTGTTGAATAATTGTTTGGCCTCGATCGACTGCTGGATGAAACAAATAAGTGTGGTCAACGAAGAGTTGCCGCTGCTGTTTTTCGGCTAATTGACAGAGTTCTATTGCTTCAGTCAGGTTGAGGGCGAGAGGTTTTTCTGCTAAGACGTGGTAGCCTTGTTTCAGCGCTGCTGCTGCGAGGGTGTAGTGTGTGGAAGCTGGAGTGGCGATCGCCACAGCTTCCAGTCCCGGCAATGCTTGCAATTGAGACCAATCGGCAGCTAGAATCACCGAGGCATCGAGATTAAACTGTTTTTGGACGGCCGCCAAGGAATCGAGATTCGGGTCTACTACCGCTAAAACTTGGCTGTTGGGATGTTTGAGAAAGTTGCGAATTAGGTTAACTCCCCAGCGGCCGGCACCCAATACAGCTATTCCGATTTTCATTGATTATAATTTCAAAAATCGCACAGCAATTATAGCATATTTTGTTATTATTATCTATGTTTTAACTCCAAAAAATCACTGTTGACTGTTGACTGTTGGCAGTAGTTATTGGTTATTGGTAGCAGCTAACAAATAAGCAATAACTGATAACACCAGTCAACAGTCAACAGTCAACAGTCAACTGACTACCAACTAATTTATTGAAAGCTGCCTGAGCCGCTGCTTGTTCGGCCGCTTTGATAGATCGACCTTTTCCCTCTGCTACCAACTTTCCCTGAACGAGAACTTCTGCTGTAAAACGATCTTCCCCGCCCTGCACTGTCCCGGTTTCTTGCACGCTATATTTGGGCAAAGTTTTGTATTTCCCTTGAGTCAATTCTTGGAGAGCAGCTTTGTAGTTTTGGCGGGCTGGATCGCTGCGGATTTCTGTCGCTAAGCGTTGAAAGTGAGAATCTAGCCAAGGGCGAATTAATTCTAACGTCTTGGTACTCAAATAAAGCGCAGCCAGTACCGCTTCCAAAGCATCGGCCAGCCGGGGTTCAGCGCCTGTTTTGTCCGAGGCGGCGCTGCTGGAAACAATTAAATAGCGATCGAACCCGTAACTTTCAGCGATTTTAGCAAGATTGCGATCGCTCACCAAGATCGATCGAATAGCAGCAAATTCCCCCACTGTACAGTCGGGATAAGTCTCAAACAACAATTCCGACGCCGCCAGCCGCACAACTGCATCCCCCACAAACTCTAGTTGCTCGTAATTTGCCTTAGCTGACGCGCTCGCATGAGTTAAAGCTAAATCGAGGAGATGCCATTTGATCGCAGCATTCTTTGCCAGTCCCAATTTTTGAATTAATGTTTCAAGTTGCTTTTGGCGACCCGGATAAATCATACCATTTTAGATTTTAGATTTTAGATTTTAGATTTTATAATTGGGAATTACGCATGACTCTCCGGGCTTGGAGCTTGTCTAAAATTCCATTCTTTTTGGAAAATGGTATCAGATTCATATCACTAGAAAGCTTTTCATTAAAAAACTAAAGAGTCCTCCGGGTGCTTGTAGTCCGCTCTGTCAAGGTGGTCGAGAAGTGCCTCAAACGCTGGAAATCTCTGCTTCGGGCGATCGAGAAATCTTCTTCATTTGATAGACCATTAGCAATAAATAACATTTCAAGAACAAAGCTCAACGGTTACGATGAGGCAAACACGTTAACGACACCTTGACAAGTCTGGCCACAAGCACATTACCCAAAATTGGGTGGGGAAAAAGTCGGACATAAGCCGGGTTCTGTTCTCTCAACTGCAAGCAGTTTTCGAGGGCAGTTATCTATCTGGGACGCCTGTTACCAGACGCCTCAAGCGGTACCAAAAAACAGAACTGGTAAAAAACCAACCGTAGTCCCTCCGACCTTGCTCCCAACTGGGGTTTACCTAGCCAGCACCTCTCGATGCTGCTGGTGCGCTCTTACCGCACCTTTGCACCCTTACCCCCTAACACTTTGCGATTTTTGATGCTCGATTTTTGATGCAATCTCAAATCTCAAATCTCAAATCGGGGGGCGGTATCTTTCTGTGGCACTATCCTCACGATCGCTCGCACTGGGCGTTACCCAGCAAGTTTGGTTTTTCGGGAGCCCGGACTTTCCTCAGACAAGCTTTCGCTAATCCGCAACCGCCTGCGCCTACTTTTTCCCCAGATTTATTGTACGCGATCGTTCGTCAATCAATTTGGGATTTGAGATTGACGATTTTAAGTCGCCCAGTTAATTTGGACATCTGTGTTTATTCAAACTCTTGTGCGGTGGCCGCGAAAGCCCGCCCAACAATTAAATTGCCATGCAAATCCCCTTAAATTCACTCACGGATGAATCTGGAGGCGGAAAAATTTGGGAATTATGATGCAAGGGTTTATGAGACGGCTTCAACAAGGGTCAGGAAACCTTTTTACCTCACAGGATTTTGAATTATTCAATCCTCAACCCAAAATCTCAAACCTCAAGTCTTAAATCCGGTTACTTTACTGAGTCATCTTTCACCACAGTAGAAAAATTATCAAACCAGCCCCGCCGCCAGAAGAAGTAAACTAAAGCCGAGGCGATCGCTAGCATCAGTGCCCAACAAAGCGGATATCCAAAATACCAATTCAGTTCCGGCATATTGAAAGGCGATTTCTCTGTATCGAAATTCATCCCGTATACTCCCGCCACAAAAGTTAGAGGAATAAAGATACTAGAAATTACTGTGAGCAATTTCATAATTTCATTCATTTTATTGCCCACCGATGACAGATAAACATCCATTAAACCCGAAGACAACTCTCGATAGGTTTCCACCATATCCATCACCTGCACCGTGTGATCGTAACAGTCGCGCAGGTAAATTCGCACCTCTGGACTAATCAAATCACTGCTATCTCGAATCAAAACATTAATTGCATCCCGCTGCGGCCAAATGGCGCGGCGCAGCGTCAGCAATTCTCGCCGGATTTTATAAATTTTTTCCAGGGTTCTGCGGGTGGGGTTCACCACCACTTCATCCTCTAGTTCTTCAATGCGCTCTCCGTAAACTTCTAATACTGGGAAAAATCCATCTATAATCGCATCTAAGAGAGTATAAGCCAGATAATCTGAGCCGTGTTTTCTAATACTTCCTTGTGCTTTACGAATGCGATCGCGCACGGGGTCAAAACAATCATAGTCCGGTTCTTCCTGAACAGTTAGCAGGTAATGTTTACCCAAAAGCAAACTAACTTGTTCTTTGTGAAAATTCTCTGAATTCGGCTTAATCATCACCATCCAGGCAATGATTAAAATATGATTTTCGTAATGTACAACTTTAGGGCGCTGGGGTACATTAACCACATCCTCTTGAGCCACAAGATGCAAATCAAACACTTCGCCCATTTGATGCCAAGTTTCTTTATTTCCCAATCCCAACATATCAACCCAAGAAACAGATGCTGTATCTAAATACGCAGCAGCTTCTTGAGGATTGGCTAATGTGGTGCGAGTAGCTGCTGTCTCGCAATAGTCAATTAATATAATCTCGGGAGGTGGCGCATCGATTGGTAAGTCGAGAGTTCCAGGCGGAGACCCCGGAACGTCATAAAAATAGTCAACGTAGGAATCATCATCATCATCATCTTTAATTGTTTTTGCAACTGCACTAGAAGTATGTATGCTTTTGGATACCATGCTAATATTCCTGACTTTTAGAACCTTTAATTAGATTATCATTTTTCTCGTGCGACTACCAATTACCAATTACCAATTACCTCTGCCGAATTGGAATCTCGATCGCGAATTCAGTTCCCCCTCCCGGCGCGTCCTTGCAGCCCAGCGTACCCCCGTGTCTTTCCACCACAATCTGATAGGAGATAGACAGTCCCAAACCTGTACCTTTGCCTACTGGTTTAGTAGTAAAAAACGGGTCAAATACCCGAGATTTAACAGACTCTACCATTCCCGACCCGTTATCTGAAATTGCGATCGCAACCCGATTGTTATCCAAAACCTCCGTGCGAATGTGAATCCCTGGTAATGCGTCGCAACTTAAAGGTAAAGTCGGAAAATCTTGCCGTTCCGCATCCGAAGAACTCACCAATTCTAACTTTCTATTCCTGACATCTGCTAAAGCATCGATAGCATTATTTAAAATATTCATAAACACTTGATTTAACTGTCCGACGTAGCACTGTACTGGTGGCAGTTTCCCATATTGTTTAACTATTTCAATCTGGCGGTTTCTGCCATTTTCTTTAAGTCTGTGCTGCAAAATCAACAGAGCACTGTCTATTCCTTCGTGGATATCAACACGCTTAATATCTGATTCTTCCAGGCGGGAAAAGTTGCGCAAAGACAGAACAATTTGGCGAATCCGATCGGCTCCGGTTTCAATTGAAGTCAGCAAATTCGGGAAATCCTCTTTCATAAACTCGAATTCTATTTCCTCCGCAAACTCCGCGATAACAGCAACAGGTTTCGGGTAATGTGCTTGGTACAAACTGCACAGATCCAGCAAGTTTTTAGCATACTCGCTAGCGTAAATGATATTACCGTAGATAAAACTGACAGGATTATTAATTTCGTGAGCAATTCCCGCTACTAGCTGTCCCAAACCCGACATTTTTTCCGCTTGAATTAGTTGAGCTTGAGTCCTGCCTAATTGTTTCAATGTTTGCTCTAGCTGGCGATTTTTCTGTTTTAATTGAGATTCGGCTTGTTTGCGCTTGGTAATATTGCGGGCTAGAATAATAATTTGATCTGAATTAAACGGCAACAGTCTGGCTTCATAAGTTTTTTCTTCTTCCGACATAGAAAGCGAATACTCTATGTCGATTGAATTTCTTGTTTCGGAAATTTCAAAGATTGCTTGGGCAAATTGGCAGGCGACATTGTGTGGCAATATGTCTGTCATTCGTTGACCCATAAAATGTTCGGGAGGTACGTATAAATTTGAGGAAGTACCTGACAAATAATCCACGATTATACCGTCAGCATCTAGTCGAAAATACAAATCAGGCAAAGCGCGAAAAACTGCTTCTAACTCTAAAGTTTTTTGGCGCAATGCTTCCTCGGCGTAGTACCGATCGCTAATATCAACAATCACCCCATCCAAACAGCAAACGTTCCCATCTGCGTCGAACACAGGAGAACCTTTATCCCACACCCATTTAACCGTGCCGTCTGCTGCTAGCAAGCGGTATTCCAAGTTATAAGAGTGTTTGTTTTCTATTGCTTGCTGAATAGTGGCTTCTACTTTTACCAAGTCTTCCGGGTAAATAATGCTAGCAAAAGCCCTACCTCCCCTGTTCAAAGGCGAAATAAAATCGGCAGCAGGGTAGCCCGTTAGTAAGTAAACGGCATTGCTAATAAAACTTGTCGAAAAATCGCATTGCCAGCGATAAACTACTCCGGGAATATTCGCGACCAAAGACCTAAATCTGGTTTCGCTCCGGCGCAAAGCTGCTTCCGATTCATGGCGTTCTGTAATATCGCGAGCGAAAGCTAGCACTGCAAATATATTGCCTTCAGCGTCGCGCAGTGGAAGTTTTTGGGTGTCAAAAATATGTACTGAACCGTCTGCAACAGTGGCCTCCTCGCAGGGATTGTGGATGATTTCGCCTGCGAGTACAGCAGAGTCGTCTGTGCGGAATCCTCGGATATTTTTGTCTAAATTTCCAAACACTAGCTCTTCTGAAAATCCTAATTCTAAATCGGATTGGGTAATGATTTCTTCTACTGTTTGATCAATTGCTTGAGCGAAACTCTTGTTTGCCAAAATATATCGAAAATTTTTGTCTTTGGCAAAAATCCAGTCGCTGGTTTTGTCTATTACTGTGCGCAGCAGTTGTTCGGAACGTTCGGTTTTTTCCAAAGCTACCTGCAGTTCTACTTCCAGGCACTTGCGAGCAGTAATATTTTCAAAAGCAACGCCGACGCAGTTGTTGGGTAATGGAAAAGCTTTAATAGAAAAAGCGCGAGTTATTCGGCCGCCTTCATCGCAGTCAATATCTTCAATTTCTACGGCTTTTTGGCCCAGAATTACCGAAGCAAATGCTTGCGGAATGTTTTTCGATCGCAGGTGGGGAAAAATCTCGTCGATTGTCATGCCCAAAACGTCGGCCATTTCTAATCCGGTAAACAGGGTAGCAGCGGGATTCGAGGCGATCGCCCTGAGGGTGCTGTCATCGTCTATGTTTTCTAAATGGTAGACGTACAAACCAATTTGCATATTCTCGACAATTTGGTCGTAGAGGCGCACGCTTTCGTCTACCTGCCTGCGTTCGGTGATATCTTCAGTAATACCTAAAACGTACTGAGGACGGCCTGCCGCGTCGAGAATTGGCACTTTGCGGGTGTGCAATATTCTCATACCTTTGTGGCGAGTTTGAATCGGCTCTTCGGCTATGTCTTTAACAGTAGATTGGTTGTGCTCACCGGTCAATATTTCCCTGTCTTGAGCGGTGAAAACATCAGCTTGTTCTTTGGGGTAAATATCGTAGTCATTTTTGCCGATCGCCTCTTGAGAGGTAACACCTGCGATCGTTTCTCCCGCTTTATTCCACAGCACAAATTTCAGCGAAGAAGCATCTTTAGCAAAAACTCCCACAGGCAGATTTTCTACTACGGAATTGAGGAACCCTCTAGCTGATTTTAATTCAGCTTCTGCACGCTTGCGTTCGATGCCTAAAGCGATGACATCGGCAACCGATGCTAAAGTTTCTTGAAAAGGTGTTGTCAGCGGCTGGCTGCTGATAATTACCATGACTCCCACCAGCCGTTCTTCGACTATTAAAGGGTAGCCGGCGAAGGTGAGAATTTGCTTGGGGATTGGGCAATTGTCCGGCTTGTGACTGGTGTCGATCATTGCTACTTCGGAACTGTGTGCCGCTGTTTCTTTCGCGGATTCTTCCTCGGGAAGTCCAAAATTATTCAGTTCAAATCCGCAGTCAAATTCCGGTTTTTGCTGTTTGGCGATCGAGTTAACCTTAGTTTCAATAAAGCTAGCCCGATCGTCTGTGCGGCCGTAGATTCCCGAGGCTGCTTGCAATTCCCAAACATTATATTGAGAGTTGAAAGTCCAAATTTCAGCAGAGGCGACATCGAGATTCCGCACCATTGCCTCGCAGCAGGGAAGCAGGATATCTTGAGGGTGTTTGGTGAGGGCAATACCGACATCGGCTACCATTGCTGTGAGGCGAGAAGCTTGGGCTTTTTCTGCTTCCAACCGTTTGCGATCGGTGATATCTTCCACCAAAGAAAGCACGGTAAAAGTCTCGCCGCTGCGAATAATCGAGTTGAACCAGCGACACCAAATTACCTGTCCGCTTTTAGTATAATTGCGGTTAATTGAAGTATTGCCGTTGCCGGTGGCTAGTTCGAGTTCGATCGCGCTTACAGCGTCTCTATCTTCGTCGCAAACCAAATCTAAATCGCCGAACTGCTTGCCCATCATATCATCGGATGTCCAGCCAAAGATTTCCTCGGCGCGTTTAGACCACTGAACGATCCGAAAATCTTCATCCCAGCCCACCATTGCCAGGGGAGTGTTAGCTGCATTCAACAACAGTAAATGGTTCGATCGGCGCAACTGTTGAGTTTTCTTCTGCTGCCAGCGGTAGTGCCTGGTGATATCTCTACCGACGCCCAAAACCCGCATCTGGTTGCTAGAGGCATCCACCGCTGGCGTGTAAGCAGTTTCGTAAATTTTAATCCCGCCGTTTGCCGCCGTAACCTCATGAATTGCCAGCCTTTTTTCCCCGCTTATAAATACTTGTTGCAGGCAGGAATCAACCTGCAAGATTATATTTTTAAGAGCAGCATTATTGGGATATAATTTTAATAATTCCTGATTAGTTTTGTTGACTATTTCAGCAGGATCTAATCCCATCCAAGCAGCAGCAACAGGATTTATCGATAGGTACTTTTGCTGTCGATCGCACTCTAGGAAAGCATCAACAGAGTTAGAGAAAAAAGACTGAAACGAGTTGATAACTTCCTGCATGGGTATTTTTTCATGAGAAAAGCTTAGGAGTGTGGAAACCTCGTGTCTTTAGGCTCATATGTTGCACCATTTTCAATAAGTTTTTATGGGCGGGATCTCCTGCCCACCCCACAAGAAATTAACTCTTTGCTTAACAGGCCGGAAAGCCTGTTCTTAAGAATGGTGGAAGATATGAGTAGACCGGGCGAGGAAACACACATCAGGCAGTTTTAACCGCCTTGAATATTAATTATTGTTACAGGGAGACTACTTGGTCGCTTAATACTTTTGTGATCTACTTTCCACGGGACAATTACCGTTTCAAACATTTCACCCGCGATCGCATAGCAGCTTGCACTTACACCCATATTTTTGATAACGTCATCAGTTAAGACGATAGGTGGTCAACTCTCTCTTTTGATTAGGGCAGGAAGCCCCATCTTTTCAGAGCGGGGTGCTGACTTGCAAGTTAAGCTGTAAAATTTTCCTAAAGTTAGTTTAACCCACTCAAATCTTTTTGCGCACTTTACTGCTGCGTTTCCTAGTGCAATTTTCGGCACAGTTCCCTATCATACAAAAATTTTCAATAAATAGTATTTTTGGAAATATAGCTTAATTAGAGCATCTGCTCTTTTTTTAAACCAGACCCAGCGGATACAAAACGGAGATGGGGAGAAGGGGAGACGGGGAGAGGTTAATCGATAACCTTCGAGAAAAATGCTTGAGAAATGCGGGATAGCTTACCGATTCCCCATTCGCAATTCCCCATTCGGTAATCTGAAAGCGGTTTTGCAGTACGCTCCGCAAAGAACGCAAGCCGTGCAAAGCCATGTAACATAAAGATTGCGATATTTTTATATGTAACATGGAACTATTAGATACCTTGATTGTGGGTGCGGGTATTAGCGGTTTGAGTTTGGCGCACGCACTTCACAAGGAAGCAACGAGTGCATCCTCGCTGAAGATTTTAGTCGCTGAGAGTCAGGGACGTGTGGGCGGGAACATCACAACTGTGACAGCGGGGGGGTTTCTCTGGGAGGAGGGCCCGAACAGTTTTTCGCCGACTGCGGAATTGATGAAGTTGGCTGTGGATGTGGGATTGAAGCAGGAGTTGATTTTTGCCGACCACAAATTGCCTCGTTTTGTTTATTGGCAAAATAAGCTGCAACCGGTGCCGATGACTCCACCGGCGATGATTCAGTCTCAGTTGCTGAGTTTTCCGGGAAAACTGCGGGCGTTGTTCGGGGCTTTGGGGTTTGTCGCGCCGGCAATGGGCGATCGACTTTCGCAGCAGGGTGACGAGGAAACTGTTTCTCAATTTTTCCGCCGTCATCTGGGGACGGAAGTGATGCAGCGGTTGGTGGAACCTTTTGTTTCTGGGGTTTATGCCGGAGATCCCCAACAACTTAGCGCGGCGGCGGCTTTTGGGCGGGTAACGAAGATGGCTGATGTGGGTGGCGGGCTGGTGGCGGGGGCGCTGCTTTCTGCTAGGAAAAGACCGAAGAAAATGCCCGCAGACCCGAATGTTCCTAAAACTAGGCCGGGGGAGTTGGGTTCGTTTAAACAGGGGTTGAAGGCTTTGCCAGAGGCGATCGCTGCTCAATTGACCGATCGACTGAAACTCAACTGGCAATTGACTCGCCTCCAGCGTACAGAACGCGAAACTTACATTGCTGAATTTTCCACGCCCGATGGGCCCCAACAAGTTGAGGCGCGCACCGTGGTTTTGACAACGCCGGCTTACGTTACAGCCGATTTGTTGGGGCCTCTGCAACCGGAAGTTAGCAGCGCTTTACAAACTTTTACTTATCCTACTGTTGCCTCCGTTGTACTAGCATACCCACAGTCGGATGTCAAGGGAAAATTAGTAGGTTTTGGAAATTTAATTCCGAGGGGGCAGGGAATTCGCACTCTGGGGACGATTTGGACATCGAGTTTATTTGCCGATCGCGCGCCTGCTGGTTGGCAAACTCTCACGAGTTACATCGGCGGGGCAACAGACTCGGAAATTGGCAATCTCGACTCAGAACAAATCGTTCGGGAGGTGCACCGAGATTTGTCTCGCATTTTGCTGAAACCAAATGTGCCACAGCCAAAAGTTTTAACGGTGAAGCTGTGGAAGCGGGCAATTCCTCAGTACAATCTGGGGCATTTCGATCGCCTGCAACAAATCGATCGGGGCTTAAAATCCTTGCCTGGGGTGTATTTGTGCAGCAACTACTTTGGCGGCGTGGCTTTGGGAGATTGCGTGCGCAGGAGTTTTGAGCGTGCGCTAGAAGTGCGCGAGTATTTGCAGAACCAGGAATCAGATACTCGATCGATCTGAATTATTGCGTGGGGAGAGCGGGTTTACAAATATCGAGTATGTTAATCAGAGATATTCGTGAACCCGCCCCTATACAGCCTTCTGCCTTGTGTTCCGGCGGACGTTTGGCGAATGCTACTAGGTTGTTGGCTCAAACTTGTAACCCACCCCCCGGACGGTTTGAATCATCGATATTTGAGTGGCATCTGGTTCAATTTTGCGGCGAATTTGACCGATATGAACATCCACCACGCGATCGGCTCCTACATACTCGTAGTCCCACACTTCATGCAGCAATTCCGATCGCCTCCACACGCGACCGGGTTTGCTGGCCAAACAGTACAACAGGTCGAATTCTAAAGCAGTCAAAGCAACTATCTGACTGCCGATAATTACCTCGCGGCGAACCGGATCTATTAGTAGCTCTCCAAAGGTAAGACTTTGTTGTTCGGCGGGAGTAACAATGCGCTTGCGCTTTAAAATTGCTGCCACGCGAGCTCCAATCTCTACAAGACTAAAAGGTTTAGTAATGTAGTCGTCAGCACCTTCGGCAAACCCTTTCATTTTGTCAGCTTCATCGGTTCGGCTGGTCAGCATCAACACAAACACGCCCGTGCGTCTTTGCATTTCTTGACACAGTTTGTAGCCAGTAGTATCGGGTAAATTTACATCTAGAACTACTAAGTCAGGATTGAGTTGCTCAAATAATTCCAGACCAGTCTGACCGTCCTCGCCAGACTCAACTTGATAACCTTGCTGGCTCAAAAAACGCTGAATTAAATTTCGGATTGCCGGGTCGTCATCAACCACAAGGATTTTTACAGGGGCCATGACCACAAGTTTGCTTGAAGAATTTGGCAAGAATATTCAGCCATAATAATAGAAAACTGGATACAAATCTCGAAAAAATTGAGCTTTTAATAGTTATAGCCATATTTATAACCTACGCAAGATTTCAGGCAATAAATCTCCGGGAACTTTGGATAAGGCTAAATTTTGGCCAGGCAGCCCACATTCACTATAGAAAGCTCTAATCGTTTTGACAATATAGCTCAATGCTGTTTGCCGGGAATCAGCAGCTTGGGAGTTTGCCGGGGCTTGCAGGTTGAGTTTATCCCCATATGTTAACCCTTTGTCCTTGAGATGTTGTCCCCATTCGGCGCACACTTGCAACTGGTGGTGCAGGGCTGCTTCTAAATGGCTTGTCTGTGCGGCTTTGTTGAGGGCGAAATCTGGGTCTGTGGCTAGTTGATAGTGGGCTAGTCCGAGATTGTTGCGGGCGGCCAAGGTGTCAAAGGTGAGTTGCGTTCGATCGATCTCTCCGGCGATATCCAGGGCGGCTTCATAGGCGGTAATCGCCTGCTGCAAAGATTCCGTCCGCGCCTGTTTGTTCTGAAACTGGTTCGCCAAATGCCAATAAGCGGTACCGAGATTATTGTAGGTGGCGGCTGCTGCTGCGGGTACTAATTCTCGGGTGCGGTATTTCAATGCTTCGCGGTAGGCCTCAATCGCCGTGACTAGCAGGGGTTCTGAGGGTTCGTGCTGGGCGAGGTTCCAGTAGGCGGTACCGAGGTTGTTTTGCACTCCGGCATAGTTGAGGGGTTCTCGTTGGGGACTGTAGCAGGAAAGGGCTTGGGTGTAAGCTACGATCGCGCTTTTGAGGTAGACGATCGGCTGACCATCTTGGGCTAAATTCCAGTATGCTGTCGCCAAATTATTCTGAGCAGCAGCGTACTGCTGGGGTTCCGCGGCGGGGTCTAGATCCTGCAGCGCTTGTTGGTAAGCTGCAACTGCTTGCTGCAAGTTCTCTGTCTTGTCTCGATAGCGCGCTAAATCTGCCGAAGCGATTCCCAAATTTTTGTTTAATCTAACGCGGGTTTGGGGTGCGCTCTCGGCATCTGTTCGCCTCAAACCTTCAAGGTAGAGGGCGATGCTGCGTTCGAGGCAGGATACCGGATCTGAGGCGTTATGCTGCGTGCGATCGCGCGACAGCATCCAGTAAAGAGTGCCGAGATCGTTGAGCAGATCGGAAATTGGCGGTAGGCTGTAGGACTGTTGGGCGTACTGAGTTAAATTTTGTGTCAATTGGGCAATCAGCCGGGCGCATTCTTCGGTTGGTGGTTGATTTTGCTGCGAGTTGGCGTCAAGTTCGAGGTACGCAATCACTTGTTCGATCGCGCCAATGGCGATTGTCACGTTTTGCTCTGAAGCGTCTCCGCCCAGAATGCGATCGCGGTAGTAATTCCCCAAACTGTGATAAGCCAAAGCCAATGCTTCGCAACAACACTGATGTTCTTGCAGCAGTTCGATGTATTGCAAGGTTTGCAGCGGCAGAAAATTGTCCTCCGATGCGGCATTATTTTCTGCTTCCAACTCCTGCGAGGTCGCTGCTAGCACCAAATCTGCCAGTTCGACGGATTTAGAATCTGGCGCTGGGGATGGGGAATCGGGAATTGGGGATGGGGAATCGGGAGTTGGGGATGGGGAATCGGGAATTGGGGATTGTCCAGACAGAAAAGATATTACAAGTTTGTCGCCGGAGTCTCCGTTGTCCTGACAGTTTCTCAAATCTTTGGAGTGCCCGAAGTCTCCCTTAGCTGGAGTTGGTTCGCCTTCAAACTCAAATACTCCGGTTCGCCAGTGCCAAAATTCCGGGGCCGACTGCTCGATCGAACTCAGCCAAGGGCGCGACACCCACAGCAACAGAGTAGACTCGCACAATTGCAGGTGTGCTTCGATGTCCCTCAAATAGCTCAGGAACGACCACTGCACGGATGCTGAGTGCCTGGTCAGGTGTTCTGCCCCGATAATTTGGAATCCCGGCAAACGGCTGTAGCTGCCCCTGTTTTGGGGCGGTGGGTGTTGGGTCAGCCACGCGGCGATCGAAGCCCAAGGATTTGGATCGCTCAAGTCGAGTTCCAAACTGACAAATCGGGGGTAGTCGATCGGGGAGCGAGGATTGGAGCCTGCGCTCTCTGCAACTAATTCTGCCTGCAAGCGGGCTGCCAGACAGTCCCGCAAGCACAAGTCGTCGCA
The DNA here is from genome assembly GCF_013179805.1 of Microcoleus asticus IPMA8. GTDB lineage: Bacteria > Cyanobacteriota > Cyanobacteriia > Cyanobacteriales > Microcoleaceae > Microcoleus > Microcoleus asticus. The sequence goes on along the minus strand of NZ_SRRZ01000040.1, from coordinate 26,706 downwards.
GGCGGCAATAAAAATTTGACGGCGTAAATTGAGGTCGATCGCCTGTTTCAAGCGTTGGTAGATCAGCTTGTTGGAGCTAGAAACTTTTTGGGAAGGAATAGACATCAGAGTCTGGCGATTTTAGATTTTAGATTTTGGATTGTAGATTGTAGATTGTAGATTGTAGATTGTAGAGTTGAGAGTTGAAATCTCGATCGCTCATAACTCGCAACTAAGCCCCGAAGGCAGTCAATCGCACCGGTGATGACCAAAGGATTGTAGATTTTCAATTGGCAATTTTATATTGGTGACGCACCCGTCGGATTAATTGCAACCTAAGTCCCCGATCCCGACGGCAGAGAGGAAAAAACCTAATTTCTGCTTGTGTTATTTAGCTTTCCAGCTCGCTTGGCACGCTTCAGGATTGTTGCAACTACCTGCTTTGTATTGAAACACAAAAACCATGTTTCCATTGGTTGGAAAACATGGTTTGCTGAAGGATTATTTAAAATTGCGATTTGATGAAGCAGCTTTGAGTCTCAGCCCAGCTTTTAGACGGAAGCAGCCACGAACACCAAACCAGCGACCAACATGGCTGCTGCAATTCCCATGATGATATAGTTCCGCTGCTGATTTTTGTTGGGAGGTACGGCTTCATACACCTTCGGCTCTTTAGCAAAGTTGTTCAGGCGTCCATCGTCATCTTTGATGTAAGGCATCAGTCACAATCCTTAATATTTTTGATGTTTACAACTGTACCAAAAAAGCGCCCAGGAAAATTCTGCCATTTATTTGGAGGTGACAGTGCCTGTTTGGGGAGAAGAGGCGATCGCGTAATCTTTGATCGGCATTCTGCCTGCTAAGTACGCTATCCGGCCCGCTTCTGCTGCCATTCCCATTGCTTTTGCCATTGCCGGGGAATTTTGGGCATTGGCGATCGCGGAATTAATCAAAAGTGCATCGGCTCCCATTTCCATTGCTTGAGCCGCTTCGCTGGGCGTTCCGATCCCCGCATCGACAACCACAGGAACCTTTACCGTCTCAATAATTATTTGAATGTTGGCGGCATTGTTGATCCCTTGTCCCGAACCGATGGGCGAACCTAAAGGCATGACTGTCGCACAACCGACTTCTTCGAGGCGTTTTGCCAGCAAGGGATCGGCATTGATGTAAGGCAAAACTGCAAAACCTTCTTTAACTAATTGTTCTGCGGCTTCCAAAGTGCCGATCGGATCAGGCAGCAAATATCTAGCATCGGGAATCACTTCTAATTTGACAAAATTATTGTCTTCTTGCCCTAAAAGTTTCGCCATTTCCCGGCCTAAACGAGCTACTCTAATCGCCTCATCCGCAGTTTGACAACCGGCAGTATTTGGCAGCATCCAAATTTTAGTCCAATCGAGAGCCTCTGCCAATCCTTCATGGCCCGGAGCATTTGTTTGCACTCGCCGCACCGCCACGGTAACAATTTCGCACCTGCTAGCGTTGACACTTTGCTGCATTTCTGCCATGCTGCGATATTTTCCCGTCCCCGTCATCAAGCGAGAATGAAAAGTTTTGCCTGCAATAACCAGAGGTTTGTCTAAAGGTGGCGTTGCTGTGTCTACTGGATAGCCAAAAATACTGTACTCAAGTGCCTCTTCCCACTGTGTTCTGCCACCCATCATCTCTTCAAGCTTCCAACCTTCTTCTATTGTGAGATCGTCGTGGCTAACAGCATATAAAATTTGCCCTACAGTAATTAATTTAGCATCTCGCGGCATATTGTTCTGCAATCCCCGCGCTACAATCTCTTTAAATTCGCTAAAATGATCTTCCATTGTTCCACTCTTCCCTTGTGATGATTTGAATTTGTTCGCTATTAACAACAAAAAATATTTTTTGAATTTGCTTTTCGGTATCCCAAAACAGAGCTTGTTTGATGCCAGCGTTAATTTTCCCGACATCATAATTTTCTCGATTGATGTGAAAAACAACGGCTGATGCACCTTGCTTTTTGGATCTACTGATGCCTTCTTGCACTCGGTCTCTGATGTTTTGAGTCTGTTCAGTCAACTCCTTAAATTCGCAAATCTCACCGTCAATCTGAGCGTCTGGTGTTCTCACACCTTCTGCTGCTTGCTCGCTCAACATTATAACTCTCTTCCCTATTTTAGCCAAAACTTCAGCTAGAAAGATTTCCGAATTATTAAGATTGTGTTGTTGGTGAATTAGCACAAATCCGCCAGCTATCTCATCAAAATAATATCGCCGATATTCTGGTTCTGCATTTTCGTAGATGGCTCTGCTTGTCTCGATATATTCTGAATTCACCGTTATTATACTCTCAATAGACTCCTAGCGGGTAGAGTTAAATGTATGAAAGCAACTGTTGAGCAACTGGCTAAAATTGGAATATTTGCCAGCTTAAACCGAACTGAATTAGAGCGATTGCAAGAACATACAGCAATTCGGACGTACCGACAGGGAGAAGTTGTAATGTATGAAGGCGATCGCATCCCCGAAAAATTATACACTCTTTTGAGCGGTTCTCTGCGGGTTGCAAAAACAGCGGCGGCGGGCAAAGAAACAATTCTCCGCACTTTATTTCAGGGAGATATTTTTGCCGCACCTGCTTTGTTAGGCAACGGCATTGCCCCCGCAACGGTGACGGCAGAAACTGATGTGCAAGTTCTTACCACAGAACGGGAAGTTTTGCTAGCAGCTCTTCGGGAAAATCCCGAGATTGCTTTGCGAATATTGGCGGTTTTCAACCAGCGGTTGCAGCAACTGCACGAGACTGTGCACGGGTTGGTGTCGGAAAGGGCGATCGTGCGGCTGGCCCGATTTATTCATTACTTTGCCGTCGAGCAAGGTACGAAGATTGCTGATAATAGTGTATGTTTAGAAAAACGTTTTCCCTACTATCAAATTGCTCGCAGCATTGGGATTACCTACGAAGAATGCGTGCGGTTGTTTAAGAAACTCAAGCCGTTTGTCTCCTACAGTCGAGGGGGTAAAATTATTGTATTGGATTGGGAAAAATTGGAGGATATCGCCTCTGGAGATGAAATAGACTAAATGTTAAAATGCCAATTTTTGTAGGCGGCTTTCACAAAGAATACTTGATTGCAACTCACTATCTATATAAACCCGCCCCGCACAACCTGTGAATCGGGGCGGGTTTATGAGATTATTGATTTTAGGCAGTTATGGTTGGTAAAACCCGCCCCTACAGCAATATTTAGGGAATTAATTGACTTCAGAAAGTGTCAAAATAAACGCCAATTTTTCTTCAGCTTTCAAAGCGTGGAGTGCTTGACCTGGCATGAAGGCAAATACCCCCGGTTCCAAAACAATATCCTTTCCTTCCCAAGTCAAAATACCCTTTCCTTCGATGACATTAACCGTGGCATTTCGTGCCGAAGTGTGCTCCGAAATTTCCGTTCCTACGGTCATACAAAATAAACTGTACTGACAATTATTGTCTTTGACTAAAATTTTGCTCAACACTCCGGCGGGATATTCAATTGTGTCTCGGAGTTGGATTGCTGAAGATTGTAGCTGTAAAAGAGTAACAGTCATAGTTTTTGACAATCAATTAATTTAGTCAGAAAGCCCCGAATTTATCAGTGGCTTCACTATCTTCAATCGACAATCGACAATCGACAATCGAAAATCGATTGACTCCGTTAAGTTGTTTTTTTTGCAGAGATAACGATGTAGCCTAGATCCTGTTGGTAATGCTGGAAAACTCGACGCATTGCTAAGATACGATCGCGAATCTGCGATCGGCTTAATATATTCCACAAAATCCGCACAGTACCCACAAACCCTTCATCTTGCAGCATTCGCGGCAAGTTGAGGAGCCCCATCGCCCCGGTTTGACACTTTTCTACTTGCAAACTCGCGTTTTCGTAAACAGCAATCCAGCCAGACTCCGACAAAGGCGTGGAATTAACCCGAATCACTTCTGATAAAGCTTTGTGAATTTCAGATTCTCGGTTTCTAGCTAAAAGTTCGTGAGAGAGAAACTTGCCGCCTGGTTTTAAACGATCGCAAATTCCCGATACAATTTTAGCTTTCCCTGACGGCGACTGCATTGTCAGGATAGCTTCAGCCAAAACCCAATCAAACTGTTGGGAAATCCGATCCAAGTGAAAAATATCTCCTTCCACAATTTCCACTCGATCGCTCAAACCGGCTGCTGCAACATTAGCACGAGCGCGGGCCACACTGTCGGGATTTTTCTCAACTCCCACTACTTTTACGCCAAAACGTTCAACAAGGGCGATCGAACTATATCCAAAACTAGGAGCCAACTCCAAAACAGTCTCCCCAGGCTGAAAATCCGCCCATTCAAATAACTGTTTTGTAGCAAGTTTCCCCCCCGGTCTCAGCATTCTCTTACCCGCCGAGGCCAGAACTTCATGTCCGGGTGCAGTCTTAAAATTGAGAGCAGTATTGGTCATTAAATTGACCTCCTATTTAACCTTACTCTCAGTTTGTCAAATTCTCCCAAATCTTTCTATGATCTAGCTTATATTCACATTATCGTAGGCTGACGCACGCTACAATATCAGGAATTATACCATGTCCGCCCATCAACAATTAGGACTGTTTTTGATTGCCAACACGGAATCTAACAAGGAACGAGAAATTTGATGGTTTTAGGACTTACGCAAAATTTCCACATAAGCGGGACAATCACGGGGATTATCCCTACAAACACCCTATTAAGAAACAATTTTCTCATGCCGCTCTTTGAAACATTGCTGCAACACAGAAGCAGGGAGCTCATTCAATTGACCCGATCGCACAAATTCAGCATAAGTATCAGCCTCTATTGCCTGCAAATCCCCTTCGAGTTTGTCGATAGTCATCTGCCGCAGTTCAGGAGATCGATCGTACATTTGGTTGATTTCTGCTTGCAGCAAGTTTAATTTTTCTTGAAGCTGACTCATGAGATGATTGGAAAACTCAGGCTCGATTTTACGATCGCCCGATACTTCAGATAGATACTTGAGAACCCGATTGAGAGCAACACGTTGGGCGATCGCCTCCAGATACTGCTGGCGCAACTCCTGGTTGCTCAACAACCCCAATTTTTCCAGCAGCGCCTTGGTGGTTAAACCTTGTACTAGCAGCGTAAATAAAACTACCCCAAACACGATCGCAATAATTTCTGGTCGATCGGGCAGAACATGGGGTACGCTCAAAGCTAAAGCAATCGATACAGAACCCCGTAATCCTCCCCACCAAATTACAGTTTGATCGGACAATGAAATTTCAGAGTTTCCTAACCAATTGCTCAACCATCCTAAACCAAAAATAGCGAGCGCTCGCGTCACAAACATCGCCACTACAGTTATGCCAATCACTCCTAAATTCGTTCCCAAATCAGCAAACCTCATCTGATCGCCAATCAGCAGGAACATGATCGAATTTACAAAAAACGCCAAAAAATTCCAAAATTGTGTTACCGCAAGTCGGGTACTGGGTTGCATACCAATCTGAGAGCCAAAATTGCCAAATATCAAGCCCATCGTCACCACCCCAATCACCCCTGAACCGCCCAATTCCTCCACAATTATATAAGTACCGTAGGCGGAAACTAAGGTTAACGATTGCTCAACCAAAGGTAAATCAAATGGTTGAGTTAGATAAGAAACTCCAAAACCGATTAAAGTGCCGACAACAACCCCAATTCCCACAAAAGCTAAGAAACGCGCAATCAGATTTGGGATGCCAACGTCATCAGTCCCTAGAGAGAATCCCACCAAAAAACTAAAGGCAACAATAGCAATGCCATCATTAAATAAACTCTCACCCTCCACCAGTAACGCTAAGCGTTTTTCAACTCCCAATTCCCGGAACAATGCAATTACTGAAACAGGATCGGTAGCAGATATACTAGCTCCTACCAACAGGGCGATCGCTAAAGAAACTCCCGCTATTTGGCTGAGAGCAAAAGCCACGCCAGCAACAGAAATAACAACACCCAAAACCGCATAAAGAGCGATCGGCACTAAATCCCGCTTGAGTTTAGGCCATTCCAGATTCCAAGCAGCTTCAAACAAAAGAGGCGGCAAAAAAATCAACAAAATTAGTTTCGGTGAAAGCGTCACCAGCCGCACATCTATAAAAGCCAAACCCAACCCGACAATTACTAACAGCAGCGTGTAGGGAATTTTGCTCAGCCACCCAAAGATTTGCGGCAACGTTGCCACAGTTAAAGAAACCGCTAGCACTAAGAGAAATTGCTTCAGATTCCCCTCGATCGTCACTTGGTTAATTAGAGCTTCTGGGGTCATACAATTAGGGCTAAAATAGTTAAAATTTCGGTTTTGATCCGGACTTATTCAGGGTTGAGCGCCGCACTTCTTCAACTTGACTGACTTGAAAAATCAGGGTAAATGGTTGACCCATTTCTTTTTCGACAAATGCTTCTAAAAGCTGCACCTGTTTGGGTGTCAAAGCTTCGCTGCTGCGAACACTCAGACGAACTTCCGGCGGTTTCGCCAACCAGTTAGTATCGCTTTTAATCATTTCCACTCGTTGAAAAGTGATAGTTCGGTTAAGCAATGCCCGCTTCAGACTGGCTTCTAGTTGCGCTTGCTCGATCAATTCCGCAAAACTCACCCCCAGAGGAATCACAAGTATAGTCGTCAATCCTAGCGCCCACAAGAGGGCTTTACCGGCGCGATGCAGGGGCGTGTAGCCGGCCATTAAAGAGGTTAGCATACAGGAAAGAGTAATCCCCAGCAAATTAGTAAGATACAGGAGGCTTGCTCCCAAACTGAGCGACCAATTAGCTTGAGATAAGCCTAAACCTATAACACAAATTGGCGGCATGAGAGCCACGGCGATCGCAGTTCCCGCCAGAGTAGCAGAAACTTTGGGCTGAACTTTCGCATAACCACTGATTCCCCCAGCGGCGATCGCAATTCCTAAGTCTAGTAATGTAGGTTTAGAACGAGCTAGAACTTCGCTCCCATAGCCGGGAAGTTGTACCAAAGCTCCCAAAAAACAAGCTAGAAAAATTGCTAGCACCGTCCCAACTGCTAATGCAATTAAACCTTTGCGGAAGAGGAGAACGTTACCTTCTACCGCTCCAAATGCTAACCCTCGGATTGGCAACATCAGAGGCGCGATTATCATAGCACCGATGATAACGGCGGCACTGTTGGCAAGCAGTCCAAAGGTGGCAATTATACAGGAACCGAGAATTAAGACAAGATAGTTAATATCTAGGGTTGATTCTTCTAACAAGTCAACTCGTATTTGCTTTAAATGCTCTCGAGGAATCCGGCTCCTGGTGAAATATTTAAGACGGTCTCGAATATTGTTGAGCAAAATAATCTCCTTAAGTCGGGGGCTTCTATCCCTATGCAGGTGCGGTCAGTCGATTTTAGATTTTAGATTTTAGATTCGAGATTTTAGATTTACTCCCCAAATTTTAGATTTTAGATTTTAGACTCGATATTTTAGATTCGAGATTTTCAATTTACTCCACAGATGAATCTGGGAGGTAGAATAAGAGTCTAAAATTTGGGGTGACTCACGAGAAGAGTCGGCGGCTTGTCTCCCTGTGCAGGTGCAGTCAAAAGAATCAAAATCCCAGCCAGCAAGTTTTCGAGGATGTCCCAGAACTATAAAGCAATTGCCGCGCCACTAATACCCAGCAGTTGCATCAAATCGCCTGCCGTGAATGACGGGAGGGAGATGAATAACGCGATCGGCAATAATTGATTTATAATCAAGATATATACTCCACCCCAATAATACCGAATCATGCTCGCAGAAGCAAACGCGACACTTTGGCCTAGTCTAATTACTGTTTCAGCATTAATTCTCTACTTCGTTGTTACCATCAACGTTGGCAGAGCTAGATTCAAACACAAAGTTTCTCCCCCGCAGATGACAGGAAACCTAGACTTTGAACGAGTGTTGCGAGTTCAGCAAAATACCTTAGAGCAAATGATTCTATTTTTGCCCTCGCTGTGGCTGTTCTCGCAATTTATCAGCCCAATTTGGGGTGCTGCTATCGGCGCAGTTTGGATAATTGGACGCATTTTGTTTGCTTGGGGTTACTATCAAGCTGCCGAAAAAAGAGCGGCAGGATTTGGCATTAGTACCTTAGCTACTTTAGCTTTGCTTGGTGGTTCCCTAACTGGCATAATTATGTCGCTGCTGAAGGTTTGAGCATAGCTTCCGATCGACATAATTGTTTTTCTACTCGTTTCCAGGCTCTGCCTGGTAACGCAGATCCGGAGGCTCTGCCTCCAATTTTCCTGCTGAAAAAGCGAGGCAGAGCCTCTCGACAGCGGTTCCCAGGCAGAACCCGGGAACCAGTTATAATGTAATAAATGTTAGGAGTGAATATGTCAGAAACCAACAAACCCGTATTTGAAATTAACCCGAAACTTTTTCAGCAGCTTGTCGAGTGGCAAGAAAAACTTGAACGAGAAGATGAATTAGCAAGCGAGTCAGAAAACGAGAAACCAACTGAGGTAAAAACTCCTCCCGACAGTGATGAACAGCATTCTCAAACAGATAATTTCTAGCTGGTGGCTAGCAGCATCTTTTGGATTTCCGGCTGCTGTCTCGGCTCAATCGCTGACACCCAGCCAAATTCAGCAAGTCAATAGTGGTTTGTTTCGTTCTAACTCTCAAGATTTCTTTCAGCAAGGCTATCGGCAACTGGAAAGGGAAATCGCAATTTTGTTGCAAAAAAGTGTCACTTCCGAAGGTCAGATTCTGGAGATTGATGAAAAATTGCGCTCTCAGATTTGCAGCGAAGAATTAAAAATATCTTCGCGCAACTTTGATAGAGTAAGCGCTACTCAGGTTGCCAGTTTTAATGCACAACTGAAAGAGATTTGCAGGCACAATTAAAATAAAAATGAGGTAAAAATTAAAAGTTTCGTGTTAATGGATAAAGAAGCAATGACCAAATTGAAACTAGCAATGCTGGAAGCGGAAACGGTGGCTCAATTGGCGGCGATTATTATTGATTATACTCATGAGGAAATGATGCTAGTTTTTGGCGAGCTAGAATGGGAACAGCAGGCTAGAATTAAGGATATTTGGAAGACAGTTTGAAGGCTTACACATCTATAAAGTCGCAGCTCCCGGGGCAGGACACGGCATTGCCGTGTCCCTACAGATATCGCGTGCGATGATCTATATCTAGCTCTACTCTTTAGCAAGCGATTCGAGACACAATTGACGGAAATGATCGCCCCGCTGCTCGAAGTTTTGGTATTGATCGAAGCTAGCACAAGCTGGCGAAAGCAGCACTACTTTAGCATGATTTTGTCTGCCTAATTCTGCGGCTCTCGGGATTGCTCGTTCCATTGTTTCGACTATTTCCCAAGCATGGTAATTTGCTTGTGCGAGCCGATCGCCAAAAAGACTCGCTGCATCCCCAATTAACAGCACCGCAGCAGCTTTCGCCTTGATTGTATCAATCCATGCGCGATCGTCCCCTTCTTTGGCGTCGCCGCCGGCAATTAAAATCGCCGGTGCACTAACAGAAGCCAACCCGACTTGGGCCGCGTCATAATTAGTAGCTTTGCTGTCGTTGATGAAATCTATGCCTTCCCAAGTGCAGATGTGTTCGAGGCGGTGCGAAACTCCGGGGAATTTAGCGATCGCCCGGGCGATCGCACTTTTATTTATCCCCGCCAAATTAGCCGCCGCCACCGCCATTAACAAATTCTGCAAATTGTGTTCTCCCACCATCCGCAAAGAATCAGCAGGCAGAATTTTCTCGCTTTGAGCTATTACCCAACCGTTTTCGATGTACGCTCCAAAAGTGCGATCGCCCAACAGTTCTTTTTCACCTTTCACACTCGTCCAACACGCATCCGGCCAAATGTCAATTCCTTGCTGGCGCAAATAAGGATCGTCGCCGTTGATTACTTGCAATTCAGACTTTTTGAGCAAATGCGCTTTAATGTTGTAGTAATTTTCTAAAGTTTTATGGCGACTGAGGTGATCCGGCGTCAAAGTCGTCAAAACTCCGATTCGCGGCGCTACAAACGGCGAGGATTCTATCTGATAGCTGCTAATTTCTGCGATTACCCAATCCGGCTGTTTTTCGGCTAAAGCTAATTCACACGCAGCATAGCCAATATTGCCGCAAGCGGGAGCGTAAAGCCCGGCTTCTTCAAAAATAGCAGCAATTAAAGCAGTAGTAGTAGTTTTGCCGTTAGTGCCCGTAATTCCCACCCAAGGAGATTTGAGGTAACGCCATGCGAGAGCCATTTCTCCTATTGTTTCAAGGCCTAACTCTCTGGCGCGCGCTAATGCTGGACTGTCCCAGGGAACGCCCGGACTTACTACTATTAATTCTATAGATTCGACTGGTTCAAAAGATTGACCTAGCTCAACATGAATTCCTTCGTTAGCGAATTCCTGTTGCTGTTCGAGCAAGCTTGGGGAAGATGAGCGATCGCTCAGCGTTACTTCCCATCCTTCGCGTTTTAGCAGTCTGGCGGCGGCAATTCCTGATTTTCCTAGTCCAATGATATGAGCGATCGGCATAAGTTGTGTGTGTGATGGAGCGAACTTCCCTGGTTTTATAAGTTTATATCTTAACCTTGCATAGGTTTTTGGCTATTGGCCATTTTGCTTATTTTTTAAGAGAGCGATCGAACTCTGCTGAGAGGCGCGCGATTTCGCAATAATTCTAATAGATTTACTTTTTTTATTGGTAACCTTTAAGGTTATTTCGATCGACATTTTTAACAAGTACGTTTCTCAAGTTTGCCCCTGTCCCGCCAGGGGTTGAAAACCCCTGTCTAACAGCTAAAGTCAGTTTTAGCTGACTAAAAGTCTAGTATGTATGGCTTTGAGTCCTCATAGCGAGGACTTTCGCTTTCAGACGGGGGTTGAAACGAACGGCAAACTGCGGGCAAAGGTGGAATCTGCGGGCCCAGAATATTCAGGTGTTGTCAATTCTAACTTTTGACGATCGCCCCAAAGTCAGCCAACACCCGCGCGTGATTCCGCAGCAAACCCAGTAAATTCAACCGATTTTGCTTAATTTCCGGGTCGGAGTCCATCACCAAAACGCTTTCTGGCCCGTCGAAAAAGTTGCTGACAGTCGGAGCAATCTCAGTCAAGCTATCTACTAATTGCTGGTAATCGCGAGTTTGTTTGGATAGCAGCGTTTGCGGCACTAACTGCACTACTGCATCGTAAAAAGCTTGTTCAGACGACTTTTGAAATAACTCCGGTTTCACCGCCGTTTTCGGTTCCAATTCTACTTTATCTAAATCACCTTGAGCCGCCAAACGAGTTGAACGGTTGACTGTTTCGTAAATCAGATCCAAAGTCTGGTTATTGCGGATTTGTTGTAGGAAAAGCGATCTTTCCAGTGCGTCCAACAAATCTCTCAATGCTCGTTCAGTATATTCTGGGTCGTTTTCTCCCAAAACTGCATTTACCAAATCGTAATCTACATTCTTTTCTTCTTGCAACAAAGTCCGAATTCTTTGTAAGAAAAAATCGTATAACTGATCCAGCAACTCCGCCGATGTTTCCGGGCGCGCTGCGGTAAATTCGGCAACAACTTCTGCGAGCAACTGGTGCAAGTTGACTGGCAACTCAGCAGCCCAAATAATGTTAGTTATTGCATTGGCTGCGCGGCGCAAAGCAAAGGGATCGGATGAACCTGTCGGCAACATTCCCAAGCCGAAGATGCTGACTAATGTATCTAATTTGTCTGCTATTCCGACAACTTGACCTGTCAGAGTTTGCGGCAAATTATCGCCAGCGCCTTTGGGCAAATAATGTTCAAAAATCGCTGTGGCTACTGCTTCCGGTTCGCCGCTTGCTAAGGCGTATTTCTGCCCCATGATTCCTTGCATTTCGGGAAGTTCGTAAACCATTTGGGTTACGAGGTCGGCTTTGCAAAGCAATGCTGCTCTTGCTATGTAAGCTTGTTCTTCGGCTGTGATTTGCAGTTGATTTGTGATGAGGCTGGCAATCTTGCACAGCCGATCGACTTTTGCGCGTACAGTCCCCAAATCTTCCTGGAAAGTAACTTTTTCCAACTTGGGCAAATATTCCTCTAGAGGCTTTACCAAGTCTGCTTTGTAGAAAAACTGACCGTCTGCCAATCTCGCCCGCACTACTCGCTCGTTACCTGCAGCTATAATCGCCGCTTTAGCCGGGTCGCCGTTGGAAATTGTAATAAAATAGGGCAGAAGTTCGGGAAAATCAGGGCTTTTGAGGATAGGAAAATACCGCTGGTTTGTAACAATAATTGTGGTAATTACTTCCGGCGGCAATATCAAAAATTCCTCGTCAAATTTGCCGACAACTGCGTTCGGCCATTCTACTAAGTCGGTGACTTCTTCTAACAAATCTTCGGTAATGTCGGCGTAACCGCCTTGTTTTGTTGCTGCGGCTTCTACTTGTGCTTTAATTTGAGTTTTGCGCTGCGTTCGATCGACCTCCACGCAAGCAGCCCGCAGACACTCGACATAATCCTCGGCTTGCGGAATCGAGACCCCCCCCGTCCCCCCCTTGCCAAGGGGGGGTGTAGGGGGGGTGTATAACACCCGGTGTCCTTGGGAAATTCGATCGCTATTGACCGTATCCGAACCGCTCACCAATGTAATTGGCAGTACAGTATCATCCAACAGTGCCACCATCGATCGAATCGGGCGCGGAAACTTCAAATCTCCGTCGGCCCACCGCATAAATCTTTTGCCTTCTAACTTATTAATCCACTGCGGCACAAGTTCTGCCAAAATATCCGCACTCATCCGCCCCGGAATCTTTTTGAGCACAAAAACAAAATCGCCTTTATCGGTAGCGCGAACTTCCAAAGCATCAATTTCTACGCCCTGCTTTTTCGCAAAACCTTCCGCTGCTTTCGTCGGTTTGCCATCTTTAAAAGCGGAACTCGCCGGCGGCCCTTTTACCTCTTCTTCTCTATCTAATTGCTGAACTGGCAGTCCTTTCACCAGAACGGCCAAACGCCTCGGAGTAGCGTATACATTAATTGATTCATTTGTCAAGGATTCTTCTGCCAGACTTGCAGGTACAAGCCGCTGCCACTGCTCGACGCTGCCTTTGACAAAAGAGGCGGGCAATTCTTCCGTACCGAGTTCTAATAAAAAGTTAGCCATATAACAGTTTTAGGTGTTTGTGTCAATAGGCAATTAATCTGCCCGTTCAATCATTACAAAAGTTACCGATCGCCAGTTAAAAAAAACCTGCAATTGCGATCGCGATAACCCAAATACAGAATTATTTTAGCGATGCGCAAGTCCTATTAGATCCAAAAAAGAATCAAATGATCAGCATACCACGTAAAATCGGGGGTGAAAGACAAATAGCTCAACAGCTCATGACCTTGGCGGAAAGACTGGCACAAGATTGGAAGTCACGACTTGAACAAGATTGCCCGGATGAGAGTTCTAGCACTCGCGAGAGCGTTGTCCGCTGGCTGTTGGGAGACAGGCCAGAAAGATTTGACACTCTTGCTCCGGCTCAGCTAACCGTCGCCTCCGGCGCGATCGACTTTTTATATCGAATTTTGCTTTCTCGGTATCTGGGAGTACCGCCAGAAAAAGCTTACCGCAACTTGATCGGGCGGCTCGGCGGCTTGGTTGTGCTCCGGCAAAAAATCCAAGCGTGGGTTTCCCTGAGTCGCGACAGACAGCGGAGTGCGGTGGAGGTACTGCAAGAAGTGATTCAGGAAATGCTCAATTCCGATCGCTACCTGCAGCAGCAAGTCGCCTGGATTGCCGAGTGCACCTCTGACAGACGCCTGCGAAATGCTTTGCTGCTGGCGAGCACAGAAGAATACTGCTTGCGGCCGATCCGCAACCAGCCGCTGCTGGTGTACCGTTTTGTCAACTACCTGCGGCGTTCCCAGCGGGGCGGGTTGACGCAAGTGCCTGCAGGAGACTGGGTGCGGCTGGTGTCGGAACAGGTTCTACCCGACGATACAGACGAACCGCTCAGCCTGCTAGACGAACAGGCAATGTCCGAGTATCGAGAAAATCAAGCTTGGGAAGAGCAGCAAACTCAGCGGCAGATTGTCCAACAAGAATTTGAGAATTACTTGGCGGCTGAAGTCGATCCGCTGGCTTCCCGGTGGCTGCGGCTTTACCTGCAAGGTCGTTCCCAAGAGGCAATTGCCGAGGAGTTGAAGGTTCCTATCAAGCAAATTTACCGCTTGCGAGAAAAAGTCAGTTACCACGCGATTCGGGTTTTTGCGGTCAAACAAGCACCGGAATTAGTCGCCACCTGGCTGGAAACTTCGCTCCAAGAACACAGTTTGGGCTTGACTCCCGCTCAGTGGCAGCAATATTTACAAGACCTCACGCCGGTGCAGCGGCAGTTGGTAGAATCGCTGAAAGCAGGGAAAAGTGTAGAGACGATCGCATCTGAATTAAAGCTGAAAACCAATCAAGTCATCGGCGAGTGGAGCAAACTCTATTTAGCAGCTCAATCGCTCCGCAACGAGTAGATCGATCATGGGTGGCAGGCAATTGCTCGCGGTTAATTGGCGGTAGCATTTTTCAGAATCCGCGCTACAAATCAATTCCCGAACAGCCACAAAGTGCTGCGAGTTTCCCCGTGGAAAACCGCACGATGCCCCTTGTATCAAATCAGGTTAGATCGATCGGGATATCGTAGCGCTGGCGTCGCGATCGCGATCGGAGACGATCGCAGTCAACTCTCTGGGCTAAGATACTAGCAGCACGATCGACTTTTTAGGGTTTTTTAACCAATCCTAAATTCAGCGGTTGCCCGTAAATCTCGGTTCGGGTGCATCTATAATACTTGCGCATTAAAGACATAATTCTGTCGTTGCCAGCCACGGGAAGCAATCTCCCGCGATCGATGATAGTTGGTCTAGACTGCGCCTGTTATCATCGAGTTCTCCATCTTTTGGTAGAATTTGAGGCTGCAATAGAGAAGGGAGAAAATTCGGGGACTAAGGATTTTTATTTCATAAAAGCTTCCGGTTGTTAGACCAATTCCTCCGTCAGGGAAGTTGCAGCGTTTAAATTTATCGCATCAGGTTGGTGCGTCGCGCTCGATCGCGCTTCCAACTACATAGCAGCTAATGGTACATACATCTTCAACAGACTCGGCAGCTACAATGGACTCCGATCGAATCTTTCACCTAATCGACACAGTTGTCCCCTTTGAAGCTTGCCTTTACTATCAAGTTTTGCCTTTATCTCTAGAAGGTAATCTCTTTAAACTGGGCGTAGTTGATGCCCAAGATGATTCCGCCTTGGATTACGTGCAGCGGATTTTAGCTTACATGAATTGCTCAGTCACAACAGAGCCAATTGCCTCGGAAACTCAGCGCTCTATGCTCTCAGCTTACTTGCTCCACGGGAGCCAGCTCAGAGAACCCAGCCAGACAGAAACCGCAGCAGCCCCAACACCCAAAAATCCCGCATCCGCAACTTCAGGCCCCAATGCAGAAATGCTGCTGTCTGTGCCAGAACCCTCGATGCCCGCTCCTGAGCGGTTTAAACCTGCTGGCGCTGAGGTTCGCCCGACACCGACACAGCTATCGGTTTTGAATGTCGAGGCCTTGCACTTGTCAAGCCAAGTGGAAGTTTTGGCAACTTTGCCCGCGCCCCAACTGCTGCAAGAATTGCTCGGTAGAGTGCTGCGAGAGGGTATCGGCCGCCTGTTTTTTGAGCGGCACCAGTCGCAAGGTCGCATTCTTTGGAGTCAAGACGGCGTTTTGAAATCGATGCTCGAAGGTATCGATATCGTCCTGTTCCAAGAGGTCATCGACGAGTTGAAGCGGCTGACAGATATGCCTGTTTGCCCGGTGGAACAGCCCAAACAAGTCGAAGTTGAGCGCATATATCAAAACACTCATTTGCTGTTGCGCTTGCGGGTAATGACGGTGGGCGGCAAGGAAGAAGCAACCCTGCAAGTTTTGCGGGGGGCAGCTTTGAGGTTTTACCAGCAGCAGCAGTTGTCTACTTTGAGTCGGGACGCACTGCGGCTGGCCGAAGAATTGCAGCGGAAAGTGAATCAAATTCGCGATCGAACTCGGCTTTCTCCTGTGCCTTTAGAGGGGTTGCCCGCTTTGGAACAGGTGGTTAGAAATGTTGACGACCAAATTGAAGCTTTGCTGCACGAACACAATCCCGAGCAGCCCTAATCAACCATATATCGCTGTTTTGAATTTTCTTTAACTCACATCAAGTCCGGTCAAATAATAATAATTACGTTTGTAGTGAGGACTCAAGTCCGAGCGAGTTTTATGATAACTCAAGTCTTCACTACAAACCAATTTGATGGCAGTTCTGCGAGGTGACAGAATATTATACCAGTTCAAAAAAAAAATGAAACTGTATTCCAGTGCTCTAAACCCTGGTAGTCATCAGTCATTCCCAATCTAAAATCTAAAATCTAAAATCTAAAATGGTATTAGCCGTGCTCGAAAACATTGTTGTACTGCAATAAATCCAAACTCACAAAAACTGGCAAACACTGAAAACATTGCTGTGCAATTTCCCAGCGTTCTTCTCGCTGCAACATAGCAGTCAACTTTTGTTTAGCGCTCAGCAAATAGCGGACATCGTTAGCAGCGTAGCTGAGTTGGTCGTATGAAAGATGCTCGGAATTTCCCCAGTCAGAACTTTGAGAAGTTTTGTTGAGTTCTACTTTTTCCAATTCTTGGATTAAATCTTTAAGTCCGTGTTTGTGGGTGTAAGTTCTCGCAAGTTTGCTCGCTATTTTTGTGCAGAAAACAGGTGCAATGTCAATACTTAAATTGTAACGCATTGTTGCCATATCGAAGCGCGCAAAGTGAAATACCTTCTCAATATTTTCAACTTCCATTAGCTTTTTTAAATTCGGCGCCGCAGTCTGGCTTTTGGCAATCCGCACCGCCGCAACTTTACCTTGCGGATCGCACAACTGAACCAAACACAAGCGATCGCGCCACGGTAGCAAACCCATTGTTTCCGTATCAACGGCGATGGCCGGAGCAGTCAAATAATAAGATAAGAGAGAATCGGGAATATCACGATCGCACACTTGAAAATCTGGAAATTCCATTATTGGTAACTGTTGACTGTTGACTGTTGACTGTTGACTGGCTTCTTCCTTCTTCCTTCTTCCCTCTTCCTTCTTCGTTTTTCCTTCTTCCTTCTTCCTTCAGCTTACCTGCTGCGAACAAAAAGCTGAGTAAAATAATACTCGCCTTTGGCATTTTTTGCAACCCCAATACCGGTCACATTAAACTGACCTTCCATATTCTTGCGGTGGCCCTCACTTTTAATCCAACCCTCAACAGCATTGCGTACCGGGTCGCTGAAGCCGAAATTGTAAGCAACGTTTTCAGCTACGCTTTGATAAGGAATAGTAATTGCCTTCGCCCGGCCTTCAAATCCATCGTGGCTGAAACGTACTTTACCGTTAGCCATATTTTGGCTGTGAATTCTTGCTATCTGAGTGATTCGCGGATCGATACTCAGCGGCGGCAACTTTTTAGATGCTCGGTATTGATTTATCTGTTGGTTAACCGCTTTTTCTAAGTCAGTAATAGCACTCGAAGCAACATTAGTATTCATGGGAGTTTGTGGCAGCGATCGCACCGGAATAAACGTGTCACACTTAGGCAGGATTGTCAACAATCCCAAGCACATCAACATCAAACCTTTGGACATGAAATCAAACGAGAAATAAAGTTAATTGTTACCGATTCCTACAGAGCGATCGCCCCACATTCCGCTAACTTAGATATTCAGAACCTTCGCTACAGTGTTCACGTCTTTGTCGCCGCGTCCCGAACAGTTAAGCACAATGCGGGGATTGCCTGTTAGCTGCGGGCAGAGAGTCTCTAAATAGGCGATCGCGTGAGCAGTTTCCAAAGCCGGAATAATCCCCTCCAACTGCGAAAGTCGCTGAAATGCTCCCAGCGCTTCTGCATCAGTTACGCTATAATATTCAGCTCTGCCCGCATCCTTCAAATAACTGTGTTCCGGCCCCACGCCCGGATAATCCAAACCCGCACTAATCGAATGCGGCTCAATCACTTGACCTTCATTATCTTGCAGCAAATAACTCATCGCCCCGTGCAGAACTCCCACACTTCCTTTAGTCAAAGTAGCAGCGTGTTTCTCCGTCTCCACACCTTCGCCTGCCGCTTCAATACCAATCAATCTGACAGTTTCTTCCCCGACAAACTCGTGAAAAAGACCCATTGCATTAGAACCGCCGCCGACGCAAGCTAATAAAATATCCGGCAAACCAGCCCACTTTTCCTGACACTGAGCGCGGGTTTCTTGACCGATTATCGCATGGAAATCGCGCACCATCATCGGGTAAGGATGCGGGCCCGCTACCGAACCGAGAATGTAATGAGTTGTCTCCACATTTGTCACCCAATCGCGAATCGCTTCGGAAGTAGCATCTTTCAGCGTTCCCGTACCCGCCGCCACCGGCCGCACTTCGGCTCCCATCAAGCGCATTCTAAACACATTTAAAGCCTGTCTTTCCATGTCGTGAACGCCCATGTAGACAACGCATTCTATACCGAAACGAGCGCAAACTGTGGCGGTAGCAACGCCGTGTTGGCCGGCACCCGTTTCAGCAATTACCCGCTTTTTGCCCATGCGTTTTGCGAGCAATGCTTGAGCTAAAGCGTTGTTGATTTTGTGAGCTCCGGTGTGATTTAAATCTTCGCGTTTGAGGTAAATTTGCGGGCCAGTTCCGTCTGCTTTAGCGTAGTGCTCGGTGAGGCGTTCCGCGAAATACAAAGGGCTGGGGCGGCCGACATAATCTTTGAGCAATTGTTGGAGTTGCTGTTGAAATTCCGGTTCGCTGCTGTATTTGTGGAAAGCGGCTTCTAGTTCAAATAAAGCCGGCATCAGGGTTTCGGGGACGTATTTGCCGCCGAATTTGCCGAATCTGCCGAGGGAGTCGGGGCGTTGGGCGCTGGTTTCGGTGGTGAGATGCAGGGGTGTGACTGTCACGAACTTTGTGCGAATAATGGGACAGATTTCATTATATCGAGTCGATGGGGCTGTGGGCGATCGGGTGCGATCGCGAGGGCTGCAAGAAATCGCTGAGATGGCTGAAGTTGGTTTTAGCCTTCAATTTATTGTCCTGTAAGGGTTTCAGCGATTTTTATTGGGGGTAAGAGGCTATTTGTACAGACATTTTTGGGAGCGATCGCAAATTGCCTTTGGACACGTTGCGCTGTATGGGGTTTATTGTGGAAGCCTCCCCACTCGTTGGGGAAACTAATTGAATGGAAACTCTTTCTTGTACTCAGCCAGTGCTGAGACAATTGGCGCTCCCCACTCGTTAGGGAAACTAATTGAATGGAAACGATTCAAGGTATTCGCAAGAATTGTCTCTCGTGAAGAACCGACTCCCCACTCGTTGGGGAAACTAATTGAATGGAAACATGAAAAACTTAGAAACCCGACTCCTTGAAGAAGTCGGGTTTTTTACGCTTGCATCCGATCGCACTTACGAGATTAGGATTTACGCAAGGGTGGTCAGAAACCGGGTTTTTACGAGAATATTTCGTTGCAGCGCGCAGATAAGGTACAAAACCCGATTTCTTTGGTCGCACTGCGTCCACTATTGTAGATAAAATTAAATTTCCCGCTCAAATCAAATCCCTTAAGATCGGAATTATCCATCCTTCTCATCTCTTCCTCAGCGCCATCAGCGCCCTCTGCGGTTAAATCCTCCAAAAACACCCTTAAACGATATAATTCAATCAAAACCGGGAAATGTGCGATCGTCCTTAAGCCCGCCAGGGAATGAATTACCTGTCTCATAGCTAAAGTCAGTTAAAACTGACTGCTAATATCAAGTACAATCTCTGCAAAACAAACTGTAAATCTCATAGATTATCTTCCCTGAAAACTCATCTAAATCAACCATTCTCAAACACATCCTACAGTCCTCGGTCGAGGACTTTCGCTATGAGGCGGGGGTTTCAACCACTGCCGGACTGCCGGACTCATCGGCTACCCAGCTTAACTCCAAACACCAAACTACTATGAGTACATCAAAGCCCAAAAACTCCAATTCCAATAACCAATCAGGAAAACGAATTGTTTACTCCGAATTTGGCAATGTTGACAACTCCGCCGCCCTAGAACGAGGAATACAAGAAGTCCCCCCAAATCAACAAAACCTCAAAATCGAAGCATCCCGAAAAGGACGCGGTGGCAAAACAGTTACAGTTATCAGCGGCTTTCAGGGAAAACCCGAAACTTTAGCAACTCTAGCCAAACAGCTAAAAGCCCAATGCGGTACTGGCGGCACTGTCAAGGAAAATGAAATCGAAATTCAAGGCGAACACAAGCAAAAGCTGCTAGAAATCATCACAAAGTTAGGCTATAAAGCTAAAATTAGTGGAGGGTAAATTAGTCAATAGTCATCAGTGTATGGGCGGGGCTGGTTTATGATATACTTAGTTTTCAACATAGATGGTTGGTAAAACCCGCCCCTACATCGCGCAAATTATACGATCGCGAATCAACCAGAAATGATATTACCAATTACCGCCAATTTTTAATGTACACTCGACCTTTAGCTCGTTTAATCGAACAATTGCAGCGCTTGCCCGGAGTCGGCCCAAAAACAGCCCAGCGTTTAGCTTTACATATTTTGAAGCGACCGGAAGAAGAAGTGCAAGCCCTAGCTAAATCTTTGATTGATGCCAAACAGCAAGTAGGTTTCTGTCAAGTATGCTTTCACTTATCTGCTGACCCTGTTTGCGAAATTTGCCGCAATACCAACCGCGACAGTCATACCATTTGTGTAGTGTCAGAATCCCGCGACGTAATCGCTTTAGAAAAAACGCGGGAATATATGGGCAAATATCACGTTGTTGGCGGCGTTATCTCGCCGATGGATGGAATTGGCCCGGAACAATTGAACATTCAACCATTAGTCCGGCGCGTCAGCCAGCAAAAGATTAAGGAAGTAATTATTGCTATTAGTCCCAGCGTGGAAGGCGAAACTACTACTCTTTATATCGGTCACTTATTAAAACCTTTTACCCTAGTGACGCGCATAGCTTTTGGTTTACCGATGGGGGGAGATTTGGAATATGCCGATGAAGTTACATTGGCTCGCGCTTTGGAAGGAAGGAGGGAATTGGATTAGTTATTCAATATTATTCGGCGGCTGAAACCTATCCTACGCAAACGAAGTCTGCCTGCGCGAACTAACAGCGGACTAACAACAGATAATAAGGCTACACTAAACTAAGTTACCGATAGTGAAAAATCATGGCTAAATTCGATCGACCTTTCACCTACCCCACAACCCGCAAAATCGACCAAACAGACGACTACCACGGCGTCAAAGTACCTGACCCCTACAGGTGGCTGGAAAATCCCGACTCTGAGGAAACCCAAGCTTGGGTGGAAGCCCAAAACGCAGTTACTTTTGCCTACCTCAACGAAATTCCTGCCCGGGAAAAAATTAAACAGCGCCTGACTCAACTTTGGGATTACGAGAAATACGGCATACCTTTCAAAGAAGGAGATCGCTATTTCTACTACAAGAATGACGGCCTGCAAAATCAATCCGTACTCTACACTTTGACATCCCTCGACGGCGAACCCAAAGTATTAATTGACCCCAACACTCTCTCAGAAGACGGAACTGTTGCTTTGGGTGGGGTAGCTATCAGCGAAGACGGCAAATACATGGCCTACGGTTTGTCACATTCCGGTTCCGACTGGCAGGAATGGAAAGTCCGCGATGTGGCAACTGGCGAAGATTTATCAGACCATTTAAAGTGGATTAAATTTTCAGGAGCATCCTGGACTCACGACGGTAAAGGCTTTTTTTACAGCCGCTACGACGAACCCAACGAAAAAACCAAACTAGAAGACGTTAACTATTACCAAAAACTGTTTTACCACCAGATCGGCACGCCGCAATGTGAAGACGTATTAATCTACGAGCGATTAGACCAGAAAGAGTGGGGATTTAGCGGCGGCGTCACCGAAGATGGTCGTTACTTAATTATATCTGTTTGGCAGGGAACGGAAACGAAAAACTTGATTTTCTACAAGGATTTAACGGCGCCGGAATCAACCGTTGTAGAACTAATTAGCGAATTCGAGGCTGAGTACAGTTTCATCGACAATGACGGTTCTCTTTTCTGGTTTCAAACAGACTTGAATGCACCGCTGGGCCGCATAATTGCGATCGACACCAACAACCCACCTCCTTCATCCCTCGCTGGTGATGAAACCGCCTCTGAATCCCCCTGCAAAGGAGGGATTCAGGGGGGATTCACAGAAATTATCCCCGAAGCAGCAGAAACTCTCGAAGGCATTGGTCTCCTGAACAATCAATTTGTCGCTTCCTACTTGAAAGACGCCTACACCCAGATTAAAATCTTCAACTTAGACGGCTCTTTCGTGCGAGAAGTTGCCTTGCCCGGAATAGGTTCGGCGGGAGGATTTGGCGGCAAGCGGCACGACACCGAAACTTTTTATGCTTACACCAGTTTCACTGCACCTAACATCATCTACCACTACAATATGGTGACAGATGAAAGTACGATTTATCGGCAACCAAAAGTAGATTTTAAGCCCGAGGATTACGAAACAAAACAAGTATTTTACCCGAGCCAAGACGGTACGCAAGTACCCATGTTTATCACCCACAAGAAAGGCTTGCAGTTGGATGGAAATAACCCCACCTACCTTTACGGCTACGGTGGTTTTGGCATCTCGCTAACTCCGAGTTTTTCTGTTAGCAATGTGGTGTGGTTGGAGATGGGCGGAGTTTATGCGATCGCCTGTTTGCGGGGAGGGGGCGAGTACGGCGAATCATGGCACCAAGCAGGCACAAAGTTGAACAAGCAAAACGTGTTTGACGACTTTATCAGTGCCGCTGAATGGTTGATCGAAAACAAGTACACCAAACCGGCTAAATTGGCGATCGCAGGTGGCAGCAACGGCGGTTTATTAGTGGGAGCTTGCATGACTCAGCGGCCGGAATTGTTCGGTGCAGCACTGCCGGCAGTCGGCGTCATGGATATGTTGCGCTTCCACAAATTTACCATTGGTTGGGCTTGGACTTCTGAATACGGTTCGCCGGAAAATCCCGAAGAATTTTCCACAATTCGCGGCTATTCTCCCCTGCACAACCTCAAACCGGGAACGGCTTATCCGGCGACAATGATTACAACTGCCGATCACGACGATCGAGTAGTTCCGGCCCACAGTTTCAAGTTTGCTTCGGCTTTGCAAGAAACCCACGCGGGAGAAAAACCGGTGTTAATTCGCATTGAGACCAAAGCAGGACACGGTGCCGGCAAACCCACTGCGAAAATCATTGAAGAATTGGCAGATGAATGGGCTTTTTTAGTGCGGGAACTCGATATTAACTAACGTTTAAAAAGTGCGGAATTGGGGGTGGCGCAGTCGGAAAAAGTGCGATCGCGCCACCCTCTATTTTTCCGCCTCTCCCCTAGGATACGCACGCAGCACAAACCACCTCACCCTAGTATTTGAAATAATTTTTTGGCCTAATCTCGCGTTCAATTCTAAAATCCTGCGATCGCTTCACCACTTTTGGCTGCGGATACCCGAAAATTAAAATCATAGATTAGTGCAACTTGTCAACTCCTAGCTCGTGTTAACTTGCCTGACGCGATGTTAATTTTTGTATGTTTTAGTGGCATTTCTGATATTTTTTTGATATGGCTTCAAGATAAGTAAATTTGGCGGCGATGTCAATGGCCAACAGTAGTAAATCGAATCGAAAATTAAAAATTTTCCAATTCTCGGAAACCACCTTTTTAAGTTGATTTACGGTGAAGATTCAACAAAAAATCCTACTTACAACCGTACTGAGAAGCCTCGCGTTACCGGAATCACTGCCTTTTTCCAGCAATGCGTAAGTAATTGGCGATCGAAATCTCCATCTTCTGGCATGGCCTCTTCTCCCATAAAAAGAACTGAGTGGGGCAGTCAAATCCAGAAAACGCTTGCCTAGGAGTTGGGGTGATTTGTCGTCCTAGCGACCCGCGATCGCCCGCAGCAGTCCTCGTCCAATTCTTTCCTAAAATCTCAAAAAAACACGTAAGTATTAAATTATTTGTATAAAAATAATTCATCGAAAATTTATATTTTTGTGTTTATGGAATATTATCAATGTGGGTAGGCTAAAACAAATAACTAAATCAGGGAATAATGAAAATGATCTCCCATCTGCCGAATTTTTCTGCCGTAAAAATACCTAAATCTACGAATATTGCCACTAAAAAAAACTTTTTTTTTAAACAAGCAAGCTCTAAAGCAGGGCGTGAAGCGAAAAAATCTCTAGTGATTGTTGACTCCCGAGTAGAAAACTACGAACAATTGATCGGTGGTATTAAAGCTGGAACGGAAGTATTTGTACTCAATCAAACCAGGAGGGCGATCGAGCAAATCACGGAAATTTTGGGTCAGCGCAGCAGCATCACCAGCCTGCACATAGTTTCTCACGGCCGAGAAGCAGCAGTAGAAATCGGCTCAACAGAACTTAATATTGATAATCTAGAAACCTACAGCCACCAATTGCAGCAGTGGGGAAAAGCCCTTAGCGAATCCGGCAGCATTCTACTTTACGGCTGTAACATAGCAGCCGGCGAATCCGGCCTTAAATTCATACAAAAACTCGGCGAATTAACCGGGGCAAATATTGCCGCTTCCAATAATTTAACAGGGAGTGCAGCATTAGGTGGCGACTGGAAATTAGAAATTACTACAGGACTAATAAATACCGAATTAGCCTTTGAAAAAAAAGTCCTAGAAAGCTACACATCAGTCCTGGCTACCTTAGCTGCTGAAGAATTTAAAAATTCAACAGTAATCGGGCCTTGGATATATGGAGTTGGCAACACCCTTTCAGCTAACCCAGGCTTAACCGCAGGTAGTACAGCCAACACCAGCGGTGTTATTCCTGCTTTAGGGACTGGCGATCTAGAGGGACAAGGTACTTTGAGATTAACATCAAACGCCTTTCAACAAGCAGCTTTTGTAATCTACAACAACCCCATCTCGGCCACTGAGGGTCTGAGAGTTACCTTTGATTACTTTGCCTATAACAGAGGTACTGTCCTTTTTCCACAACGACCACCAGGGGATAATACCCCCCTTGGTGCCGATGGCATTAGTTTTTTCCTCATTGACGGAACAGCTACGCCAACAGAAGCGGGAGGCTATGGTGGCTCTCTCGGCTATGCTCAGAATAATAATAGCCCCGCTTCACTTGGTATTTCAGGAGGTTATTTAGGTGTCGGATTAGACGAGTTTGGCAATTATTCTGCTAGTCAAACAGGAGTGGGAGGGCGTGTAAATACAAATCCGGCTGCGCCGGGAGGGCCGCTACCTGATGCAGTAGGACTTAGAGGCAGCGAAAGCACATCTTATAATTTTTTAACTAGCAGAGTCGTTCCCGGTGGCATAGATAATCAAGGTACAAGCATTCGCGCTGAAGCTAAAAGAACCG
Source organism: Microcoleus asticus IPMA8 (assembly GCF_013179805.1). Taxonomy (GTDB): domain Bacteria; phylum Cyanobacteriota; class Cyanobacteriia; order Cyanobacteriales; family Microcoleaceae; genus Microcoleus; species Microcoleus asticus. Next base: position 1,248 of record NZ_SRRZ01000040.1, on the reverse strand, counting down.
TTCAAGTTACATTATTCCCGGCGAATTCACAAACATTTCCTAACCGTCTTACAGTTGCCTTCGACTTGAACAGCAACGGCACATTTGATGCGGGCGAAACACTGATCGACATACCAAATTTGGCAACCGTAAACGGAGCAGTGCCACGTACTTTTAAATTTGGGTTTGCTGCTTCGACAGGGGGAAACACAAACATTCACGAAGTTAACAATGTCATCGTCCAAAGTATAGATGATCCTGCACTCCGAGCCGACGTTTCTATTGTTAAAAAAGGCCCGCTCTATGCCATACCCAATAGCACCATTACCTATACAATTACCTCCACAAATAACGGGCCAAACAGCGCCGAAAGCGTCCTGATTCAAGATCCGCTCCCAGAGGGCTTAACTTTCGTCAGCACTGACAACGGCGGTAGTTTCAATCCCACAACGAGGACGGTCATCTGGCCGGCGATTCCGACTCTGGCTTTCGGTGCTAGCGAAACCCGTACCATCACCGCAAGAGTTCCGGCAACAGTCGGCGCTGCCTTAACTAACAGTGCCTATAGCACATCCAGCACTTTCGACCCCAATCTAGCTAACAACAATAGTTCCCAACCCATCTCTCAAGTCTCAACTACAATTGTTGCTGCTAGTGCCGACCTAGTTACCACCAAAAGCGGGACTACCGCAGCAGCACCAGGTGAAAGAGTTACTTACACAATTTCGACAGTCAACAACGGCCCAAGCACAGCCGAAAACGTCACCATTACCGACACCATCGTTCCCGGCTTAACAGGAGTAATCGCCTCCAACGGCGGTGTCTACGATCCCGCTACAGGTATAGTCACCTTCTCGGCTATCAGCTTAGCCAACACAGCCACCGCCACCAACACAGTCAGCTTCATCGCACCCCCATCCGGCAGCGTCACCAACACCGCCAGAAGTACCTCAGCTACCCCTGACCCCACTCCGGGCAACAACGAAGCTACATTCACCACACCTCTGACACCTAGTGCCGACCTAGTTACCACCAAAAGTGGGACTGCAGCAGCAGCACCGGGTGAAAGAGTTACTTACACAATTTCGACAGTCAATAACGGCCCAAGCACAGCCGAAAACGTCACCGTTACCGACACCATCCTTCCGAATTTAACAGGAGTAATTCCCTCCAACGGAGGTGTCTACGATCCCGCTACAGGTATAGTCACCTTCTCGGCTATCAGCTTAGCCAACACAGCCACCGCCACCAACACAGTCAGCTTCATCG
>NZ_SRRZ01000004.1:67818-102820 GCF_013179805.1 Microcoleus asticus IPMA8 | reverse complement strand
AAATGTCAATCAAATGCTTAAGCTTCGGTGCGCCTACCTTAACGGATCAATATCCGTTTGATGCTCAAAAGCGCAAAACCGGGATGCTCCCCTTGAGTTTGGTCGTTAGTCGCGACTGTCAACTTGTCAGTGCCCCGGACTGGTTAACGTGAGGGCGCGAGCACGCCCTCACCTTAACCAGTTGCGTAAGTCCTGTAGTTATTAGTAGGGTGCGCTTCGGCGCACTTTACTACTACAGATAGTGTAAAAATAGAAGGAATGCAGCGTAAGTCCTGTTCTTCCTTCTTCCCTATTCCTTTTGACTTCATAACTTACGCAAAAAATGGTTCACTGCGCTATTTGTAGAATCTCTGTGGACAGAAGCGCACCCTACAGATAAAGTTTAGGCGTCCAGGACAGTTCCCTCTTTTGTTTATTCTTCCTTCTCAATAAAAAACCCCGGTTTCTTCAAGAAACCGGGGTTTTTTCTACCAACTAACAGAGGAGTCAAAAGTTCACAGGTAGCGGTTGCCGGAATTCTGCATTTCTCGCACAACCCTCTAAACCAAACTACGGGCAAATTCTAGTTGCAGCTTCTTTAAAGCTGTCTCATTTCCTCTTCAAGCACCCGAACCAAATCTTGGTTTCCACTGGATCTCGCTACTTCTATGCGGTGCATCAGTTGCTTGTGAATATTAGCGCGGTGGGTTTCTGCGACTTTTTTTACGTTTTGACGATTTGTGTTCATGGTGGACGTTCCTTATGTTAAATTTGGTGTACCTGCTACTTCTCTAATATAGCGCTAAATTTCAAAAAGTATCTAAATTTACAAAAAATTTACAGTTGTTGACCGATCGACCAAACTACTGTACAATATTGACCAGAAGTCAATAGTGATATCTTGACAATCCCAAAGAAGGCAAAAGCCTAGAGCAGCAGAAGGCTAGAGCTGCAAAAGGCAGAAGTAGAAATCCTCCCCATCACCCAACATTTACTCAAAGGGTAAGCGACGCACTGCGCACCCAACATTTAGTCAAAACTCAAAACTTGCTCCAGCGCTTCTACCAACTGCTCAAGGTGTGCGAGCTCGTGAGTTGCCATCAGCGAAATCCGAATTCGACTGACGCTGACAGTCGGAGGCCGAATCGCCGCAGCAAAAATACCCATTTCCTTGAGCTTGCTGCCCCCTATTAAAGCTGCAGCTGCATCTTTTAACGGGAGACTAAAAATTGGGGAGAGGGAATTGGTAATTGGTAATTGGTGATTGGTAATCGCGCAATATTTGAAAGTTTCGATATTTTGTCGCAACCGAACTCGGCGTTCTGGTTCTTGCTGTACAATTCTCACAGCTTCCAAAGCAGCCGCCGCGTCAGCAGGCGTCAATGCCGTAGTATAAATCCAACTCGCAGCTCGATTACGCAGAAAATCAATTAAAGCAGCAGAGCCCGCAACGTAGCCGCCCAGACTTCCCAAAGCTTTGCTGAGTGTCCCCACTTGCATCAGCGGTGTTCCCGTACACCCGAAATGTTCTGCACAACCGGCACCGCTAGCACCGAAAACTCCTGTAGCGTGAGCTTCATCTACTAATACCATGCAGTTAAATTTTCCGGCCAAAGCTAACAACTGCGGCAGCGGACACAAGTCCCCATCCATACTAAAGACGCTATCGGTAATAATTAAACACTTGCGGTATCTCGCCCGATTTTGCTCTAACTTGACCGTTAAATCCTCAAGATTGCAGTGACTGTATTCTAGGGCAGTTGCACCGCTGAGTGCGGCTCCGTTTTTCAGGCTCGAATGGTTGTACTTGTCAGATAATATTAAATCGCGCTTGCCGACAACGGATACGATCGCCCCTAAATTCGCCAAATATCCCGAACTGAAGACTAAAGCATCTTCAGTTTGTTTTAAATTAGCAATAGCCAGTTCTAACTCTCGGTGCAAATCGCGGTGTCCGCTTAGCAACCTCGAACCCGTCGCGCCCGTACCAAATTCCTTAGTTGCAGCTATAGCCGCTTGAATTAACCTGTCATCGCCGGCAAGTCCCAGATAATCGTTGCTGGCAAAGTTAATCAGCCGACGGCCTGCTAATTCTACCACGGGCCCGGGGGAACTCTCGATCGATTGTGGCGATCGATACCAATGGGCGCGGCGAATAGTGTCGAGAGACTTCTCTATCCAAGCGTAAGGGTCAGCGTTCATTTTGGAAAGCGATCGGGTAATAAGTTATATTGTCTTATAATCAGTCCCTGCCTATCACACAAGCATATGCCCCTCACTAAAAAATACAGATTAGTCACCCGCAGCGATTTTGACGGTCTTGTCTGTGCCGTTTTGCTCAAAGAACTCGATATGATCGACGAGATTAAATTCGTGCATCCTAAAGATATGCAGGATGGAAAAATCGAAATAACAAATAACGATATTAGCACCAATTTACCCTATGTTGAGGGAATTCATCTAGCATTCGATCACCATTTCAGCGAAACTCTCAGACACGAGAAAATCAAAATCAACCACATCATCGACCCCTATGCAGCTTCCGCAGCTAGGGTTCTGTACAAATATTATGGAGGCAAAGCAAAGTTTCCTGATATTTCCGACGCGATGATGCAGGCAGTTGACAAATCAGATTCCGCTCAATTTGCCAAAGAAGAGGTTCTGCATCCACAAGAATGGGTGCTGTTAAACTTCATAATGGACGCCCGAACCGGGTTGGGAAGGTTTAAAGAATTTACGGTTTCCAATTATCAGTTAATGATGCAGTTAATCGATTACTGCAAAAATCATACCATCGATCAAATCTTGCAGCTTCCTGATGTGAAAGAAAGAGTAGACCTCTACTTCGATCAAGAAGAAAAATTTAAAGAGCAAATACAGCGCTGTGCCAAAGTTTATAATAATTTAGTTGTTTTGGATTTGCGCAACGAAGATGTGATTTATGCGGGAAATCGTTTTGTCATTTACGCTTTGTTCCCCGAGTGCAATATATCGATTCACGCACTGTGGGGACTGAAACAACAAAATACTGTTTTCGCAGTTGGCAAGTCAATCTTTAACAAAACTTCTAAAACAAATATTGGGGAGTTAATGTTAAGATATGGGGGCGGCGGGCACCACAATGCCGGAACTTGTCAGATTGAGAATGATAAAGCTAGTAAAGTTTTGAAAGAGTTAATTGCCCAGATAGAGCAAAATGGTTAAATTGGCTTTATCTTTTTTGCAGTCAGGACTTGAGTCTTTGATTACTTTATTTTTCAGGCCTAAAGTCCTTACTACAAACAGGGATTTTCTGAACAGAAGTCCTTACTACAAACGGGAATTTCCAGGACTAAAGTCCTTACTGCAAACGGGAGTTTAGTCCTCAAGGTTTTGAGATGGCGGGTTCGGGGCATTGAGATTTTCTGAACTCTTGCCTTTGACTGGCTGCAAATGGTCTACCAAACCCATATCAAAAGCGATATCCGGCAACTCATCAGCGTTATATTTTCCTGCCTCAAACAATCGCCCGGGAGTAAAACAAGGCTGTTTCAATCGTACCACTTCCCCCGGTGAAAACATTCCCCTAAACATTTTGCGTTCGAGTCCCATAATTTCGGCTCCTAAAACAATTCTCGCATTAATCTTAGCAATTTTTGAGCCGCAGCTTCCCAATTAAATAAATCCGCCGTCTCTCTAGCTTTTTGAGCTACCTGAAAACGCATCGGGTCTTCAACAAGTTTTCGCAACTGTTCGCGAACAGACTGAACATTTGGTTCGGCCCAATGAGGAGCATTTCTGATTTTTAGATACTCAGTATCGTAACACTTTCCGACGGGAATTAGATCGTAAGCAATGGGATAACAGTTATCAGCATTGGCGTACTCAGTCGGGCCGCCGTACATAGTCATAGCGACGGGCAAACCTGCTGCAAAGGCATCCAAAATTTTAATCGCAAAACCCTCGCCGCGAAACGGAGCTAAAAAAGCATCGGCTGACAAGTATAAATCAGCTAGTTCTGCTTTCTTATAAAATTTAGGGATTATCAGAATTTTTGGCTTTAACTTGCCGAGGCGCTTTTGGATATTGACGAGATGTTCCACTATAACCTCTGGATTTTTGCCGCCATCTTTGATAATTAACTCTACGTTGGAATTGTCTTGAAACTCTTCATAAAAAGCTTGAATGGCGACATCCGTGCCAAATCTATACAAATCAAAAGAATTGGTCATGTGGAGAATATATTTTACATCTTTTTGGTTTTTTTGCGGTTTGGGAAAATAGAGTTGCGAGATTAAAGGATTGAAACCTAGAGGCATGACTGATACGTTTTTCGCCGGACATCCAGCTTTTATTAAGACGTTTTTAGAATATTGGCTGACGGCTAGTTTGTGGGATAAGTTATTGACAGCATCGTAAATCCAGTAATCATAATCATCAGTGTTTTTGGCGAATTCGTAATTGATAGCAAAAAGTTCTAAGTTTAGATGTCCCTTGAGTTCTTTTAAAAAATAAGGTTTCCAGTAATGAGACCATTTTATCTGAAATAAATCTGAGGGTGCGGTGTTCATCCACTTCTCTAACAGGTGGTTTTCTTCTGTTGTGGAATTACGGGTGAGGTGAGAGGCGATTGTCGAGGGTTCGACAGAAATAGGAATTCCCATCTGGTCTAAAGTTTTTGCCAGGGATAGTGTAATGTCGCCGAAGGAGTTAAAGTGTTGAAAGCCGACGTTAAAGTGAACCATATTTATTAGTTATTAATTATTAATTATTAGTTATTAATTATTAATTATTGGTTATTGATTATTGGAGGCAGAGCCTCCGGGTATGTATTTCCAGGCAGAGCCTGGGAACAAGACTGGAAGGCTAAAATACCAACAAATAACAACTAATAAATAACAAATAACAACTAACTAAGGGCTAATTGGCCGATCGCACTAAAATGACTGTACAGTCGCACCCGCGCGCCACAGCTTCCGGGATGTTCCCCTGAATCACCTGCTTCAGCAGCCCTTCGCGGCTCGCTCCCAGGACGATCGCATCGCACTGATCGTTCTGAGCCAAATCAATTAAAGCATCAGAAACCGATGTAGCGCAAACCGAAGTCGCTATTATCGAACAGCTAACCCTGCGCTGGATAAACTCCGCCGCTTGCTTTAATTCGCGACGATCGGGTTGTGCAACAGAAGGCTGGTGAACCTGACACAATTTAATCTCCGGTACAGCACTCGCAGCCACCAAAGCAGGTAGCAGCCGCAAAGCCGCAGCTTGCTTGTAACCGCCGCGAATAGGCACCAACCAGCGCTGCAAACCCATCAGCGTGTGCAGTCCCAATTCTGGCGCTGGAATGTCTGAATTCGGCGGGGGAAGTTCAGTCTCTGGAGTCGCTGATGAATCTGAGCCGATCGCCAATGCGGGATTATCTGCGCCGTCAACTCCTTCGGGCTTTAACTCCCATTCTATAGACGTATATTTCCGCCCGTTAAAAGAGGGGGAAAACTCATTTTTCTTGCGGGTTGCTAATATTTTTTCGCTCCATTTAACCAAAATAACCTCGCAGCCGGCTTGCCGAATTACGGTATCCACAACATCACCAAAAATGCGTCCTTTTGTGGAAAATTCGCCTTGCCAGCCCATCAAAATTAAATCGATGTGCCCCTCCCTAATTGTCTCCAAAATCGCGTTAGGCACGTCGTGAGCTACCCGTATTTGGGTGTGAACCGGCAAGTTCCAATTGCGAACAATTCGCTCGGCTTGTTGCAGCAGGCGGCGGCTTTTGGTTGTCCGCACTGCGCTTTCTGAGGGGGAACTGTTGCGCGGTACTAAGATGATTTGCAGGCATTCTAATTCGTAATTGCGATCGCGCGCAATCGCCGCCGCCAGCCGCAGCAAAGCGGGTGCTGTTTGGGGGTTGGAAAGCGGCACTAATAAGCGGCCGTTTCCGACTTGCGGAGCCCTGGTTTGATAGACAACATAGGAAGGTTCTGGATGCGGGCCCTGGGTTGTTTCTCCGCTGAGGCGATCGGATTCCACTCGGATAATGTCGCTGCGGGTAATAATTCCCACCAAACGGCGGCCTTCTATGACTGGCAAGCGGCTGATATTGTAGTTGTTGAGCCTGTACAATACCTCGCTTAAAGTATCCTTTGCTTTGACTGCGATCGGCTGTACAGTCATAAATTCTTTGAGCAGCGAGTCTCCGGAAAAATTGCGCTCGCTGGCATTTGCCAAATCGGTTTGACTGACAATTCCGACTAATTTGCCATCTTCAACAACTGGAAATCCTCGGTGGTGCGATCGCGAAAATGCCTGCATCACTTCATCGAAAGTCAGCAGACTCGAAAGAGTTTCAACTCGGCGCTGCATCACGTCCTCTGCGTACAAGTCGCTTAAAGTATTGCTGGCAGCTTGTGCCTTTGTCAGTTCAATGCCGTTAAACTCCAAAAGGTGATTGTACAGCGAGCCGCTCTCTACCTTTTCTGCCATTAAATAAGCAACTACAGAACAGATCATCAAAGGCAGCACTAATTTGAAATCCGCCGTAATTTCAAACACAATTACTACCGCAGTAATCGGCGCTCTAGTAACCGCGCAAAAAAACGCTCCCATTCCCGCCAAAGCATAAGTTACCGGCAAACCGATACCCAGGACATCTGCCTGCACAATGCCCACCATGTGACCGAGTGCAGAACCCATAACTAGGGAAGGGGAGAACAATCCTCCCGGAGCTCCCGAAGCAGCGGAAATAATTGTCAGAAAAAAGTGAGCTACAAAAGCAATTAAACTCGTTATGCCGCTTGCTTCACCTGTCAGCAGAAACTCCCGCAAACCCGTATTGTTGCGGAAACTTTCTGGGAGAAAAGCTATTACTGAACCGCAGATTATGCCAGCTAGAGCCACTCGCGCGGGCAAAGCTAATTTGAGCGATCGCCTGTTAAATTGCAAGCTAGCAACAATCCCTTTGGTGAACAAAGCTCCCAGCAATCCCGCTAAAACTCCTAGCAGTATGTAGAAGGGAATTTCCTGAGCCTCAAAACTGCTTTGGTACTCGCGAAGGTTCAAACTTAAACTATCGCCGCCCAAAAGCTGAGAGACAACTGCACCGATAAATGAAGCGATAATTGCAGTCCCTAAAGTCAATCCCGAAACGTCGTGCAGCAGTTCTTCCACTACAAACAAAACTCCTGCAATGGGAGTATTGAAACCAGCAGCCAATCCCGCAGCAGCACCGCAAGCAATCAATTGTCGGCGGTAATCTGGGGAAGTAGGCATCAAGTGACCTATCCAGCCGGCCAAAGATGCTCCTATTTGCACAGTTGGGCCTTGCCTGCCTAAAGTTAAACCGGAACCAACTGCTAAAATAGTGGTCAGAAGTTTGGCGACAGCTACTCGCAAATCTAAGGAAAGATTGACTCCGCCGAGAGCAGCTTTGACGTGAGGAATGCCGCTGCCGGCAGTTTCGGGAGCAAAACGCTCAACCAAGAAACCTGTTAGCAACCCGCCGCATAAACCGACGCTAGGCAGTAATATCCAAGCTGGAATTACTGTCGAGGTAGCAACTCGCCAACTACCGAGCCATCCGACTCCTGATTTGAGCAAAACCCCAGCGAGTCCTGAAATTAAACCGATCAGACAAGCTTCAAAAATAGCGAGGCGTTTCGGCCGTAAAAACAGTTGAGATGCGATAACCCTGGAAGGTTCCCTAAATTGTTTAGGGATAGTAATATACGGCATAAATAGCGTTGATTACCTGAGAATTGTCTGCTCGATCAAACTTTAGCAAAAAATCCTTCGATACTTACCTGAAATCTGCTGTAATTCCGATGCTACCGGATTTGATATCAATCTGCGATTTTTTTGCCCTATAGCCTCCACCAGTGTTTTCAAATCCGGCACTTCTAAATCACGCTAGCTGCTGGCCGGCAGTGTCGCCCCAAATCCTGTTTTCTCGTGTCTGCGATTTAGCCAAATCTATCTCGCGACTTGACAGCAATTGTCTCAAGGCTGGCTGTATTCCGCTTTCCCAATCTATGAGAGGGCCGTAGCAGTCAAAACTTACAAATATGAAATTGATTAAAATTTAACCTCTGTCATTGCTTCTATTCTACGGTTGATATTCAGCAAAAATTTCAATTTTTCCGACTACATTGCGATTAAATTCGACCAATTCTTCTGCCGGAATCCAATATTCTTCGTGAATCGAACTGCCCACATTTTGAACAGGATATTTTTTTAAGAATTCTGCCGCCACCCGAAAGCGCGTGACATAGCCGAAATATCCCGATGCTGCATCTCTTGTATTCCAATCTCGCGCAATTTGTATGGCATAGGCTTTGTGAAGTACCGGATAAAAAGTAGGCTGAAAGGATAAGCGCGGCGGAAATGCCATAAAATCGCTTTCTTTAATCAGTTCCATTTCTTTTTTGCCGACGGCTCGGAACAGCATTACTGTCTCTCGATCTGATATATTGATATTTTTAAACCAAGCTTTCCAACCGTCCCAATTGTGAACTATTTTAGCCAATTCAGCGTAACCGGCCGCGCGGGGATGGACCCCATCGTTTTCGGTAAGTTCTTTTTGCCAAATTTCCGATTGTTGCAGGGGGGTGCAAACATCTAGATAAGGCACGTTTAACTCGCTGCAAACTTGAGCAAATTGTTCGGATAAGTTGGCAATCCGGCTTGTGCGATCGGCATCGATAACTGGCGGTGGCCCTACCATTAAAACAGGGACTCTTTCTTGGGCAGACTTGAGAATATATCGGGCATTTTCAATTGATTTCTCAACTTCAAGGCGAATTTTTTCGTTTTCTAGGTAAGTGTCGTTGACGCCAAAGGAAAATACTATTCTGCCGTCGCCGTAGTGAGGTAAGCGGCAAGAAACTTCGCTGAACCAGCGAGTTTCTATATCGGCACTGGTTTCTCCCCTGATTCCTAAATTGTAGTAGGTAATATCGTGTCCTTGTCCGCAAGCAGCCGCGCAAATCCGTCCTGTCCAACCGAGACATTTGGGATCGCAAGTACCGTTTACAAAAGAATCGCCGATAAAACAAATACGCATAGTATGTGTGGGGATTAGGAATTGGGAATTGGTGAATGTTGACTGTTGACTGTTGACTGTTAACTGATGATTGATGACTACTAACAACTAACAACTGACAACTAACAACTGCCAACTGCCAACTGCCAACTGACTTTAATTTTTGCCGATGACGGACAATCCCTCTACAATTAGAGACGGTGTGTGGCAAGAACCGTTCCACTCGGAGTCTCCTCCCAATTCTACCAATTGTTTGAGAACGCTGTAGACGTTGCCGGCTACCATTGTGTCTTTGATTCTGCCGACTATTTGACCTTTTTTGACTCGGTAGCCGAGATCGACGTTAATCGAAAAATCGCCGGAAATTCCGGCACTGCCACCAAGCATTTGATCGACTACAATTCCGTCGTCTAATTGAGCGATTAAATCGATTAGCGATCGCTCTCCTGGTTTAATCAAAACATTGAACAAACTCGGCGTGGGATAGCTGCCCAAACCCGGGCGAAATCCGTTGCCAGTAGTGCCGCTACCCAAGGCTCGACCGGTGGTGCGATCGGTATAAAATAGCTGCAACACTCCGCTGTTGATAAAGACGATCGCCCGAGTCGGAGTACCTTCGTCGTCAAAAGGACAGCTATAGGGCCCGATATCCGGCTGCTGCGAGAGGGTGACAAGCGGCGATGTCACTTGTTGGCCTAATCGATCGTTCCAAGGCGAAGCGCCTTCGAGTACCTGTTTGCCGTTCAACGCCGCACAGATAGTCCCCCACAGTAAATCCGCCGCTTTGGCTGTAAACAGCACCGGCACGCGGCCCGTGGCGGGAGCAACATTATCTTTCGCCCATTCTAAACGCTGCAAAACCCGCTTGGCGCTGGTGTTTAAGTCGAGGGTACCGCGTTCGGTTTCGCCTTCCCAAATGTTGAGGAAATCTTCTCCCCGCACTAATTCTGCTGACAAGTAACCGCTGAGGGTGGTGTCGGTGTGACTGGAATCCAAGCCTCTGGTGTTCAGCAAGCGGGTGCTTTCGATTTCGCAGTCGAGTTCAGCAGTGCAGAGGCTTTCGGGATAGGCTTCGCGGACGATCGCGATCGCCTCTTTTCCCCAGTTTACTAGCTGTTCGGCCGGCACCGACACTCCGCGATCGGGATAAACAACTTTCTCACCGGTGCCGAGTTCGATGGTTTCCGGTTCGTTGAGTTGCGAAAGCGCGATCGCCCTGTCCACCAAAATTTGCGGTTCCACGGGCCCGTAGGCCACCGCCAAACCCGGCCGCCCGTCCCGCCACAGCCGCAGGGCAATGCCTTCTGCTTGGGCGGTTTCTAGCTGTTTGAGGCGGTTTGCTTCAAAAAAGACCGGCCGCGAGAGCGATTGCGATTCCAATACCTCAGCAGCTTCTGCACCTGCTTTGGTGGCTAATTCTAGCAGTTGTTCTGCTGATTGGTCATTGGTCATTGTTGTCTGTGGTTGGTAATGGGCGATTCGATTTTCGATTTTCGATTTTCGATTAAAGAATTGGCAATGACTTACTGGATATGGGGTGGGATCACGGGTCTACATTTAGATTCTTTTGGGAACTGGTGGAATGGGCGATAACAAGATTTTACGCATTTGTGATTGTTTGAATCTTACCAATCCCATCAGTCGATTTTAGATTTTAGATTTTAGGTTTTAGATTTACTCCACAGATGAATCTGGGAACTTGAACTATCAATCTAAAATTTCGATCTCTCCACGACAGGAATCGGGGGGTTGTATCCGTTTTTGGGCGGGGCCAGAAACCGGCTTTCTTGCTGCGGGTCAGATCTGAAAGCCGAGATTTATCCTGAAAAAACCAGGTTGCTTAAATCTGATTGAGAATGCTGCCAGATATTAGTTATTGCTAAGCGAGCGACTAAATAGTTAGTTCGTGCAGCAGCCAAAACCCTGCAAAAGATTCCGATTCCGGCTTCGACTGAATTGCTAAAAAATGTACTTTTTTTGCTTGCTTTTTAGCGGCTTCAAATCCTTTCGCTTCTCTCTCAGTTGCTGCGTCTCTGAGATTAGCTAAAATCCAGCGATCGTTAGCTCCGGTATCTAATACCAGCCTAGCGGGGGGGCCGCTGTCAAATTTGAGAAAAGCCAACTCCAAACCCGACATCCAACCTGCCAGGGCTGCTGCTCTCGACGAGTAGATAATAAGTCCCGGAATTTGCGTTTCCGGGCCCAGGCGTGTCATCGGCAGCCCGAAAGCTTCGCCAAATCCGATATCCCACTCGGACATTTCGTCAAAAGCTGCGATCGGCAAACTCACAAACGCCCATTTTTCGCCGATTAAAGCATCCGGCAGAGCAACTGGCGTTTCGGGTACAAATTGAACGCTCGGGTTCACAACGGGTTGATAGCCCGGTTCAGCGGGATAAACGTCTTGCATCCGTTCTTCCAGCCACAGGCTGAGGGCGAGGGTGCGGCGGCTGCAGGCGGCGGGAATGTCCAACTCCTCGCAGGCTTTGGTAATCATGTTCCCCATTTGGCGGCGGAAAAAGCGGATTTTTTCAGGTCGTTTCGGTGCTGCGGCGATCGCATCTTTAATTGCATCCGCCAGCCACAGGGAATTCACGGTTGAACTGGAGCAGAATTGCGAGTAGCGAAACAGAGATTCGGCCTTGTCGCCTACATTCAGCGGGCTTTCGCAGATCAACACTTCCCATTTTTTTTTCTCTCGCTCGTCTATGATTGGACGGCTGTAAAAGTCGAGTTCCCAAATAGTAGCCATGCCGCGCTGTTAAAAATTAATCCTTTCTCATGTTACCGGACAGGGGACAAGTTTCTGATTCTGACAATTTAAGGCTGATTTTCAATCGCGGGCGATCGCACTTTCCCAAAGATTGCCACTTTCCCTTGCAGCTTCCCGTGTAATTTTTGGCAGCAGTGCACAACCGGACGCATTAGCAACTCTTCGGAGAACTGTCGCGGAGCAATCTCAACCTGCGATCGTTTGTTAAACTTGTGCAAGCCAGGGAAAACCAACTGTATAGCTTGATTCCATGAGACAAATCATTCTCGAAAAGATTGTTTCTACCTTACAACCTTTAGATTTTGTTCTCGCTTTATGGCAAGGAGGTTCAGCAGCCCACGGATACACCGACGAGTGGTCTGACCTCGATATTGCTGTTGTGGTTGAAGATACCTGCGTGGAAAAAACCTTTGAGATTGTTGAAAAAGCCCTCGCAGAAATTGGCGAAATCGAACTCAAATATCGAGTTCCCGAACCCGCTTGGCACGGTCAGTCGCAGTGTTTCTGGCGGCTCAAAGAAACCCCACCTTTTTTGCTAATTGATTTCGCCGTTTTCCGGCGCAGCAGCCGCAACGATTTTCTGGAAATAGAGAGACACGGGAAAGTGCCGATCGCCTTTGACAAAGCTAATCTAATTGTACCGCCTCCTTTGGATCGAAGCAAACATTTATCTACAATGCAGTCGAGATTCAACGAAATTAAAATCCGTTTCGATTTGCTGCAACATCTGGTAAAAAAAGAGATTTATCGCGAACATTTAATAGATGCGATCGGCAACTATCACAACTGGACGCTTCTACCATTAGTCGAACTGCTGGGCATGATTTACCGTCCCCAGAGATACGACTTTGAACTCAAATATTTTAGCCGAGACTTTCCGCCAGAAATTGTAGATCGCATCGCACCGCTTTTCTGCATTGCCAACCTTGAAGATTTAGCAGCAAAACAGCAAATAGCTGAGGCTTTTTTTGCAGAAAGTTTACCGCTTGCAGAAGCTAATTTTTACTTTGATAACACCCTAACACTACCGCAATAGGATCAAGGTTTTGTACCAAAAACGATTAATATAGTAGCATCAACCTTAAAGATTAACATCCCGTGACAAAACTCAGCGTTAACATCAACAGAATCGCCCTTCTCAGAAACTCTCGAAACATCGGTATTCCCAGCGTTACGGAAGCTGCAAAAACAGTAATTGCTGCCGGAGCTCACGGCGTTACAGTCCATCCCCGCCCGGACGAAAGGCACATCAAAGCTGCCGATGTTTACGAATTAGCCAAAATGCTAACTGTCGAGTTCAACATCGAAGGAAATCCGTTTCAGCCGCCATTTATGGATATAGTTTGCGACGTAAAACCGGCTCAGTGTACCTTGGTGCCGGACGCTCCCGACGTGCTAACATCGGATAGCGGTTGGAATATTCCCGAAAATCGCGATCGGCTCTTACCAATCATTCAAAAATTAAAAGACAACGGCATCAGAGTCAGCTTGTTTATGGACGCAGATGCTGCTCTCATGCCGCTAGCAAAAGAAGTTGGAGCAGACAGAGTAGAACTGTACACGGAACCCTATGCAACTGCTTTTCGCGAAGGTAGAGTAGAATCTGTTTTTCAACAATATGTCTTAGCAGCTCAAGCCGCTCAATTAGCAGGTTTGGGAGTGAATGCCGGACATGATTTAAATTTGCAAAACTTAGCTAAATTTTGCTCTATTCCTGATATACTCGAAGTATCGATCGGTCATGCTTTAATTGCGGAAGCGCTAGAAATGGGCTTGTCCAACACAGTACAAGCTTACCTAAAAATCCTGGCAGGTTCGTAGTACAAATTAACCTCATGGGGAAGGGCGGATTTTACTGCGGTAAACTCATTTGTATCAGAGATACTAACTAAATCCGCCCCTACAAGCATACAGGATCAAAACTTACGCAAAAAGTGGTTTAACACGCTACGAATATGGTAAGGTGCGGTGTCTATCGCCAGACAGAATTAGTCGATCGTCCAAAAATAGGTAATAGTAGGGGCCGTCACCCCCTGCGGGGGCTAGCTTTTTCTAGTAGCAGCGCTCCTCCCACAGCCAAAACACCGCGTTTTTTGGGTGGGGGCTTTTTTGAAGCAAGATCCTCCGAAACAGCTTGAATTTTCCTCGACCAAATTACTAAATATTCTCTAATAATATTATGTGTAGGGAGTATCATTGAAATGTCTCGAAAAACTGAGGCTACTACTTAGCTCCCGCACTGCCAATCTGCTACCAGCAGGTTTTGTGCAAGTACGGGGTATTTATGTGTATCCTCCATACTGCTGTAGCCTCTGTGCGATCGCCAGATTTAATCCGGTGAAAACAGGCAAACACAAGTAACCATATACAACTCATTACCAATCGGAAGTGCGCCATGAAAAAACTAATTTTACTGACTGGAATGCTACTCGTGATGGCGGCAAAATCTGTATTTGCCAGCCCAGTAGCCCCAAAAATTGCACCGAGCGAGCTGATGGCTGCCTCGGAAATTACAGAAACCGTTAACAAAACCGCTACTTCTGTCGCAGTTCCCAACATCGAACCGATCGAGCGAATGTCAACCTCGGAAATTCGAGAAACCATAAACCAACCCACCACCTATATTTTTGAAGGCGTCAAAGGGCGAGAACTCACTCTCTCGCTGTGGGCGGGACAACTGAAAGCCGAACTTTACAGTCCCAATGGTGAAAATATGGGGGTTATTGAAAAAAGCGACAATCAGTGGGTGGGTCAGTTACCAGAGTCCGGCATCTACCGCGTGCGAGTTACCCCGAAAGGTCAGACCAGCAGCTTCGTACTCGGACGCGACTTTAACGCCAAGTGGACTTATAGGCCCGATCGCGCAATGCCCATAGCATTCAGGGAAAAAGAAGCCACAATCAAACTCAAAATGTCCGGCTACCAGATCCAGCCCATCACGGTTCAAGGCAAGCAGGGACAAACAATCAGGGTAACTGCTAGCAATAAAAATCTAGATCTGGCGATCGAATCTCCGTCGGGACAACTCCTAGATCAAGGCGAAGGTCAAACTTTTGCTCAACTCCCCGAATCCGGCATTTACCGGGTGATGGTAGTTGCCAAAAGGCCGGTCAAGCCCTCCATCAAAGTTTATGTGCGATAGCTAAAGATGGCAAAAATACTGTCGCGCGATCGAACTTGCGCCGCCCAATTACCACAGCTCGCCCGATCGGCGAGCTGTTTTTTGCGCAAAATCAACCTTGGATCAGCGCTTCAAAACGTTCTTGTTTCCAAATGCAGCTTAAATCCGAGTCAGCCAAAGCTAGTTCTCGGTATAAATTAGGGATAAACTCCACAGCCCGCTGCAAATTGTCAAGAGCCAAATCAGCAAATCCCATTAGCGCATAACAGCAAGCTTTATTGTAAAAAGCATTAGCAAAATCAGGATTTATTTCTAAAGCAATTTCGTAGCAAGCAATCGCCTCCGAGTAGTCGCCTTTTCGCGCCAATTCTACACCCCGGTTATACCAAATTAAATAATCTTCAAAGGGAGACTCAGATGTGGGAGTGAACTTGGCATTTGTCTGATTTAAACCTACTAATTTCCCCAAAGCCACTCTCCGTTCGCCCACAGCTTCGGCTCGGCCCGGTTTCAGATCGAGCGATCGACTAAAACTAGCCACTGCTTGTTTGTAAAGTCCCATTGAGTTGGCAGCTATACCGCGATTGTACCAAGCCTTCGCGTCGTCAGGGTTAAACTCGATCGCCCTGTCAAAACTGTTGAGCGCCAGATAGTAAAGCTTGAGTTCCAACAGAGCATTACCTCGGTTGTACCACGCCCAAGCAGCCTCCGGGTGCAAATCTAAAGAGCGATCGAAACTCAGAACCGCTTTATTGTAAAGCCCCATATCTATCAGCGTCAGTCCCCGGTTGTGCCAAATACTCGCCGCCCACGGACTAAATTCCAGAGCCCTGTCAAAACTGTTGAGAGCCTCCAAGTGCTGACCCAACTTTCCTAAAGCAATAGCCCGGTTGTGCCAGCCAAAGCTCGCATTCGGCTGCACCGCCAAGGCCTCATCAAAACTATGTAACGCCTCTAAGTGCCGTTCTAAGTTCCCTAAAGCCATGCCTCGCCCAAACCAAGCCTTATAATGATCTGATTGCAACTTCACAGCTCTGTTAAAGTTCGCCAGAGCAGCATGATCGTCGTTAGCTTCGAGGTGACGCGAACCCAGATGGTAATACCAAGCCGCTTCCAAGTTTTGAATTAAGTTCATAATATTTTGTATCTATCTTAGGGATGATTTTACCTGAAACCATAGCTGGAGTAAAACGGTAATTCCACTAAAAATCTGAAATATTTGATACAGGGCGATCGCCCGTACAAACTACCAGTAACAAACTCAACAATTGGCGGGAGAAACTAAATATTTTCCTCTCGTAAGATGTTTTTTTTGCTAACCCCACTCATCGCTTGTTGGAGGTGCTGCGCATTTCAAATCAGCGTGAATCGCGCAACTATTTACCGCATCCCGAATTAGGTTTGCAGTTACACAAAGAGTCCAAGGCAGCCCAAAGTCTAACTGCAAATCTCATAGTGCGATCGAACTTCTGCTTGCCCAATTCAAGCAACCACAACCGCTGTTTTAGCATTCTCATTCAACAGCAACTGGCCTGTTGCATCAATACTAAAATCTTTCCCCAGCACAAAACCCTTGCCCATCAACCGCTGGCAAACAACCAGCGCAGTAATGCGGCGAATTTCTTCCATCACGTCAGCAGGAATCAAATAACTCAAACTCCAGATCACGGACTCGCAGTCATACCAAATCAAACGCTCAATACTGACAATCATCAAAGCAGCTACACTGTCAACAGACAGCCGCCCTCTAAGATCCGCAATCAAATCTTTACCAATTAAGCTATTGCGAGTCATCATCGCTCTAGCCATCTTTCCAATTTCTTGTTCGAGTTCTAAATGATTCATGCTTGGCACTGGCTTTTATGTTTTTAAAGCACTAATCAGAGTAAAAACAGTAGCCGCTACCAGGCTCTGCCTTAGCGTAGCTGACGCAGGCTCTACCGCAACTCTTTTAACAAAGTATACCTAAAGAAAGATCCAAAATGTATCTAAAGGCAGATATCAAAAATTTTTTTTTTGCATAAATAGGTGAATCAATTCCCACAAGAGTTTTTACGAGCAGCGAATTGAGTATTTGTGCTCGCTCAGGCCATGAGTAAAGTCAAAAATTGGTAAATTCGATACATACTTAATAAAGTAGTTATTTCAAAGAGAAAAAAACAATGGCTGCAAACCAGCCAGACATCGATATTGCCCCCTTTATCGACTACGGCTTGATTGACCCTACCGCCACGCCAGAGCAAGTAGAAAACTGCTGCCAACAAGCAGAGAGATTTGGCTTTGCCACAGTTTGCGTGTATCCCGCCTACGTCAGACAAGCAGTTGAGCTGCTGCACGGCAAACGTCCAAAAGTCTGCACAGTTATAGGTTTTCCCACCGGTGCTTCGACTTCAACGGTGAAACTTTACGAAGCTCTAGAAGCCGCCGATAGTGGAGCCGTAGAGTTAGATGTCTCCGTTAACTTAGGATTGTTGAAAGCTGGAAGAATCGACGAATTCCACCGGGAATTAGCCCAAATTTGCGAAGAAACTAATCTCACCATCAAAGCAATTATCGAAAGTTCGCTGCTTTCGGATGCCGAAAAACAATTAGCGGCTGAGATTTGCATGGAAGCTGGTGTGGCTTACATCAAAACCAACACAGGCTTTTTTGGTCCGGCGAAAGTTGACGATGTGCGACTGCTGAAGGAAGTTACTAAGGGCAGGATCGGGATTAAAGCCGCCGGCGGAATTCGCACTCACGAACAAGCTCTAGATTTGGTAGTAGCTGGGGCAACTCGTTTGGGGACTTCCCGCGGCCCTGAATTAATCCGCCAGCGCGATAATTTAGATAAAAGTCATTAGTCATTAGTCATTAGTCATTAGCAATGGCTAATGACTAATGACTAATTGGGAATTGGTTCGCCCTTACGCACCCTACAACTAAAAGTTCTGCGTCCTGGACTGTTTTTGCTACTGTCTAATAACAATACTTCGGACAGTTTTTGATTGCCAACTGTAGAATGACTGTTCCAGGTCGATCGACCAACGAGGACAATGAAACTGTCCGAAGTAAATCTAAAATCTAAAATCTAAAATCTAAAATCGAGTGACTCGAACTTACAAAGCAACTGGAATCAATCTTAAGAGTGCGCCGATCGGCGAATCCGATCGAGTGCTGACAGTTTTGACGCGGGAATTCGGCTTAATTCGAGCCGTAGCACCGGGTGTTCGCAAACAGCGATCGACCATTGGCGGTAGAAGCGAATTATTTGTGGTCAACGAATTGCTAATTGCCAAAGGCCGATCGCTCGACAAAATTACCCAAGCCGACACCGTACAATCCCATCCGGGTTTGAGCCGCAACCTCGGGAAACTCTCAGCCGCGCAATATCTGGCCGAATTGGCGATCGCCAGCGCCCTTTCCGATGAGCCCCAAGAAGAACTCTTTTGGTTGCTGGGCGAACATTTGAGCCGTTTGGAGCGTTTGTCCGATCGCACGGAAATCCAATCCGCCGCCGTGCTTGTCGCCCACCTCAGCCACGGCATTTTTCACCTGCTAGCCTTAGCAGGCCTCGCGCCCCAAGTCCAAGTCTGCTGCGCCACCAGACACCCGCTGATCCCAAATTTCAGCGATCCGAACTGGCAAACCGGGTTTAGTATACCCTCTGGGGGAACCTTCAGCTTGTCCGAACTAGCTAACCTAGAGGCAGAACTCTCTTCAGAAACCGGCACCTTGTACAAATCCGCTTCTCGTTCCCGGCAAACGAATGGCAGCAAACACTTGACAAACTTCTTGATTAATGCTAAGGAATTAGCAGCGCTGCAACAGTTGGCTAGTCCAGAACTAGGAGAGGGGATTGCCGATCGAACAACTTGGGTATCAGTAGAAAATATTTTGCGGCAATATGCCCAGTATCATTTAGGTTGCACGATTAGATCGGGAAGCTCGATCGATACCTACTTAGAGAGTTTTGAGTTTTAAATTTTGAGTGTTTAGTTAAATAGGTGAACGAACGATCGTACATCGCACCCCCAGCCTGCGGGATACCCGAACCTGCCGGCATTTTCAGGTAAATTCTCAAGGTTGTTGCGACATCAGATAATAGATAGAGATAAAGTTACGAGATTATTAATAAACTTAGGGGTTAACCCCTCAATTTGAAATCCCCATTCCCCCAACCTCCACCCAGGCGAGCCACCCCAAATCCTATGATACGACTGTCCGATTCTGATTTGACAATATCTGTTTTAGCTGTGACCCACCACAAAATGGAAGAACGAGAAAATTTTCCCGATTTTCGCTCGGAACCCGCCTTGGCCGATCGACGGAGCAACGTCGAAGACCCAGAAATGGATAAATATTCCACAACGAAAGAAACAGAGTCAAGCAACGGCAAAAGCCAAGAACCCGAAGCAATCCCCCCGCTGGCAACAGCAGGCACAGCAGCCGAGAGTTCGGAAGCATTAGCCGAAACTTCCGAAAAAGAAACAGCATTTCTGCCAGTTCTGAAAAACCGAAATTTTCTAGCACTGTGGAGCGGGCAAGTTTTTTCCCAACTAGCAGATAAAGTTTATCTCGTACTGACGATCGCCCTCGTGGCCAGCCGCTTTCAAGCGCCAGATCAAACCATCAGCAGGTGGGTATCGGCAATCATGATCGCCTTTACCATTCCCGCAGTGCTGTTCGGGGCCGCCGCAGGCGTGTATGTCGATAGGTGGTCGAAAAAAGCAGTGCTCGTAGCCACAAACCTGCTGCGGGGAGCCTTCGTTTTAACATTACCCGTGCTGCTGTGGCTCTCTGACGGGTGGGAACTCGGTCAACTGCCGCTCGGATTCTGCTTGCTGCTGCTAGTGACATTCCTCGTTTCGACTCTAACTCAATTTTTCGCCCCAGCAGAACAGTCAGTGATTCCTTTAATTGTGGAACGCCGCCACCTGCTCTCGGCAAACTCCCTCTACACCACAACCATGATGGGTTCGGTGATTATTGGCTTTGCAGTCGGAGAACCCTTACTAGCTTTAGCCGACACCCTATTTACCAACCTCGGCGGGGGACTCGGCATCGGCAAAGAATTAGTAGTAGGCGGAAGTTACGCCTTCGCCGGAGTGCTGTTGCTGTCGATGAAAACAGGGGAAAAAAACGATGCCGAACACGAACCGCCACACCCCTTAGCAGATTTGCAAGACGGCCTGCGTTACATCAACGATCAACCGAAAGTCCGCAATGCTTTAATTCAACTAATTATTCTATTTTCCATTTTTGCAGCCTTGGCAGTTCTAGCGGTGCGGCTGGCAGAAATCCTCCCGGGTATGAAAGCCTCGCAATTTGGCTTTTTGCTGGCTGCGGTGGGCGTCGGCATGGCTGGTGGGGCGACGACAGTCGGCTATCTCGGCCACAAATTTTCTCACTCCCAACTGAGTTTAATCGGATCTATCGGCATGGCACTTGCTCTGATGGGCCTTTCTGCATTTACACACCATTTGTGGCTCTCGGTACTGTTCATTACCCTGTTGGGTTTATTTGCCTCATTGGTAGGAGTGCCGATGCAGACTACAATTCAAGCAGAAACCCCAGAAGAAATGCGGGGAAAAGTCTTCGGGCTGCAAAACAATGCGACTAATATCGCTTTGAGTTTACCATTGGCTTTGGCTGGGGTAGCCGAAACATTTCTGGGCTTGCCGACAGTATTTTTGGGTTTAGCAGGATTAGCGATGGCTGGCGGTGTCTTAACCTGGTATATTTTCCGTAGCAGTAATAGCAAAGTCGATCGAATCTAAAAAATAACAAACTCTGATTTACTGGAATGCACATCGCTTGGCTAGGAAAAAAATCACCTTTTTGCGGTAACGTCACTTACTCCAGGGAAGTCACCAACGCACTGTTAGACCGGGGATACCAGGTCAGTTTCCTGCACTTTGCCCAAGAAGCGGGCCCGCTCGACAGGAACAATACGGCGTGGAGCATGGCAAATGGTTCATGGGGAAAAGCAATTGCTCAAACCTCATATACCAATTCGCTTTCGCCAGCGAGTTGCAACGAAGTCTCTTTACCCTGTCACTACAAATCGCAAATTTATACGATTCCCACTCTCAAGTCCCGCACAGTGCTGATGAAATCTCTGCGGCGGCTGAAACCCGATGTTGTTCACGCTTCCCTGACGCTTTCGCCTCTAGACTTTTTGCTGCCGGAAATTTGTCAAGAATTGAAGTTGCCTTTGGTAGCGACTTTTCACCCGCCGTTCGATCGCAAATTGCGGAATTTGACATCGGGAACCCAACACCTGATGTATCAACTGTACGCTCCGTTTTTGGCTCACTACGACTCAACGATCGTATTTTCTTACATTCAGCGGGATATTTTGGTGCGCTTGGGAGTGCCGGAAGAACGGGTAGCCGTGATTCCCAACGGAGTAGACGCGGTGAAGTATTCGCCCGGGCCTTCGGGGTTGAAGTCGCAATTAAAAGCCGATCGAATTTTTGTTTACCAAGGCCGCATTGCTCCGGAGAAAAATGTCGAGGCTTTGCTCAAGGCCTGGAAACAGTGCAATTTTGGCCGTGGCAACGTATTGGCCATCGTGGGCGACGGGCCCCTAGCCGCCTCGCTCCAACTGTCTTACGGCGAAGAGGATGGCATTGTGTGGCTCGGATTTGTTGCCGAGGAGGAACGGCGGATCGAAATTCTGCGGGGTGCAGACGTATTTATTTTGCCTTCTTTGGTGGAGGGACTGTCGCTGTCGCTGCTGGAAGCGATGGCCTGCGGTTTAGCTTGTTTGGCCACCGATGCGGGTGCTGACGGCGAGGCCTTGGAGGAAGGCGCGGGGGTAGTTTTGAACACTCAGCGGGTGCGGAGTCAGTTGCAAACCTTGCTGCCGCTGTTTTGCGACCATCCTGAGTTTGGAATGGTGCTCGGTCAAAAAGCACGCCAACGGGCGATCGAGCGATACACTCTCAGTCAGAATATTACTGAGTTGGAAAAGCTGTACTCAGAGGTTTTGCAAAAGCAGCGCGTGCCGCTTCGGGGGTTGGCATAGGGAGGAAGTTCGGCAACGGATGTAACGAAAAGGAAGTCGTGTCTCTACCCGTGGATATTTACTCGTTACCAGGCTGGAGCTTGGTAACGCATATCCGGAGGCTCTGCCTCCATTTTCCAGCCAAGGCAGAGCCTCTAGATATGGGTCCCAAGCCAGATCCTGGGAAGCAGTCAACATTGCTCGTTGCCTACCCTCCCGGGCGCAAATAATCCAAAAGTCGATCGCCCGAATCGGCCCGAATCAAAGCAACCACAACATCCGGCAAACTTCCCAAACTCGGATAAACAAAATAACGCGGTTCCC
The DNA here is from genome assembly GCF_013179805.1 of Microcoleus asticus IPMA8. Taxonomy (GTDB): domain Bacteria; phylum Cyanobacteriota; class Cyanobacteriia; order Cyanobacteriales; family Microcoleaceae; genus Microcoleus; species Microcoleus asticus. The sequence goes on along the minus strand of NZ_SRRZ01000004.1, from coordinate 80,613 downwards.
ACCGCGGCCCAAACTTATCTTTAAAACTGTGCAATCCCTTAAAATTATAAAACTTGCTTAAGTGCTCCGAAAGATAAATCAAAACCTTTTCCAACCGCCCGGATTTCTCAGCTTCTCCGACTCCCGCCAAAGCCGACAAACCCAAATCAAATTCTTCATATCCCAATTCTTGACAATGCTGCAACATCGAAGCAAACAAACACTCCATCGTGCCATTTTCTACCTCTGTGCGACGCCGCATTAAATCAACTCCAACTACCCCATCTCCCGCCGATATCATATTAGCAAAAGCACTAATTCTACCGTCGGGAGTGTGGATGGCTGCGACACGAGTTTCCCGCAAATATGCCTCGTCAAACCAACCCACCGAAAACTTTTTTTCCGCGCCTTGAACCATTTGCAGCCACTCGTCGCTGACGAGTTTCATTTGGCGCATCAATTCGGAACTTAAAGGAGGTTCGTAAAATTCGATTTGATAACCGGCTTTTGTAAGTCTGTTGATAGCAGTTCTCAAGTTTTGATTGCTCTTGCCTTTGAGAGTAAAAGTTTTGAGATTGACAATAGCTTCTTCGCCAATTTGCACCGCTCGAAAACCTAGAGTAGAATACATTTCTAGATCGTCGGGCAAAGTTTGATAAAATGCTGGATACCAATCATTGCGATCGCAAAATTCTTGAAACTCCAGAATTGCTTCTTTGCGGTCTTCAGCGGGCCCGATGGGGTCTCCCAAAGCGATCGCACCTCTACCTTTCGACACATAGGCGATCGTACTTTTTCCCGAAAAACTAAAATAATAAGATTTATCCGGAAGCAAGGCCAGTTTCGCTAGCGTTGTCCGCCCGTATTTTGCTACAACTTCTTGAGCTTTATTCCGTTCCGAAATACTTGCCGAATTTCGCAGCAGCACCGGCCGCAGCAGCATCAAAAGTGCGTAACCAAGCGTTACCGTACCCACAGCATAAATCGAATCGGCAAAAAAGTTACTAAAGCGAGTTTGCGGAACCAACCCCGCATTATCCGCCGTAAAAAACATGGCAAAAGTCTGGAACAAAGCTCTGTCTAAATCAAAATTAACCGCTTGTCCGTTAACTTGAAAACCTCCATCCAGAATGTAAAAACCCGCCGTCCCGTAAGCCAGCGTAAACAGCAAAGCCCCCAGCAAAACCCGGATTCCTTGAGCAATTGAAGGGCGATCGGATTTAGCCGTAAACGTCTGCCGCATCACCAACAACTGAAACAGCAGCACCCCAGAAAGCAAGCTTTCTTCAACATCCAATCCCTTGACTAAATGAATTACAATAGAAACGATTAACAATCCCACAGTCAGCAACCAAGCAATCCGCTTGCGCCGCAACAAATTAGTTGCCAGAGTTAGCAGGATAAATCCGATAACTGCTGCAAAAAAATGCCCGCCCGCACGCACGGGAAAAGGGAAAAATGGTTCTAGCCAATTTCGGCGATCGGGTAAACTGGGAGTTACAGCAGACAGCAGGTTAATAACTCCTACCAATCCGGTTAAAAATGATGCAGTCCAGAGTCCAATCCTAGTTTTTTGGGGTAACACTGTTGACCTTTCTACTTTTTCTGTGCGGTCAGTGATATTTTAAACTGTTTTCCAACATAACTCAAAGAATCGGCTAAATGCTTGTGCCAATAATTCCAACCGACATCGGGACCGACAATCCCGTGTCCTCCCGGAAATTTGTTAAACTCGTTAGCAATACCCAAACTGTTTAATTGCTCGTGAAACTGTTGAGTAGAACTCAGAAAGTCTGCGTCTGCTTCCCCGGCATCCAAATAAGCGCGCAACTGCTGTTTATCTTTAACACTAAGTTTTTCCACTAAATATTTAGGACTGTTAGCCTTGCCGCTTTGATCTGTAAAATAACCGCTGTGGCTGAACAAAATATTAAAATTATTCAAGTAGCGCAAACCGATATTAAAAGCTCCCCAACCCCCCGAAGATTGTCCTCCCATTGCCCATAATTTGGGGTTTTCCAGCGTTCTGTAGCGCGATTTTACGATTTCCACTAGCTCGGAGCCGATCGCGCTTCCCACCTTACCGTTCGGCCCGTCAAAATACTGCGGGTCCCACAAAGGGCTCGTACCCCGCTTGTCGTTCCCGTCAGGAGTAATTACAATTGATGGCGGCAATCTTTTGCTTTTATATAAATCGTGAAGCACAGAAGTAACAGCGGCTTTGTCTTGATAAGCGCGCGCGTCTCCGTGCCCGCCGTGCAGCAAAAAAATCACAGGATAGCGCTGTTTGGGATTTTTTGCGTACCCAGGCGGCAAAATTAAGCCGTAGGTGCGCTCTGAATTCATAGCTGCACTTTTATATGTTTTGATTTGAAAATTTAAGTCAGGATCAGCCACTACTTTCGGAGGGTCTAACTGAGGTGCTCCGGCAATAAAAACGTACCAGTATCCACTCGCACCGAGGAGGAGGATTGTACCGGCACCGATACCTAAAACTTTTCCCAGCCACTTAGGCATAGTTTCAATCTCTCTTTTTTGTTTGCGATCGCAATCCGTACATTATATGCAAGTATATTGTAGAACTGTAGGTGAGGTCGATCGCACATTTTGCAGCTAAACTGCAACGGTCTCTGGGGCCCGTTCCACAGTTAAAATGCAACGATGTTAAATTCTTCAATTATTTCATCTAAAATGGTATGACTTATCACAATCCTACTCCTACAGTTGATATTATCATCGAATTAGCCGATCGCCCGCACCGCCCGATCGTACTCATCGAACGCCGCAATATTCCCTACGGCTGGGCCATTCCCGGCGGTTTTGTCGATTGCGGGGAATCGGTAGAAACGGCGGCAAAACGCGAAGCTTTAGAAGAAACGAGCTTGAATGTAGAATTAATTGAACAATTTTACGTTTATTCTGACCCAGATCGCGACCCCCGGCAACACACAATCAGTATTGTATTCTTGGCTTCTGCAACGGGCGAACCTCAAGCCGCGGACGATGCTAAAAATTTACAGTTTTTTGAATCTTGGCAGATTCCCGATCGATTGTGTTTCGATCACGATCGCATTTTACGAGATTATTGGCGTTACCGTCATTATGGATTGCGTCCGCGTTTGTAGGATGAGGGTTTTTAACAGCAGATGCACGCAGATTAACGCAGATTGATTGCGATGATTTATCTGTGATTTATCTGTGTTAATCTGCGGTTAAATTCATCAAAGTAAATTCTATGCAAAGCTTGACAATATTAGGCGGAGGTGCTTGGGGTTCGGCACTGGCAAATCTGGGAGGCAAAAAAGGCGATCGAGTTAATTTGTGGTCGCGCAGCAGTTCTTTTAATCTAGAATCAGTTATAACAGGTGCGGATGTTGTTGTTTCGGCAGTTTCGATGAAAGGAGTTGGAGCAACGGTCGATCGACTTTTGGCTTTAGAGTTAAGTCCCGATACAATTATAGTTACTGTCACCAAAGGTTTAGACCCCGCGAGTACGCGCACTCCGTCTCAAATTTGGCAAAATGCCTTTCCTAACAATTCAATTGTGGTACTTTCTGGCCCTAATCTTTCAGAAGAAATTCAGCAGGGGTTGCCGGCTGCAACGGTAGCGGCGAGTTTGGATTTAGCTGCGGCCAAGCAAGTGCAAAATATTTACAGTTCTGATATTTTTCGGGTTTATGTGAATGAAGACCCGCTGGGAACTGAGTTAGGTGGAACTTTGAAAAATGTATTTGCGATCGCCGCTGGAGTTTGCGACGGTTTACAATTAGGAACTAATGCTAAATCTGCTTTGCTGACTCGCGCTTTGCCGGAAATGATTCGCGTGGGAGTTCGTTTGGGAGCTCGCGCAGAAACTTTTTACGGTTTGTCTGGTTTGGGAGATTTGCTTGCTACTTGCAACAGTCCTTTATCGCGCAATTATCGGGTTGGTTTCGGATTAGCTGAAGGCAAATCATTAGAGCAAATTTTGCACGAATTGCAGAGCACGGCTGAGGGAGTCAATACTACTAATGTGTTGATTGATTTAGCGGATAGGCGCGAAATTGAAATCCCCGTTTCCCGTCAAGTTTATCGCTTATTAAATGGTGAAATTACTGCCGAGCAAGCCGTTTTATCGCTGATGGAACGAACTTTGAAACCGGAGATTTTATAACCTGCACAACTAGATAGGTAAGGACTTAAGCAAAGCCTAAGTCCCTACCCGTAGCTGAAGTTTCAAGGACTTGGGTCACGAGTTGCTAGTTATAAATTAAGAGCTCAAAGCGGGATTGGTCGAGCGGTCAGATTGATGTTTCGAGCGCTCGGTAGAGAGAGTTTAAGGAATTGAAGATGAATTGTGAATCCAAAACTCTTTAACTCATAGCTGCTACTACTTAACTCTTAACTCATAACTCATAACTCATAACTTGCAGAGCGAGTTGCACCAGCTTTACATCTTGCCTTTCTGCATTACCTCTTGAAGGTGCTGCCGAATTTCCTGCGCGTGCTCCATGTCAGCTTGCTGCAATTTTTGAAACAGCTCAGCACAAGGCTGAGAACCTGTTTCTTGAGCATCTTTCATGTAAGTTTCGTAGGCTTTCAAAGCTTCAGATTTGTTGTGCAAAACTGTTAACAAATCATACTCGAGGTTGCTGATGACTGTACTACCGTTAGTGCTCATAAACTGACCTTCTGCTAGGATTTGTTCCAAGTTTGACCGATCCAGAGATGACTGTTCATCTGTCTAGAAGGGTAGATAATTTTTACTTTCCGCCGTAATAAAACGCCACTTCTTTATCTTTCAGCGGTGCGAAGTCAGCAGCAACGAGCATTTTATCGAGCTCGTTTTGAGGCAGATGTTTGACACCGATGCGGACAATGCGCGATCGCATTGTATTTGACACGCCACTGCGCTGTCTCCCGGCTTCTAATCCCATTACTTGCTTGTAGAGGTCTAATTTTGCTTGCGGAATCGGAGTACCGTCAAAGTCGATTCCCGATGCGATCGCAACATCGATCGCATCTGCACCAGTTGTAGATTGAGCCGCTGAGTTTGTTTCTGAAGACATTGTGCAAATTAAATAAAAAGGACGATCGTCATAAAAAGTAGTTTAGTCCTAAAAGTGCCAAAGTTGAGCACCAAACTCTAGCACAGCTCAAAATAACGTAAACTCGTGAAACAAGCTAAACATTAGTCCGCCCCACACTCTTCGGTTAGTGTCCGATTAAGGACTGTTTGGCACAAGGGCGAGATCCTTGAGCATTTCTTCAAACAACGGATTGCCAAAACTCATCAATTGCAGTGAAGCATTTTGGTCAAAGATATCCGGGTAAAATATCATAGGATAAATGCCACCTTAATAGTTAAGATGCCAAGTGCTAAAATAATTGCAGAAATTTTTACCATAAGACCAATGTCCTCGCAGTCCCAGAAGTTGCAATAAATCGAAAACTTCGATCGTGTCAATCTGCATCGGCGTGGCGGATAATAATAAGAGCGATCGGCTTTTTTCTTTCAATTGCTGCATTAACTGTAGCAACCGATTCGGAGTTTCCTTGCTGTTTCGCGGGCTTTGGGGGCGGGCGTGATGCGCTTCATCCAGAATCACCAAATCCTACGGTTGCGCGTCTAAAAGCTGTTTTGGGCGATCGCTCCGACGGACTAAATGAGATGATGCTAAAATGAGATTTTGGCAATTCCAAATATTTTCTTCCCCTGACTGAATACTCTCCCCATAGGAATTTTTTAATTCACCTTTGCTATAACTCCAAAAGTGCAAGTTAAATTTTTCGCGCAATTCTTCGTGCCATTGCGGCTGAATGCTGGCGGGTGCTAAAATTAACACAGGTTTGACTTTTTGGCTGATGAGTAAGTAACGCAGAATCAACCCGGTTTCGATGTTTTTTCCCAATCCAACTTCATCCGCAATTAAGAAACTTTTCTGGAAATTGGCCGCAACAGCGAAGCGCGAAAAAACGGTAAAGGTTTGCGCGAACACGGCGGCAATGCAATCTTTAAATGCATTGCCGCCGTGTTCGTAATAAACCTGCTCGTTTAGCAGATTGACGGGCATGATTTTCTCGATGAATAGTTTGGGGCGTTTTTTGATACAGTCATTCCTTTTACTTCCATCCATAGACGCGAATATTATTGAAATTAATCGTATCAATTCCAATTTTTTGAAGGTAACTAGCTAATTTCAAGTCATCAGTCAGTACGAGATACTTATTTTTTGCAAGAGTGGCTATTCCACAATCCGTTAAGCCAAATTTAGTAAAACTGTCTGTCCTAACAGCCTCCGTACTTTCCAGATAGGATTCATTTAATCTGCTCACTCCTTCAGCAAATACAGACAAACATTTAGAACGTTCGGGTTCCCCAAGCTTACCCGCCAGACTGTTGACCTCTGTGAGGATATTTGGAGTTGTGACTATTTTGTTAAAGTAGGACAAGATTTTCACCAAAATATCGTAATCTTCTGGCACAAATTTTTCGGTGCGATTAAATTTTGAAATTCGCTCCCGGTTAACCGTACCAACAAACCATAGCAAAAGGATATTTGTATCAATTAAAATTCCTTTTTGTTTGTATTTTGGAAATAAATCATCAACAATATCTTTCATACTTCGCGAATTTTCATAGACTGCACTTCACCCGTTGTGGCATCTATTTTAAATACTTTATACTCTCGTTCATAATTGCGAGTTGCGATCAAATCAGCAAGGGGATTGCTTGTTTTATCCACTGGTCGGATAAAGCCCAATGTAATAAACCAGTGTTTTTTATCCTCTGAAAGTTCTGCTTCTTCCAGCCTTAAATCTTCGGTAGGATAACCTATCAGATCTTGCAGAGAACTAAAATGTTGGCGAGCCGCAACTACTGCACTTCTTACATCAACCATAATCAATTCACCTCTTCAATAAATTTACTTGTTATCCAACTGTGCCTGGTACAACAGATCCAGAATCAGAGACTTTAGGCATTTTTAGGCTCTGCCTTGGAACCAGTTAAAAGCAGGGCGCGTGGTATTATCCAAAATTTATTAGATTAACCTTCAAATACCTCTGCTTTTTCAATGATAAACCATTCGTGGTACAATACTGCTAAGAAAAACTCTTCTCCTTTTGGTCGATCGCACACAGCCATATATCCAGATACAAACATATCATCGTCAAAAGTTGTATCCTTAAGAAACAGAGTCAGCGAGTTGCCATTCGCACTCCAAATTGTCCGCGAAATCGTGATATTCTGGTGACGAGATGCTTCAACGGGCAATAACACCCACCGCCCCTCAATTTCGATAAATTCTGGTTCGCCGTATCTAAACTCAGACTCCCATGTCTCCGGCCCTTCATGCTTCTCAATAATTCGATCCCACCGCACTGTTTTAATCTTGGCTAAAGTTTCGTTTGACAAATCAGCTACTTTCATCAGGTTAATCTCCTCATAAAATTAACTGGTTCCAAGGCTCTGCCTGGGAACCGATGTAAGCGATGCTCTGCCTCGTTTGTGGCTGGGAAAGATTGGAGGCTGAGCCTCCTGATAGGCGTTCCCAGGCAGAGCCTTGGAACGAGTAGATACGTCAAATCAGCTACTTTCACAATCTCAATTTCCAATAAAATTCGTAAGGCTTTTAAAGCATTTGAACGATTGCCCTTGGCAATTTTACCAAACCAATAATGTGCCTATTCATTACTCATAGCCATAATCCCCTCGGCAATATTCGCAATTCGTTTGATAGTCAAGAAAAAGCTCTGAAATCCCCGTATCTGTCCTTGATCTTCCAACCGCACAAATTGGTCGCAGGTTTGAAAGGTAGCGGTTTGGTCGATTTGCGGTTGCCAGGGCTGCAATGGGGCAATTGCTGTTCCCAATTTGCAATAATCCATTACTTGATTCACGACAATTCTAGCACTTCTGCGTCGGTAGAAGAATTCACCGTCGCTTCCTCAAAATCGATCGCGCACAGCGCCACTTCATCCGGCTTTTGGCATTTTGATAAACTTTAGGTACATTTCCTTCGACTACCAGCCGCAATTTTGCTGCAAATAAATCTAGAGACAAGTCTCCAGATAAAATCTCATCTCTGGGCACGCAGGTATCAAAGATTAATGGCAGCATCTAACGATTCTTTGGTGTTGGGTAAATGATTAAAATCGACATTTCCGCCGCTGACAATTACCCCAATGCGAGCATTCTGGGCTTTGACAACTCCATCGAACAAAGCCGCCGCTGCTAACACTCCCGTGGGTTCCACAACTATCTTCATGCGTTCCCACATAAACAACATTGTCTGGCGAATTGCGTCTTCGGAAACTGTTGCCATATCGTCCACATAATGCAGCACCAAAGGAAAGGTTAATTTGCCCAAAGATGGCGTGCGCGCACCGTCAGCAATCGTATCGGGGTTAGTAACAGTTTGCAGCGTTTTCGTGCGGAACGATCGCGCAGCATCGTCTGCTTGCTCGGGTTCTACTCCTATTACTTTACACTGCGGAGACAAAGTTTTTGTCGCGATCGCACACCCGGACAGCAAACCCCCGCCGCCGCAGCAAACCAGCAGCAAATCCAACTCCCCAACTTCTGCGATTAATTCCAGCGCCACCGTACCTTGTCCCGCAATCACCCACGGATGATCGTAAGGAGGAATAATTGTTAAGTGTCGTTCTGCGCCAATTTTGGCGGTGAGGTCTTCCCGCGCCACTTGAGTGCGATCGTACAAAATAATTTCTGCACCGTAGCCGCGAGTCGCCTCTTGCTTGACTTTTGGCGCATCAGCAGGCATCACGACAGTAGCAGGAATTCCCAACAACTGTCCCGCCAGGGCGATCGCCTGCGCGTGATTTCCCGAAGAAAAAGTCAGCACTCCCCGCTGTTTTTCCGCTTCAGATAGCTGCATTAAAGCATTGCAAGCACCCCGAAATTTAAACGAACCCGTCCGCTGAAAGTTCTCGCATTTGAAAAATACCTGAGAATTCGTCCGTTTGTTAACAGTTTCCGAAGTCAGCACCGGCGTTTTGAAAGCTTTGCCCTGCAAGCGCTTTGCGGCAGCCTCCACATCGGCGAAACTGACTGGCAAGGGATTTTCAGTAGAGAAGTCGGCACTCATAGATTTTAGATTCGGACTATCGAGGACTCTATTTGTAGGGTGGGGATTTCCCGCTTCACTCTTACCATTAAATTATAAATTTTTATGATATTTTGGGGCTAATAATTATTAGATATTGCGTTTAATTGTCAAAAAAGCTGTTGACTAAAATCAAAGTTATGACACTTTACTATCAAAAAGTAAAGTGAGGTTTGTACTTGCACAGGAGAGGGATTAATGAATACAAATTTAACCACCACCCGATTAATTTTCTGGAAACAGCACGGCGCCGTGTCCTGATTTCGGGTAACGGGTAAAATCAACCGGATTGGATGGTCAAATTGCCCGATCGCGCGATCGACCCCAACCATCGACAACAAGGCAAAAGAGGACACGGCAATGCCGTTTCCCTACCCAAAAAAGAGCGGCTAAATTGTTTGACAATTACAAAAAAAGGACACAGCAATGCTGTGTCCCTACCCGTATCTTGTAGGAACACGGCATTGCCGTGTCCCCATCCGTACCGCCGATATCCCGATTAGGATTCTTGCCGTTTAGAACAAGAACAATTCAGAATTACCGGAAATTCCTAAATCGACATCGACAGTAGCAAACAAACTGTTACCGCCAACCGTAGAACCGTTGCTATCGTAATACAGTTTAGTAGATGCAGACAAACTGTCGTAGATAGCCATGATCGATGGTCCGGTTAAAGTTGCTTCGAGCGCAGTTACAGAAACTGTACTGCTGTAAGCGTAGAAACTCGAACCCAAAGGTCCCGATCCGGTGGTAAATGCGGCAAAACCAGTGGTGTCGAGGTTAATTACATCATCAGCAATGCTGTAATTGGTAATTAAATCCCCGCCGTCAGCAGTAGTTCCGCTGAAGACAAACACATCCAAACCAGCACCGCCATTAAGAACATTGGTTCCCACACCACCGATTAAAGTGTCATTCCCGATACCGCCGTTGAGAGTATCGCTACCGCCACCGCCGAACAGGCTGTCATTGCCATCGTCGCCGGAAATGCTGTCGTTACCCAAACCGCCGTCGAAAATGTCGGCACCGCTACCGCCGCTGAAGATGTCAGCAAATTCAGTACCAGTGACGCTGTTAGCAGCCGCATCTCCGGTAAACAAGACAGGAGTAGTGAAGTTGTAACCGCCAGCACCAGAACCGAAATTGTTAAATGCGATCGGGAAAGTGTTCCCAGCCGCAGTTAAATCGGCAACGCTGCCTGAGTTGGCAGTAGTACCAGCAGGAGAAGATGCGATCGTACCTGTAAATACAAAGTCCGCCGTTCCCAGATTGCTCGCAGCCGTACCCAAATTAGCAATCAAGGTAGAACCACCGGCTGTCGTACCGTTCGAGTCAAAATACAACACAGTCTCGTTCGAGGCATTCGTAAATGCGAAGAAACCAGCAGTTGTAGAATTGCCCAGCGCTTTAGCTTGTGCAGCTTCCAAAGAGGCATAACTGCCGCCTGTGAAAATCACTAACTCTTTGCCAGTAATGTCCGGAGAAACCCCGCTAACACCGTCAAAGTTAGTCGTCGTCAAATTACCGAAAGCGCTCGCGCTAAACTCGAATTTGTCTACCCCAACAGTAAAGTCGGAAATTTTATCGCCGCCTTCTTTAGTTGTCCTGTAAACAAACAGATCCGCACCACTGCCGCCGCTTATGACATCCAAACCGAGGCCGCCGGTGATGGTATCGTTGCCGTCGCCACCCTTGAGGGTATCGTTATAATTGCTGCCGACAATCTTGTCATCGCCTGCTAAACCATCGAAATTAACGGCAGCCGGATAAGTGCCGAAATTCACATTGTCAGGGCCGGCAGTACCGACAGGAATATTTAGTGGCGTGCCGGTGAAGACAAAGTTACTGACTTGTAGGCGAATGTTCACCGAGAAACTGGTGACAATTTCAAAGCGCGCCCCAACAGCAAATACCAGGACGGAACGGCCGGTAGTGGCATCTGTAAACTGACAGAAAGTAGGCGCATCTAGGTTGCCACCCAAAGCTACAAACCGGGCTTGCAAAGACGCGATGCTGTTAACAGTGATATCCGCGGTGAAGTCGAGCAAATTAGCGCTGCCGATCGACCCAACAGTAGAACTAGCAGTAATCTCCAGTCGAGTCAAGCTAGCAACGGTGAGATTACCAAAAGCTGCGGTAGAAAGCTCTAAAAGATCGTCATCGACATTAAAGTCAATAATTAAGTCAGCTTCTGCAACTGTTTGAATCTCTTGGCGGGAAGTGCGGTAAATAAAGCGATCCTTTCCATTACCCCCACTTATAGTATTGATTCCTAGGCCGCCTTCGATAGCGTCATCGCCATCATTTCCAGTTAAGGTGTCATTCCCAGCACCGCCTATTACTGTGTCATCGCCGATGCCAGCTTCGATATTGTCATCGTCATCGCCGCCATCGATATCGTCATTATCATCGCCGCCTTTAACTTTGTCCTTGCCCAAGCCTCCTTTTAGTGTGTTTTTGCCTTTACCGCCGTCGATATCGTCATCGTCATCGCCGCCGTCGATATCGTCATCGCCATCTCCGGCTTTAACTTTGTCCTTGCCCAAGCCTCCTTTTATTTTGTGTTTGCCTTTACCGACTTCGATATCGTCATCGTCATCCCCGCCGTCGATATCGTCATCGCCATCCCCGCCTTTAATTGTGTCCTTGCCTTTGCCGCCGATGATTTTGTCTTTGAGCTTACCGCCTGTAATGTTATCGTCACCATCGCCGCCTTCTATGTCGTTATCCAGCGTCGCCGAACCGACAATAACTTGAGATTGTGTAGTGCCAGCAAACTTAAAGACATTTTGCTCGATTTTCAAGCTAAAACGCTGGCCGGTGACAACGTTTTTGCCGTTGCTAACTTCAAAACCAAAACTAGCGGCACCGATAAAACCGGATGCCGCTTTGAAAGTTAACAAGCCTGCGTTAATGTCTGCTTGAGAGAAGGTAAAACCGACTTGTGTTACCGCGACTCCCTTAAAGAATAGTTGGCCGGTTGTAGTCGCGGGCAGCTCGGTTAGCTTGAAGACTATTTTGCTAGGACCTTGCTGGGCATCGACAAAACTCAACAACTCAGAAGTAATAGTTTGCTCGCTGCCGCTGGAACCAGCAGTCAGGGGCTTATTAGCTTCCACTCGCGCAGGGTTAAAAATCGGGTTCGGAGTTGGAGTTGGAGTTGGAGTTGGAGTTGGAGTTGAACCGGTAACTCCCAAAAAGTCGCCAGCATCGATCAGCGTTGCGTTGACATTCAACAATAGCGTTAGCGCGAAGTTATTGACCCGAATTTCGGTATTGCCACCGACTTGTATAAAGGTCAAGCTGCTAAAGTTCAAATCACCAAACAGCAGAAACTTGTCTTCGTTGTCTGCGAAGTCAGTGATGACTGAACTTGCCCCAGAGGTACTGTTACTCATGCCATAAACGTCAGATCCAGCACCGCCGACACAGGTATGGTTGCCAGTACCGCCCATCAGGGTATCGTTGCCGTCGCCGCCCATCAGGGTATCGTCGCCGTCGCCGCCACCGCTAACGCTGTCGTCGCCGTCGCCGCCGTCTGCCATGTCATTGCCGTCGCCAGTAATGAGGGTATCGGTGCCCCCACCGCCCATCACGGTATCGTCGCCGTCACCGCCACTAACGCTGTCGTCGCCGTCGTCGCCTGCACAGTTATCGCTGCCGGCACCGCCGATCACGGTATCGTCGCCGGTGCCGCCGCTAACGCTGT
>NZ_SRRZ01000004.1:52625-67718 GCF_013179805.1 Microcoleus asticus IPMA8 | reverse complement strand
CTAACGCTGTCGTCGCCGTCGTCGCCTGCACAGTTATCGCTGCCGGCACCGCCGATCACGGTATCGTCGCCGGTGCCGCCGCTAACGCTGTCGTCGCCGTCGTCACCTGCACAGTTGTCGCTGCCGGCACCGCCGTTAACGGTATCGTCGCCGATGCCGCCGCTAACGCTGTCGTCGCCGTCGTCGCCTGCACAGTTGTCGCTGCCGGCACCGCCGTTAACGGTATCGTTATCTTTGCCGCCGTTAACAGTATCGTTGCCGTCGCCGCCGATAACGTTGTCCTTGCCCTGATCGCCCCTGACGTTATCGTTGCCTTCGCCACCCTCGCAATCGTCGTCGCCTTTGCCGCCGTAGACGGTATCGCTGCCGGTGCCGCCGTCAACGTCATCGTCGCCTTCGTTACCGTGCACCCAGTCATCGCTGTCATCGCCTTCGCAGGTGTCGTTGCCGGTACCGCCAAAAAGGCTGTCGTTATCTTTACCGCCGTTAAGTTTGTCGTCGCCTTTGCCGCCCTTAACGGTGTCTTTATCGCGATCGCCCTTTATTTCATCGTCGTCATCGCCGCCCTCGCAATCGTCGTCACCTTTACCCCCGTAAATTTTATTTTTTTTGCCAGGGTTTCCTTTGATTTGGTCTCGGCCTTTTTTGCCGAATATCTCCTCGTTAGCGCCGGTGGCGACAATTACGTCATCGTCATCAGTACCGAATAGGGTTCGGCGGCGATCGATGCCGTTGCCATCATCTAAGTCATCTGTGTCGCCCGCATCTTCTTGGGGTACGGCGTTAAATTCAGCAATGTTGCTGTTATCCGCAACTTGACCGTTATCGGCGGTGGTGCCACTGTTTTCTGCGATCGCTACCTTAATTAACTCGGCTAACTCGTCGTCGGAAATCTCAGGGGTATTGTTGTCGAAATCCTCGACAGGCATTTGTGTTTCATCTCGATCGGGAAAAAGTGTTCCCGATACATTTTCTAACAACTGTTCTTCTTCCATTCTGGATATTTACCAAAAACGTTTGAGCTTCTTACAATCAATTTATCAGTAAGCAGGAGGCAGCAGAAGAAAAAAATTATAACTTCATGATTTCGCCTGCTAGAGGGGCTGATGTCCTCATCTTTACTATTATAGATGCCACTTAAACTGCAAGGTTTTTTTCTCATTTGCGAGTTTGATTTTCTGCCATTGCGCACCAAAATTAATTGATCCGCCATTTACACTGTAAGTGCTGCGCCGAAGCGCCTAGCATTTGAGATGTTCTCCGTAATTTCTACATTAAGCTGCGCCGAAGTGCCCTTGATTGTAGATTTTCTACGTAATTTCTACAGTGAATTAGCTGAACTTAAACTCGCAACTTACAACTCCCCAAAACCTCGATCCCCACAATTTTACCCTTGCTTTTCTTGCGATTGAGCCTGGGTGCATTAAATTTTTGTAACACTCCCAGCTCGGACAAACCCTTCCCTGACTTAGGATTTGAGCTTCTTTAACTAAAGGACTACACCCTCCTAACTTTAGTTCCCGATGACTAATTAGAAATTTAGATTGTTCGCCAGGGCAAATATTTGTTTTATTTTTTACTCGTAAAATTGTCTCTCGATTTGACCGAGGCGAGCAAACTGAAATAGTATTTATTTTGATATACAAAAATAGCTCTGCAAAAATCTATTTATGTCAAGACAGATTGTAATATTTAGAAACGAACAGGAATAAACGCAGGAGTTATTTTGGGTTAAAGTTCTAAGTTCGCTCGGCATTTCGAGCGGGACTGACGCAGGGCGATCCTGAGAAAACCAGTTGTTTTGTAGAGGCTTTGCTGCCAAATCAAATATTTCTCCGAGAAACCAGCTTGATGAGGCTTAGTCCTCTAGATGATAAAAATGATTGTTGCTTGAGAGGATAGGAATAATTTGATAGCGGTTGTATAGTTGAGAATTCTTTGCTCCTTAATTGTCTTTTTCCTACTTAACTTTAACTAGATTAAGACAGTTAAATAAAAAAACTAATAACATAAAAGTGGTAAATTAGCAATGCTCGATTAGCAATTATCGAGGGTCAACTATCGATTACGGATCCCCACAGAGGTCTTACGGATGAGGGTGGATCGCTTACGGATGAGGAGCCAGGGCTGACCAATTAATTAATTGACACAAAATCAAGATTTCAGATGGGGGGTTGGTGGTAGAGGATAAGCGCTAAGGACCGATCTACAGATCGAAAAAAAAAAAAAATACTCAACTTTGTCTCCGATATTGCCCTGAAACCGGTTGGCGAGAGCCGAAGTAATTTTAATAAGAACTAGAGATCCGCCTGGTAAAGTGCTTCCAATTTAACTTTACTCAGCAATGAGAAACTCAAGTTCGCGACGAATCTAAAGGGGTCTGCGGTAGAGGTGCAAAATGTTAAAGATAGCAAGATTCGAGAAATTTCGGCTTTCACTGAGCCACAGGGCAATAAAAACTAATAAACTGTTATTAAAGTACAACTTTTATAGCCTCAAAGTGTTTGAACAAATATATTTGACCCCAGCGTTCGCCCGATCGGGGGAAGCGCATTCAGAAACTTTGATTGAAAGAGTAAAAATAATTTTGCCGATGGCTATTGCTAGCCACAAAAACGCAGGCAAATTCAGAATTAAGGCGGGAGGGCGCTAAATCCGTGAGCCAGGAATTTCAACTCTCAGTCACCCCCGTTGGGGACGACGAATATCTAGTGCGGACAGAAAGGGTTGCACCCGGTGTACCCTTAGCAGAAGAACAAGTCCGCTGGCCGATCGACGAATGGCTTGCACTGTCTGCTCAACTGATGAACGACCCGCTGGTGGGCTTGCTCCAAGGAAAAGCATTACAGGGAACCAGTTTGGCTGGTCGCGGAATCTCGCGCTCGGGAAACAACTCAGCGCCGAATTTAGTAGCCCTCGGGCAACAATTATACAGCGGGCTGTTTCAAGGAAACTTGCGCGATAGCTGGACTTGTGCTCAAGGCATCGCCCAGCACCGCCGAGAAGTGCTGCAACTGCGACTCGGACTCAAAGGCCGGCACTTGCCGCGGCTGCCGTGGGAAGTTCTGCACGCAGGCGATCGCCCTTTGGCAACCGGCACCGATGTCGTGTTTTCCCGCTACCAACCAGGTACAAGTTTGTTCAAACAAACCCGGATAGTGCCCAGTGGCGGGCCGCTAAAAATTTTAATGGCGATCGCCTCTCCGAGCGATCGAGACAGCTTGCAGCTCAAGCGAGAAGTGCTCCACCTGCAACAAGAACTCCAAAACCGCACCGCTAACCCTCTCAAAAACAGCCCCCACTCCCCAGAAATTCAACTGACTATTCTCGAACAGCCCGATCGAGAACAACTTACCCAAGCCCTAGAACAAGGACACTACCAAGTCCTGCACTACGCAGGCCACAGCAACTTAGGTTCCAGAGGTGGGGAACTCTACCTAGTCAGCAGCCGCACCGGCTTAACCGAAACCTTGAGTGGCGACGACTTAGCTGGATTGCTCGTTAACAACGGTATTCAGATGGCCGTGTTCAACTCCTGCCGCGGCGCCTATGGCGACCCCTCAAACCTCGCGGACGACAGCCCGGAACGCAACTTAACCGAAGCGCTAGTCAAGCGGGGCATTCCGGCAGTGCTAGCAATGGCAGAAAGCATTCCCGACGATGTAGCCCTAACTCTCACGCGGCTGTTTTACCGCAACCTCAATCAAGGCTATCCAGTCGATCTCAGCCTGAGTCGAGCCAGAGCCGGACTAATTTCTGCCTACGGTTCTCACCAGTTATACTGGGCTTTGCCTATTCTCTACCAGCACCCGGACTTTGACGGCTATCTGACCGGCGCCCCAGCCCAAGGCGCGGCATCCGGGTCTCGGGTGCCAATAATCGCGTCGGGAACGCAGCCGGCTCTCGCGGGTACAGAATGGAATGCGCCACCTTCGCTCTCGGCGATCGCCCAATACCCAGCGACAGCCAATAGATCGCATGATTCAGACAGTTCTGACGGCGAAGTCTGGGAATATTTTCCTGACCCATTAAAAGAGTGCAGGGATTGGGTTCACCAGAACGATCGGCACGAGGCTGCTAATTCACCGAACTCACCGACGGCTTCGCCGTCCTCTATTAATAATCCTGACTCTTCGGTTATCCAAGAAATTTCCCCTGCGGCACCGGCTCAGAAACCGTTAAAAAAACCGGGATTGAAAAAATCTGTCGCCCTGATGCTTTGCTTGTTGCCGATTGCTTTGAGTGCTGGCTTTTTTGGGTGGCGGTACTCGCACCAGCGAGACACGAAACCAGAAGAGTTACTGCCGGCGGTACGGACTCCCCTGTCGCAAAATTACCTGCAAGAACGCCACTAAAAGCAACAACCTCCGTCAGTGTTGAGTTTGGGCCCGCTTGCCATGACTCCAAACTGGCGGAGGTTGTTGCTGGCAATTGGCTCACGGCTGCCGCTGGAAAAGTTATCAAAAGTATGCTGCTCGATCGAATCTCGGACTTACGCTCATCAAACTGGTTTCTACCCAACATCAGAAGCTAGGCAACCTGCACATCTAGGAAGAAAATGGGTTTCTCGTCGATAGAGTTAAGTCCGGGACTACTTAATATAGAATTCGTCAGTCAATTTGAGATTTTAGACTTCGGCATCAGCGCTGAGTCGAACGATTTGAGATTTTAGATTTACTCCACTGATAAATCTGGGATCTTGAACAAGAGTCTAAAATTTTGATCTTTCCACGACAGGAGTCGGTGACTTGTATCCGTTTTTGGGCGGGCTGATTCGGCAGCCTGAGCATTCGTCATTCGGTACAAGACAATAAAAGCAAGAGCTGCAACTATTAAAAACGTCCTCACCGTCAGGGTGGTTACTATATTTCACAATAAGTAATTGTGCAAGTGGTGGTGAGTTTGACGTGCCCCTACAGCTTGCGCATAAATTTTGAGAGTCTGGCAGTTTGCCGGCTACGAGTGGAAACCAGTAGATTTACACCGAAACTCCATCCCGGGAACTGCTGATAATTTGTAGTGCATGAAACATTTAAGCTGTTGTGCATTTAACTCGGTTTTTTTCAATTCCCCTGTGGAAAGAACCTCAGATTTTCTGGCTTGGGGCCGGAGGAGGAAGATTTTCCCGAGTTCCCTCTGGAAATCTACTGATACGCGGCGAAGCGTTAAGATTCGCGAAGCAATCTCGCCCGATCAAAACTATTCCCCTCCTGGTGCCTGCGTGATGTTTATGCCGCCGCGCCCATTGAGCCGGGTTTTAGGTTAAACCCGTTCAACGAACAGGTGAAATTTCCTTCAATTTTTACCTGATTGCCTTCCCCAGACTGCTTTCTCTGCAAGTTATATGCCGAACACCTTAATAGAAGATTGCTCGTTGGTATTTGGGGTTGTGAGGGGATTTGCCGCCAGAAAAACAGGGTTTATACCTTTTTAGATTTTAGATTTTAGATTTTAGATTGAAGAATTGGGAATGACTTATTCCATAAGGGTTTGGAGCTTGCCTACAGTTGGATTCTTTTTGTAAACTGGTTTTGGAAGTAGCTGGCAGCGGCATCGAGAACAAGTGCTGCCTCGCCTTGTTGAGGTAAAAGTTAACCCCGCGCAGGTAAATGCTTTCGGCAGATTTGCAGCGGCAGCACTCTAGGTATTTCGATTCATGGCTGTGTTGTTTTTACCTTGACCGCAGACACGATCGGACATTGGTGAATGCAGGGAACAGACTTTACTGTAAAAAAGTAAAGCATTTAATTTGCGACAATAATTCCCTGCCCGATCGCTCCGAGGCTTAGGCAAGCATTTGAGCCGCGAGGAGCAAATTGATCGCCCTTCGAGCATCCTTACTTGCACACCCGGTCTTGAGGTCGCAGAAATTTATCCAGAATCTTAATATTCAGAATTCTTAGTATTGACAGTGAAACAAAGTTAATCTAATGTGTTGTAATTGATATAAGTAAAGTCCAATAAGCGAGGTACGGTCAATGGCAGAAACAGCTACAGCACCCTTAACAGGAAAAGGTCTGCTTCAAAAAATCAAAGGCAGCGATTTGCCACGCAGAGAACTTGCAAAGCTTTGCGGCTACTTCACGGTCAGCAAAAGTGGAGAAACCCGGATTAATCTGGCTGAGTTTTACGATGCAGTGTTAGCTGCTAAGGGCATTGAGCTAGAGAAGTCGAAAGCAGACGGACGCGGGCGAGAAGCGAGTTATCGAGCTAGCGTTCACAAGAATGGTTCGATCGTGATCGGGGCAAATTATACCCAAGAAATGGGATTAAAGCCGGGAGACGAGTTTGAAATTAAACTCGGATACAAGCACATTCGCTTGATTCAGATCGATGTGGACAGACCGGATGTGGATGTGGATGATGAAGAGGAGGATACAGAAGAATAGAGGCGATCGCGATGCAGTCAGCCGATAGCAAGGCGACTGGATTTAGCATTCGCTACACGAGTATTTGCGCGCCACCCTTCGATTTAACTGATGAGCTGTCTTGACTATTTCTATTTTCTCTTGTCCCGCAAAGATTACAGTGCCTCTGAACTTCGCAAAAAGGGGCAAGAGAAAGGTTTTGGCAATGAGGAAATATTGGAGGCGATCGCGCAAATTCAAGACCGGGGCTATCAGTCCGACACTCGCTTGGTGGCAAACTCGATCGCCTCTGCAGCAGGCAAATACGGGAAATCGGCCATCAAGCGCAAGTGCCTGCAAAAAGGAATTACCAGCGATTTGTTCGAGCAAGTCTGGGAAGAAGAAATAGCCGAAAATCAGGACTCCGAAGCAGAAAAACTGGCCGAATTAAAAGCCAAAGTCATGCGCAAATACAAGCTCGATACTTTGGGTAAAGCAGATCCGAAAACCAAGGGCAAAGTCTTGAATTACCTGCAATACAGGGGCTTTAATGCCTTTGAAATGTGGCGGCAGTGGCAGGCGGAAGAAGAAGATGAGTAAGTTATAGGACAACCCTCGATCGATGCGGTTCCCAGATAGTCAAGGACACCTGCACTGCTGGCTGGGGGCTAAATTGTGAGTTCTGAGTTTTTGTAACTGTATGTCAATCCTCAGACTTGACTAAATAAGATTCGTACATCTGCCGGTGTCTGGCTAAAAGCTGGAGATATTTCTCGTTGCTTTTGGCCAGCATCCATTTCTCTTGAAAAATGGCGGCGGATTCTGCTTTCACCGGATCTGCTTGTAGCGGCAAAATATCTTTTCGAGCTGCGCTTTGCTCTGCAACAGACTTCAGCTTTTGAGGGTTTTGCTGGTATTTTCGGCCGCTTTTGTGGTTGGCGTAGCGACGCGATCGAGTGTAGCCCATCTGTAAGAACTTGCGGGCCATGTCGGCTCCCACAAAATCTTCGCGATCGAGATACTCTAAAAACAAGGAGTAAATTTTGCTGCTGGATTCCCTGGCAATTTCAGGAGTCTTAAATCTCCAGAAAGGCAGAATTTCTCCTTTGTAGGGTTCCACCAACAGCACTCCCTGTTCTCCTTTCCCTACCCGATAAAGTTCTGGGTGCTGTCGAAAGTCGATGTTCTTAAAATCCAAAGAGTAGTCGAACTGCTTCATTGGGCATTTTCTGTTCTATCTGGAACTATAGAAGCCCGGGGTTTACCTTCGTCTGGTTGAGTATAAACCCAAGCCCAAGCAATCAAGACAGCTTGAAAAGGCAGCCTGAACCAATACAGTAATTGGTTGTGGGGAATCCCTTCTATTGGAATGTTGTTGACGGCTTGATTGATATTAGCTGGAAACACGGCAATAAACAAGGCAATTAATCCCCACGCAGCCGCCCTGCTGACAGGAGGAACTAACAGCCCAATTCCTCCCAAAATCTCAAAAAAACCGCTGATATAAACCAAGGCTTCCGGGTAAGGAAGCTGGGGCGGCACGATTCTGATAAAAGGTGCGGGCACTGCAAAGTGCAGCACGCCTACAATATTGATAGCTACTGCGAGGATAACTCGCCAAATTTCTTTTTGACTTTTCATGGGCAATCAGTAATTAATAATTGTTAACTTGCTGCGATAATGCTTGCAAAAATTGGCTATCTGGGATCTAGATGACAAGAAAACTGAGATACAAAAATTCCAGCTTTCCGGGTTTGTCTACTCTTGCTGGTGGCTGAAAGGATCTTGTTTAGTAGAAAAACCTGGTTTCTGGGTAAGTCCCTGACAAGTGTTCTCAGCCCCAAACTAGAGGAAGCGAGAACTCGAATAGAAAGCCTGCGCGTTGACTGCCGAAAACAGATAGCGCGCATTTTGATACCAGGATTTTAATGTCTAGTTCCCTGCTGCTGTCTCTATCTTCGGGTAGTAAAACCTGATTTTTGGTTTCGGCTAGGGCTCAGTCAGCAGCCAAACCAGGGGGATTTTCTCGATCGACAAATGCGCCTGGGCTTAACATTAAATCATCCAGGGAATTGATGAGTGCGATTGCTTCTAAATTTGACCTTGCTTTGCAGGCGATTCCCTACCCTTCGGGAACCCGTGCGGGAAGATAGCTTCGATCGCGCGTACCTTGATTAAACTAATTAATGCGAGTAATTTGTCAATAACTTTAAGAATTATTTAAGATTTTCGCTTTGAGAATTATTTGGAGAGGAAATTCGGGAACACTCTGCAATTAAAATAAGCGTCTCTATTTGGGGTTTTGTCAACTTCCTACAGATGTTACAATGGATCAAATGATCGAATTTGCTAAAAACTCGATCGCTATAGCAACTCCCAAATTATCCTGCTGGGATTCAAAATTGTCACCAACGGCAGGAACTTTTTAGCCACCACATTATTCAAAAAGATTGAGCCTCCAAGCGCTGTGTCATTTTTATCTACACGCAAGCAATCACCGACGACCATGAACACCTCACTGAACACCTCTACATTTGGCATAAACCGGATGCTGCGACAATCGCTGTTGCTTGGCATCATTTCTGCAGCAGCTTTGGCTAGCGGATGGGCGCCCGGTTTGTACGGACAATCCCCAAACCTCGTTTTCGGAGCAGCAGCCCAAGCTCAAGAGATTAGCAGCGAGGAAATTACTAGCTACGCTCGCGCTGTGTTGGCAATAGAACCCAGACGGGTGGAAGCTTTTAACGAAATTAAAGGAATGGCTGGGGGTTCGGTTCCCAGAGTAGTGTGCAACGAAACTCAGGAAATTAATAGGTTGTCTGGAAATGTTCGCGGTATCGCGGTGAATTACTGCCAACAAGCTAAAAAAGTTATCGAAACCAATGGTTTGACAGTTAGTCGCTTCAACCAGCTCACTTTGCTCCAGCAAGCGAATCCGGCAGTCAAACAGCGAATTCAAGCTGAACTGCTGCGGCTGCAACAAGCGGGCAATCAATAAGCTTGAGGGTTTGATTCTTTCTTCCTCTCCCGTTCGATTGTTCGAGTGACTAGACGGTATGCAAAAATTTTTGAAAAAATGGCGATCGTCTGTAAAAAAGTGCTTGACAAAACAACCAAAATTTGGTAATGAGATAAGAACGGGAGCGGTTTAGAGAGATGACTATTTTCCTACTCGGTGTAAATTCCAATTAAAGAGCAAAAAATATTCCTCAAAAACTAGATGTGCAGTGAATTGCTCTGAGGAATAGAATATAAAAATGCTAACTTTCACAAAATATTTGCCTGCAAATCCCGATGCTATTGTCAGCTTTACTTTACCAATGACAGCCGACGATCGCACTCGCAGCCGCCACCGATTCGAGACAGAGACTGGTGAAAAGCTGCACCTGAGTTTGCCAAGAGGTACTGTACTGCGCGATCGAGATTTATTGCAATCGGAAGACGGTAGCTGTTTGGTACTGGTAAGTGCAAAACCCGAATCGGTGCTGACAGCGCGGGCATCAAGTCCGCTGCTACTGATGCGGGCGGCTTATCATTTAGGAAACCGTCACGTAGCTTTAGAAGTTGCCGATAATTATTTAAGGCTTTCTCCCGACTCTGTGTTGCAGGGAATGCTCGAAAAAATGGGTTTGGAAGTAACAGAGGAAATTGTGCCGTTTCAGCCGGAAATGGGCGCTTACGGGCACAGCCATTAGATTTTAGATTTTAGATTTTAGATTTTAGATTTACTCGCACCGATGAGTCCGAGGGCTTATGACCAAATTGCTTTCGGCCATTCAATTAGATTTTAGATTTTAGATTTTAGATTTTAGATTTACTCCCACCGATGAGTCCGAGGGCTTATGACCAAATTGCTTTCGGCCATTCAAGAAGCAAGAAGTCAACAGTCAACAGTCAACAGTGAACAATCAACTTTTATCTTTGTTGCAGCTAGCTTTTGCACCTGTGGGAGCTTATAGTTATTCTGAGGGAATCGAAAGTCTGGTAGAAACCGGTGCGATCGACAGCGAAATTACTTTGAGGAATTGGTTAGAAAATTCGCTGCAATTCGGGGCTGTTCGAGTAGAAGCCGCTGTGGTGGTACGGGCTTTGAGGGCAGCCCAGATTGGGGATTTAACCGCTTTGAATTACTGGAATGCTTGGGCGACTGCTGCTAAGGAAACAGAAGAGTTGCGCTTGCAAAGTTGGCAAATGGGGCGGACTTTGGTCAAGTTGCTGCTGGATTTGCGATCGCCTGTGGCTTCTGGGTTAACAACAAGTGTAAAAGATTTGGTGGAATTTGGCGGCAATCCGTGCAATTTTGCGATCGGCTTTGGCATTGCCACCGCCAACTGGCAGATTGAAGAGGAAGCCGCCGTGTTAGGATATTTGTACAGTTGGGCTGCCAATTTGGCGAGTGCGGGCGTGAAACTGATTCCCCTCGGTCAAACAGCCGGTCAACAGTTACTGTTAGATTTGCAGTCTCAAATTAGCTGTACCGCGCAAGAAGTTTTAAAATTAGAAGATGATGATATTGCTAGTTGCAGTTGGGGATTAGGCCTAGCTAGCATGGCGCACGAAACTCAGTACACTCGGTTGTTTCGCAGTTGAAAATCAGACAATCTAAAATCTAAAATCTAAAATCTAAAATCGCTATGGGTGCTTTTCGTGTAGGAATTGCGGGGCCTGTTGGTTCGGGAAAAACTGCTTTACTTGATGCTTTGTGCAAGTCGCTGCGGCAGCAGTACCAGATTGCGGTTGTTACTAATGATATCTATACTCAGGAAGATGCACAGTTTTTGGTTCGGAGTCAAGCTTTAGAGAGCGATCGAATTTTGGGCGTAGAAACGGGAGGCTGTCCCCACACAGCCATCCGCGAAGATGCTTCCATTAATTTAGTAGCTATAGAAGAGTTAGAACACAAATTCACGGATTTAGATTTAGTATTTGTCGAAAGCGGCGGCGACAATTTGGCCGCCACCTTTAGCCCCGAGTTAGTAGATTTAACAATTTACGTGATCGATGTCGCTGCGGGCGATAAAATTCCGCGCAAAGGCGGGCCAGGAATTACTAAATCTGATTTATTAGTAATTAATAAAACAGACCTCGCACCTTATGTCGGAGCAGATTTAGGCGTGATGGAACGAGATGCTAAAAAAATGCGAAACGATAAACCATTTGTTTTTACTAACCTGAAGACCAAAGAAGGATTAGAATCAGTAGTTAAATTCATCCACTCCCATATCGTGTAAAACATCAGTTTTCATCTGCGTTCATCTGCGGTTAAAACTCCTAAAAACTATCACCGCACCACCAATTCCCTTACCAAATTAGCCAAACGTTCTGTACTGTCTCTCACCGCTAATTGAGCAGCAGCTTTAGACATTTTTTCCAAATATTCGGAATCTCTTAACAAATACAATACTTTGCTTTGCAACACATCTGCGGTTAGTTCGCTTTGACGGAATACCACGGCGGCGCCGGCTTTAGCAAATACTTCCGCATTAAATCTTTGGTGGTCGTCAGCGGCGTGAGGAAAAGGAATTAAAATAGAAGGTACTCCCGTCACTGCTAATTCTGTTAGAGCACTCGCGCCCGATCGACTAATTGCTAAATTTGCTCGCTGCAATAAGCTCGCCACATTGTCGTAAAATGGCATAGACAAATATTGCTCGTGTTTTAAACTCTCAGCCTCCTGGTCATTATTTCCTGTCAGGTGAACCACCCAAGCACCAGCATCAAACCAAGCCGGAGCACACTGGCGCACTAACTGATTGATGGCGACAGCACCTTGAGAGCCGCCCATGACTAAAATTACAGGTACACTGTCAGGAATTGGCAAATTTAGAGGTTGGCGGGCGAGGAATTGCGATCGCACCGGTGTACCCGCAACCACGGTTTTCGCGCGGGGTAAATGCTGGGCTGCAGCTTCAAATCCGATCGCCACAGCAGTGCACAAAGGACTAAACCAGCGCGTCACCTTCCCGGGAATGGCATTAGATTCGTGGAGAATCACCGGCAAACCCAAAGAACGGGCCGCCAGAATAGCAGGTGCTGCAATGTAACCGCCAGTCGTAAAAACTCCCTGAAAATTTCCCGCTTTGAGCAACTTCCGCACCTGAACGATCGAGCCGGCGAGTCCGCCCAAAATTCGCAGTGTACCGAGCCCAAATTGCTGCTGAAAGCCTTCGACGGCGATCGTGTGGAGGGGGTAAAGGGATGAAACTAACTGGGTTTCCATGCGGTCTGGGACTCCCAGCCATTCGATCTGACAGTCGTTCAACTGACTGGCGGTGGCGATCGCGGGAAATAAATGTCCACCAGTGCCGCTAGCTGCAACCAACAACCGGAGGGGGGCTTTTGTCAAGGTATTTGTTTCTTTTACAAGTACAAGTTCCACAGGTCGAGCGATTTTATATTTGAGGTTTTAGATTATTATGCTTATTATTCCGGCAGTTTCAGCCAATTATCAATCAGCAATCTAAAATTAGATTGTGCCGTGTCCGTCCTTCCGTTGTCAGTTTTCGTTGCAGGCGAACAGTTGCCCGCGCCACGACTCCTGACAAATAACCAAATTATCACCTAATGCGTAATTTTTTGAATTTAGTGCCAAGTGCATCTGAGTATTTTTCCAGCCGACGGCTGGAAAAAGCCGATCCTCTTCGAGGGCTGCGCCAACGGGCGATCGTTTTTGGCTTTAACTGCGGGCAGTCGATCGCTCAAATCTTGTTATGTTTAACAGTGGTAAGTGCTGGCGCGCTGCATCCGAGTGCAGCAAGAGCGATCGGTGCGATCGCGGCGACTCCCCGAACGATCGCCCAAACCCCTGCAAATGCGCCGGCCCCACTCACAAAACTGCTAACAGAAATTGACGCAGCGGCCAACCGGCGCGATGTCAAAGCAGTTATGGCATTTTACAGCCAGAACTTCACTCATTCTGACGGCTTAAACAGCCAAAGCATGGCAAAAGCCCTCACCCAACTCTGGGAGAGATATCCGAGTTTAAATTACCGCACCGAAATCAAATCTTGGAACACCGAAGGTAGCGCCATTGTCGCTGAAACCGTAACTACAATTTCCGGCACTCACAAACAGGATGGCAGAGAATTAACTCTCAAAGCTACCATCCGTTCTCAGCAGCGCTTTGAAGGTGAAAAAATAGTTAAGCAAGAGATTTTAGCAGAACAAACTCAGCTTAGTTCTGGCCAAAATCCTCCTACAATTGAAGTGAATGTGCCGGAGCAAGTTAAGGTGGGCGAAGAGTACCATTTTGATGCCATTGTTCGAGAGCCGATCGGCGATGATATTTTAATAGGGACTGTTTTGGAGGAACCCATTACCGAAAAAACCTTTTTTAATCCCTCAGAAGTCGAGCTGGAGTTGCTAAATTCCGGGGGAATTTTTAAAGTAGGTAAAGCTCCGGCTACCCCTGAAAATCGGTGGGTTTCAGCAGTTTTGATGCGACAAGGCGGAATTGCAATGGTTAGTGTGCGATTGCGGGTTGTCAAGTAATAAAATAGGTGTTATTGGTTATTTGGGTAATTTCTGTAGTGGCGGGTTAGGTAAAATCTCTAATACAAAGGAGAGAACGGGTAAACCTGCCCCTACAAGAATTATGGTTATTTGACCAGACTTGATTTTATGCCAACTAAAAACTAAGTTTGTCCCTCTTCCTTCCTCTCTGCGCCCTAGAAAGGTTAATACATCTTCCTTATTATTAAAAATGATTTCTATCCACAATCAAATTGTTTTCATTACAGGTGCAAGTAGCGGTATCGGAGCAGCCTGTGCCAAGATATTCGCCAAAGGTGGAGCAAAACTAATTTTAGCAGCCCGCCGCTTTGAAAAACTCGATCGACTGGCAAACGAACTTGTAGAAACAAAATCGATCGCGTCGGCGAACGAGATTTACTTGCTAGAATTGGACGTGCGCGATCGCCCGCAAGTCGAATCGGCGATAGCTGCGCTTCCCGATGCGTGGAAAAGCATAGATATTTTAATTAACAATGCGGGATTGAGCCGGGGTTTAGACAAACTGCACGAAGGCAGCTTTCAAGATTGGGAAGAAATGATTGATACCAATGTTAAAGGCTTGCTGTACATGACTCGCTCGATCGTGCCGGGAATGGTAAGCCGAGGCCGCGGCCACGTAGTGAATATCGGCTCAATAGCCGGTCGCCAAACTTATCCGAAAGGCAATGTTTATTGCGCTTCCAAAGCAGCAGTGAGAGCTATTTCTGAAGGGTTGAAACAAGACCTTTTGGGAACACAAGTGCGGGTGACGGAAATAGAGCCTGGTTTGGTGGAAACAGAATTTAGCAATGTCCGGTTTCACGGCGACTCAGAAAAAGCCAAAAATGTCTATCAAGGATTGACACCTCTGACTGCTGACGATGTAGCCGATGTTGTGTATTTTTGCGCTACGCGATCGCCCCACGTCAATATTAGCGAAGTCTTGCTAGTTCCGACAGACCAAGCTAGTGCAACTCTGGTTCACCGAAAAGAGTTGTGAGTTTTTAGTGGTAAGTGTCCGGATTGCGATCGAATTCTCAGGAAGCTTAATTGGTAGATGCACCCTGATTAATTAACTCCCGACCAATTTTGGCCGGGTTTTTTTTGGCGCTCGCACCCTTAGCCACACATTCTCCAAAATTCTGCCAAACTGTCCTGAAAGAGGTGTTTTGAGGCGGGAGATTAAATTAGTAGATGCACCCTGATTAATTAACTCCCGACCAATTTTGGCCGGGTTTTTTTTTCGATCGCACGC
>NZ_SRRZ01000004.1:47569-52525 GCF_013179805.1 Microcoleus asticus IPMA8 | reverse complement strand
TAAATTAGTAGATGCACCCTGATTAATTAACTCCCGACCAATTTTGGCCGGGTTTTTTTTTCGTATTGCACCCCAAACCGCAAAATTTCAATAAATCAAGAATTATCCGCGTTAATCTGCGTGCATCTGCGGTCAAAAATCTAATTTGTCCCGAACATCGTGCTAGCCACTGCAAAGTAAATAAAGATGCACCCTGATTAATAAACCCCAGCCAATTTTGGCCGGGGTTTTTTTTAGCTCAAAAGCTGCATTAACCAATTAGGCTAAATCGCTTCAAAAGATTGCACCTCAAGAACCGGGCCGATCATAGCAAAAGTCATCACATCCTTGCGGACTTCACCTTTAACACTGACTTTCAAACCAGCTTTTTTCAACTCAGAGGGAGCATCCTTAAGTTCGTAAGTTTCTCCATCTTCGCCAACCAAAGCCCAAGTACCGGGACCCAATCCTTTGCGTTCAATTACACCTTTGACAGTAATACTCATGCCGATCGCACCTCTGTTTTAATTGCTAAACGCGCCAGTCCGAAACACAGAAAAGCATTGACAATCAAAAATGTTTGTGATACTAAACCTGTGCCCAATCCCCAAACTGCGGGAGACACAAAAGCATTCACCGCTAAACTGCTGGCAAAACCGATCGAAATTGCGATCGCGATCCACTTCCACTGTTGATGTCCCAACAGCAAAGCAATCAAAATCCCAGGAATCAAAACGCTAGCAAAAATGGGATTCAGCATACTGCTGCCATTAATTGCGCCGCCGAGTTCGGGAATAGAACTGCCCATCACCCGCATCGGCCACTGCGGCAAGTCAAATACAAACAAGTTCCGCAGGAAAAAGAATCCAGAACTACCAGCCATCAAGCCGCCGGAAAAGCCCCAAGTCCACTGGAACGGAAAATAATTCCGCATAAAGAAAGCCAGCAGGTAAGAACCGAGCACCATTGCAATTTTAGGCAACAGGGCGACTGCACCGCCGTCAATCCAAAAGCGGGGGTTGAGATACCCGTTATCGCGCAGCCAGCGGAAGAAATCGCGGAAGTTGATTTGTCCGCGCTGGGCTAGCTGAACTGCTGCGGCTGCGTCTAGGTGTCCTGAACCAAAATGGTTTAACGGATCTTCAGTGACAGTTCGCGAGGACTGCAAGAGTACGCTGCGAATTGCGTCTGGTTCTGTGATGCCGGAGGCCTTGACAAGGGCTGCAACGGCTGCAACGTGGGGAGAAGCCATGCTAGTGCCTTGGTAGCCTTCAAAGACTTCGGCGCCGGTTTCCGGGTCGATCGTACTTTGCAGGATCTTGCCCATTTCAGAACCGCCCGGGGCTGCAATGTCAACCCCTGCGCCGAAATTGGAGTAAGAGGCTTTTTCGTCGTCGGGACCGAGGGCGGAAACGCCGATGACGTGGGGATAGCGGGCGGGATAGGAAGCGGAACTATCGCCGGAGTTGCCGGCGGCTGCGATGATGACAACGCCTTTAGAGTGGGCGTAGTCGATCGCCTCTTCCATTAACTGACTTTCGCCACCGCCACCTAAACTCATGTTGATGACATCTGCGCCGTTGTCAGCAGCAAATTTAATCGCTTCGGCGATGTCGGAAACCGTGCCGCCACCGCTGCCGCTTAACACTTTTAGCGGCATTAAAGCTGCTTCGTAGGCGATGCCCGCAACGCCGTAATTGTTGTTAGTTGATTGGGCGACTGTACCGGCGACGTGAGTACCGTGGCCGTTGTCATCGTAGGCTTCGGCGCGATCGTTTACAAAGTCGTAGCCCGGTACAAATTTGGTTTCTTTTAAGTCAGCGACTGGAGTAATACCCGTGTCAATTATCGCTACTGTTGTGCCGCTGCCTTTGGTTTCGTTCCAGGCAGATTCTACATTGATGCTGCGGAGATTCCACTGCTTGGTATACATGGGGTCGTTGGGAATCTCGAAAGCGCTGTAGACGTAGTTCGGTTCAATGTATTCGGTATCTTTAGCCAAATTTGATTTTCTCAGGGCGTTTAGCAAAGTGCGATCGCCCTTAACTACATATACATTGTCGCCCGCTGAGAATTCACTGTTGAGTTGCGGTGCGACTTGGTACTGTTGGGCGATCGCATTTACTTCTTTCGCAATCTCAGCAGCACCCAAATCTTCGCGGAAATCCAGCACAATCGAGTCGTAAGTGCCTTGAGTAGCAAGTCCTGGGAAATTAGAAATCGCCCAGCCGAGCCCGATTAAAAATAAGCACAGAAGGAAAAACTTTTTCATGGCCGATCGTCCGTTTAGGGAAGGCTTGTTCCCCACAATAACCCAATTTTCACCGCCAGCGCCAGTTTTCCTTGCTGCGACTTGTGGGGATCTCGCACGCAGGCGTTTGGTAGTTTTCGGCGGTGGCTGTTGCTAGATCAAAAATTGCTCTAATTTCTAGTTTAAATTGCAGAGCAAGTTTTAGGAGTTCAATTAATTGTATCATTAGAGAAGATGAGAAACAGAACCTGGACTATTTTCAACAAGGGTATTGCATGGAAAGAGGTTTAATGTGGCTGCCGCTGCTGGCAATTTTTATCGGGCTGGCTTGGGCTGGATGGAACGAGTATCAAAAGCTCGAAGCGTATCGCGTCTGGGCCGAACAATTCGCTAAAGCCAAGTACGATATTTATGCTGTACTCGGTCAAAAAGAAGACAGTTTAACTTGGGGAAAACCTACTCGCAGCGGGCCTGTGAATTTGCAAACTTTTTCTTTAAAAGACGTGCAGTCGCTGCGGTTGTTAGTCAACTCTCAGGCAGTTGATTTAGAGTCGCCGCCGAGTTCGGGAAGTCCAATCGTCCTCGAATTTTTGTTGAAAGATGCTGCTGCGGTGCAGGTTCCTTTTACAGAAATTCCTCTAGCGACTAAATGGGGAAAACACTTGCAGCAAGAATTGCAGCGCTTTAGGTAAAAGCAGTTTCCGGCGGGGCAGCGTATCAGATATGAACTCGGCTAGTTGAAGTTACAAAAGTCTGTAAAACTGGTAGTAGAAATAGAACTTACGCAACAAATCCTTTGAACTGCCATCTATAGGGGTAAAGTACCCACGGATCACCCGGAGGACGTGAGTTCTGGCAGTAAGTAGTAGAAGTAGTGTCCCCGTGCCTAGCCCGCTAGTGTTCCGTGCGTACCTTACAGTTAAAGTTATTGACCGTAAGCATCCAGGATACAAGCCCCCGGATTCATCCGTCCAGAAATAAAAAACCTGTATCCGATAAAGGAGCCCCCGAATTTATCTGTGGGGTCAATGCTTTAATCTAAAATCTAAAATCTAAAATCTAAAATCGATTGACCAGCGCGTCCTAAAACAGCTAAATTGCCAGCCCCCCAATCTGCGGAATGCAAACACAAGAATTTTTACAGCGCTATCAACAGGGAGAGCGCAACTTTGGTCACATAGACCTCAGCGGCGCTAGTTTAAGCGGTGTTAACCTGCGAGAAATAGACTTCACTGGTGCTAACTTGACCGGTGCTAATTTGAGCTGGTCTTTTTTGAGCAATGCCAAGTTGATAGGGGCTTGTTTGCGCCGTGCGGATCTCCGCAGTGCGGGGCTGGCTGGGGCGAATCTGAGCGGGGCAAATTTGAGCGGGGCAAATCTTGCTAAAGCGGATTTGCGCCTTGCTTGTTTGGAAGGAGCAGAGCTCAATTGGGCCACGTTGCCTGAAGCGGATTTGGGCGGTGCTAATCTTCAAGGAGTTAAATCAGACCAAATTAATTTGGCTGGGGCTAAACTTGACGGCGCGAAGTTGATGGCGGCGGAATTGATGGAGGCGAATCTCAACCACGCGAGTCTTGTTGGTGCTAATTTAACGGGTGCTAATTTGCGGGAAGCGCATTTGGTGGAAGCGAATTTGCGATCGGCAATTTTGAGGGGTGTAAATTTGATTGAAGCTGACCTCAACGGCGCTCAAATGCGATCGGCAAATCTGACGGGCGCTGACTTGCACCGAGCTGTGCTGGCGGGGGCGGATTTGACTGAGGCGGGGCTGGATAACGCTGATTTGAGTCGAGCTAATCTGGCAGGTTCTTATTTATTGAAAGCGAGTTTTAAGAAGGCGCTTTTGCTGCGAGCTAACCTGCAAGGAGTGTATTTGCTGCGGGCGGATTTGAGCGAAGCTAATTTGCGCAGTGCTGATTTGCGGAAAGCTGATTTGAGTGGCGCTTATTTGATGGATGCGATTTTGAGTGAGGCAGATTTAAGAGAAGCTTGTTTGATTGAGTGCCGTTTGATTCGGACTAATTTGGAGGGGGCGCAGCTTACGGGTTGCTGCATTCAAAATTGGCAAGTTCAAGATGTCGATCTGTCGAGAGTTGACTGCAACTATGTTTTTACTGAGTTTGATTATACTGCGAAAGTTGCGGCAAATCGCTTGCCAGTCAATCGCGATTTTGAGTCCGGGGAATTGGGGAGGCAGCATCAAGAGGACAGTTCTATTGTGAAGGTGTTTTTTGATGAATCTCCTAATTGGGAGGCTTTGGTTTTTACGCTGCGTCGGGTGGAGTTGGAAAGCCGCGAACTCAAATTGAACGTTCAATTTTTTGAGTCTGCTGGAGAACAAAATTTACTGCGGCTGAGCGCGAACCGTTTGGTGAACGGCAAGATTTTGGGCGATCGCATTTTGGAGCTTTATCCAGATATGTTGGAAAAGGTTTTAGCCAAAGGCGCTGAAATTTTGAGTTTGCTCGATTTGGCTGTTGCTAGTAACAGTGCGCAGCCGGAGCCGGGCCAAAAGGAAGTATTGCTCAGAAGACAGGAAATCTACCAGCGAATGGTGCGCCAAATTTCATTTATTTTGATGTCTCAGACGCCGGATAAATTCTCTGAAAGCGTGCAGCGGCTGTTGGATTATTTGAAGCAGCAAGGTATCCCAACAGAGCAGATTCAAAAGAAAGTCATCAGTCAGGCGATCGTGCAGCGGGCGAAGCAAGACCCGGTGTTTCGGG
>NZ_SRRZ01000004.1:0-47469 GCF_013179805.1 Microcoleus asticus IPMA8 | reverse complement strand
AAGCAGCAAGGTATCCCAACAGAGCAGATTCAAAAGAAAGTCATCAGTCAGGCGATCGTGCAGCGGGCGAAGCAAGACCCGGTGTTTCGGGAACAGTTGCTCGCGTGGGAAAAAACGGCGTCCGATCGCGTTCGCTGTTCGATGATGGGGGAAGCGGTGCGGTATGCTATCACCCTTTTGATCGATTATTAACAGTTAATTGTTAACACTTGAAGCCGGCGACCCGCTAAAGCCGGCATTTGCTCTTCTGCGTCGGAAATTGCAAGCATCGTGCAGCGGGGCAAGCAAGACCCGGTGTTTCGGGCACAGTTGCTCATATCATGTCCGATCAATTAACCATAATATTCCGGTCTGGGCGGGTTTTTGAGAGGGTCAATTATTGGCAGGTATTGTTGGTGAGGGGAGCCCCTACAAAAATCGCGGTCGCTCGACCGGACATGATATCACGTGGGAGAAAACGGCGTCCGATCGCGATCTTTGTTTGACAGGCAGGTCGGAAAAATCAACTCCAGCAAACTTACTACTTGGTGGCATTAACAGCTTTCCGACGATAGCGACGAGCGACAATCCGTTTAGCTAAATCTAAAGCAGCTTCATTTGCAACATAACCGCCACTCTTAAGGGCACGGGCAAGTTTCTGAACTTCGCTACCTGAGACTGGTTTGGAAACTGTATGGAGTAGGTACTTCATTACTAAATCTGATTAACTAATTCTATGGTAACTATCGCTAATTGTGCAAGAATCGCTCTCCCTGGTATTCGCAGAAAAAGCGTTCGTCTTCCCACTTCCTCTGCACCTATATTACCGCTGCGGAGGACTTTTTTGCGTTATTCTAAATTCTAATTGTTGCGAACCCCATCCTTTGTAATTCTTTTTCAAATTCGTCAAATTTTCTATCGATTGCACTTTTTTCTATCACCTCACCCTCAACGGTCACTAATTTATTTCGGAAAACTTTATCCTCCGCAATTAATCTATATTGAGCTTGGTTCACCAAAGATATAGAACCCACTACTGCCAGAAAAAATCTGATCGTCTTGCTTCCAATAGTTGTCATTACAGAAGAGGTACACGCCAATCGATCACCTTGCTCATACTCTTCCGGATTAGCAGCGAAATTTATGTGGACAGTTGTAGGATCTGCATCCAAAATTCGATAAAGATTCTCAAGAGAGTGTTGGGTCTGCATTAACTCACTAATACTTACTAAAACATCACTTTCTGAGATAGATAATTTTTCGCATATCGATGAAGCCATTTCAACAATATTATAAACATCAGACCAATCGTCTATCTCATCACTAACACTAATCTTGAAGGAAAAAGGGGTGCGTTTTTTTGCTTTATCACTAACTTCTAAAACTAAAGGATGAGATGCTTTTTTAAGTAAGGTCAACACCTTTAAGTAACTTTTTAGTTCATTAAGAGAATTTCGCCGCCGCACATCTGGGCAAGGAAATGAATATTTTCGTTCGCCATTTAACGGCTCAAGGATAAGTTCAAACATTGTAGACTTAACTCTAATCTTGCGATATTTCTCCGGCAACGACTTACCAAAAAAATCAGAAAGATATAAGTCAGCACTCAATACTAACTCGGGAGAAAAATCATCTTTTTTAAATTTAAGAACTCCTGGCTCTGGTTTAGCTTCGATACGTAGAATAGCTCCCTCAGAGCTTAACTTCTGATTTTCATACAAAATTCCAAATCTTTTATGATAACCAATACTCTTATCTATATTAACTTCCTGGCGAAGACCTAATGATAGATCAACCATTTCACCAACAGGATCGCTCCCAGACCTTGTAAAAGTAAATTCTCCTTTACCATCCTCAAAGCCAAGTGTATTTAATAATTCATTTTTATCTGATATATACTGGTTTAAAGTGCCTGGAAGAATATGTTTCTCAATGGCTTTCTTTAGGCTTTCGCCTGTTATTTCAGGCAATTGATTATCTATTCTATAGAAAATCTCTATTGTAGGTTTATTTAATCTCTCTGTCGGCTTTTGTTTATCTAATTTTCTAATTCTTTTTAAGGTTTTCTCAATGATATCTTTGCCAACATGAACCAAGTAAACTGCTTGCGCTTCATTCTTACCATCAAACTCAATAAAGCAAAAGAACACAGGGATTGGTGCCTTAATTAAGGTTGCCAAGTTTGATAATTTTATATCTTCTTTTTTGCTTTTGACATCGGTTGACTTGACTTGAATTTTGCACTCTATTGGTGTTGGTAGCATATCTCTTAGTAATACACTACTCGAATCACGAGGGAATTCTACAAAGAAATCCCATCCTCTCTCATCAACTTGGCAACTATTTGCTATCAATCCAACAGAGTCACACCAGTATTTAAAAATACTTTCTCCCATCCGACCAATGTTACGCATATTCTTTAAAGGATTTAAAGTAACTTCTTCATACAGCAGAATCCCGGCGTAGATGCACGCCCCGCAACTTCCAGAGTCACGCCCAAACGCTGAACATCTTTTTTACATTCTAAATTAACAAGGCTATCCGAATTCCACTTCATCAAATTCCGATCGAACTTTCGCTCAGCGTTACTCACCCACCGCAAAGCCTCCGTCGGCTCATGAGTCAAATAGACATCTCCAGAAAAAATGTAGACAAGGAAGGGCGATCGCACGCTAACTATTTAGCAAGGCTGGAAGATCACGCATGATTAATTTTCACCAGATGTCTAAAGGATTGTTTCTGTTTACCAGTCTTGGCTGCGCAGGTGGCGACCCGCTAAGGACCGCACTTGCTCGTCGGTGTCGGAGACTGCAAGCGATCGCAACAACGGCACAACTCCCGGATTTTCGGGATAATGTTCGATAATCGCTTCGAGTGCTGTAAACCTGGGATTGTAAGGAAAAGAACCGTTTTGACTGTCAACATCGCTCAAAGCTCGATCGCGCAAAAACTCAAACATTCCCGGCTCGTCTTTCCATCCCCGCATTAACTCTACCAGGGCGATCGCCCGCACCTGCGAATCTTCATCCTCTTGAGCTCTAATTTTCAGCCACTCGAAAGTTTGAGACTGATTTGTCGACCCCCGGGCTAACTTTTGCAAAGCGATTTGCCTGACAGCGGGACTCTCATCGCCCTGTGCTTTAGCCTCCAGCATCCTCCAAGTTTCAGCACCCGAAAGCCAGTTGCGAGCGACTTCCTGCACGGCAGCTTGCCGCACCAGCGCTTCCCCAGAATCAAGCTGAATTTTCAGCCACGGCAAGGTTTCCGGCTCGTCTAGCCATCGCCGCGCTATTTCCCGCACCAGCACGCTCAGCAAGTGAGAATCCTGCTCAGACTCGACCAGGCTTTTGAGGAAAGGCAGCGTCTCGCCCCGCTGAGACCAGCGTCTTGCTATCTCTTCCACGGCAGTTTCTCGGACGTTCAGGTGTCTGTCTGACTCGGCGAGATTTTGCAACCAGGCAAAGACTTCGAGACTTGCTGACGGCAGTGCGGCGACAGCTTCCACTACTACTTGCCGCACAGTCCAGTAATCCTCGGAATCAGCTATTTTTTGCAGCAGGGGCAGGGTTTCTGGGTGGTCGGGCCAACCTGCGGCTATCTGTTGTAGGGCTATTTCTCGCAGGTCGGCGTCGCGATCGCTCAATGCTATATTTTTCAAAAAAGTTAGAGTTTCGGGGTTCAAGGGCCAGCCAGAGGCAATTGCTTCCACTGCTGACCGCCGGACGCTGGAACTCTCGTCGGACTCGGCGAGATTTTTGAGCAGCGGGTAAATGTCTGGTTCGCCGGGCCAGTGAGAGGCTAATTCTTCTAAGGCTGCTGTCCGCACTTCTTTGCTGCTGTCGGATTCGGCTAGGGTTTTCAGCAGCAGGCAAACGTCTGCCGCGGCGGGCCAGCCCGCTGCCAACTCCCGCACCGCTACTGTTCGCAGGATAGAACTTCCTGTCTGGGCAAGGTTTTGGAGCAGGGACGCCGTGCCT
This sequence comes from Microcoleus asticus IPMA8, assembly GCF_013179805.1. GTDB lineage: Bacteria > Cyanobacteriota > Cyanobacteriia > Cyanobacteriales > Microcoleaceae > Microcoleus > Microcoleus asticus. The sequence goes on along the minus strand of NZ_SRRZ01000004.1, from coordinate 43,513 downwards.
AAAACGCTGTGCCAACGTCTGGCTATTTCTTGCCACGCTGCGACTCGCACTCCCAAATTTTCGTCGTATTCGGCGGCGGTTCTCAGCAACAGTAAGGTATCTGTGCGATCGGGCCAATTAGAGGCTAACTCTTCCAGTGCTGCGGTGCGGACTGCGGGACTTTGATCGAACTGAGCCAAGGCAGTCAGCAGCGGCAAGGTATCGCTCGTGTCTGGCCAACCACAAGCCATTTCTCGCACACAGGTCGATCGCACTGCCCAGCTTCGATCGGATTGGGCGAGGTTTTTGAGCATCAGGTAAATTTCTGGCTGGTCTGGCCAACCGCGGGCTATTGCTCCGACTGCTGTGGCCCGGACTTCGCCGCAATCGCTGGAGTGAGCGAGTATTTTCAGCCAGGGCAGAGTTTGCGGGTCGTTTTTCCAAGTTTGGGCGATCGCGGCGATCGATCGATCGCGAATTTGATAAGTTTCCTGCCATTCTTGAGCGCTTTGATAAAGAATCAGAAAACCCGTGCCGTATTGCGATAACTTTTTTAAAGCCTTTAACAGTTTTTTTTCTGTTGTTTTTTTTACGCCATTTTTAACTTTTAACAGGCATTGCGCTGCTAAAAACAAATTAATAAATTTTTCTTCTTGACCGTTTTGAGCTGTCAAATATTCTATAATTTCGCTGGCTGTTTCTTTGTCGAGCTTGGCTGCAATTTCTCTCAGAACTTCGTGCAAAGATTCGTCCCGCCAGTGCTGGCAGAAAACTTGTGTGTTGAGTTCGCTCCAAGTCAGTAGACCGATTTTGAGTTGCGCGTGGATTAACTCTGCCACTGTCTGGGGATTATTTTCGGAAACAAGTTTTTTTAAGAACATACCGATATCCTGCCCATCGAGTTTGTTTGCATTAAAAATCCGAAACCAGATCCAGTATTAGTTTAGAGTTTCTTAAGCTTTCCTGGAGTAGGTCGCCGATCGACTCCATTTTATACCAAAACTACTTGCTCGGTTGCATCCTCATGCAAAATCCGCCCCTACCCACAGGAATGTTAGGTATTGGCGGATGGCGATCGAAAAATTGAGCAGCGCAATCTAGCTAACAGCTACTTGGACGCGATCTGCTGCCACCCGAACCGTAAAAGTCGGAATTTTTACCGTTTCATCGTCCAAACACTGACCCGTAGCCAAGCTAAAATTCTGCTTGTAAATCGGAGAAGCAACTTTCAAAGTGCCGCTGCGATCGCCCACAAGTCCCCGCGACAACACAAAAGCTTTGCTAAACGGGTCGTAATTGCTAAGCGCATAAACTTCATCCCCGTTTCCCACTCGGAAAACTGCCACTTGTTCCCCTGCAACTAAAGCGCAAACTCCCGTATTCGGGGCGATCGCATCCAGAGAACACACATCTACCCAAGTAGTCACAGTATCCGAAACTTGTAATGATTGAACCATCTTCTTTTCCTGTTAATTTACTTTAATCTCGTTCCCAGTCTCCGGCTGGGAACGTAGGTTTCGAGGCTTTGCCTGACGGATCGAGGAGGCAGAGCCTCCGGGAATTCATTCCCCGGCAGAGCCTGGGAACGAGATTGAACGAGATTAAATTTTGCTCCCTCCCCTGATTCAAGGGCAGGGCTGGGGAGGGGTTATTCCGAAACTCCAGCCAGAGCCTTTTCATATTCGTAAGGAGGCCGCGTTTGTCCCCGTTCCGCAACACGAACAATACTCGGATCGGGCAAATCGGAATTCACAAAATGCTGGAACCGCTGCACCTTTTGTGGGTCTTCAATCGTCGTTTTCCACTCGCATTGATAAGTATTCACTAAATGTTCCATCTGCGCTTCCAGCTCAGCACAAATGCCCAGAGAATCCTCAACAATCACCTGTTTTAAGTATTCAATTCCGCCCTCAAGCTTGTTAAACCAAGTAGCAGTGCGTTCCAATCTGTCTGCCGTGCGGATGTAGAAAACCAAGAATCGATCGATATACTTAATCAAAGTTTCCTTATCGATATCCGTCGCCAGCAAAACCGCGTGCTGCGGCTTAATGCCGCCGTTGCCGCACACATACAAATTCCAACCATTCTCCGTCGCAATTATCCCAAAATCTTTGCTTTGAGCTTCCGCGCATTCGCGAGTGCAGCCAGAGACAGCAGATTTGAGCTTGTGGGGCGATCGCAAACCGCGATACCGCAATTCAACTTCGATCGCCAAACTCGTAGAATCCTGCACCCCAAAGCGGCACCAAGTGCTACCAACACAAGATTTTACAGTACGCAGAGCCTTACCGTAAGCGTGTCCCGACTCAAATCCCGCATCAATCAACCGACGCCAAATATGGGGCAATTGATCCACCCGAGCCCCAAACAAATCAATCCGTTGTCCGCCAGTAATCTTAGTATAAAGCCCAAAATCCTTAGCAACTTCCCCCAAAACAATCAACTTATCCGGCGTGATTTCTCCCCCCGGTATTCGGGGTACCACCGAATAAGTACCGTCTCGCTGAATGTTTGCCAAAAAGTAATCGTTCGTATCTTGCAAACCGACGTGATACTTCTCTAAAATATGGTCATTCCAAGTAGAAGCCAGCATCGAACCAACAGCAGGCTTGCAAATTTCGCAACCCTTACCTTTGCCGTGTCTTTCAATCAATTCCTCAAAGGTTTTAATCTCTTGAGAACGCACCAAATGGTACAATTCTTGACGGGAATATTCAAAATGTTCGCAGAGATGATTTTTGACGGTGAAGCCAGCTTTTTTCATCTCCGACTTGAAGATATCCGTCACCAAAGGCACGCAGCCGCCGCAGCCCGTACCAGCTTGAGTGCATTTTTTGACGCTGGGGACATCAGTTAAATTGCGATCGCGAATCGCTTCACAAATCTGCCTTTTACTGATATTATTGCAAGAACAAATTTGAGCCGAATCCGGCAAACTGTCCACACCCAAGCCAGTAGGTACTCCGCCCGATCGCGGTGGCATTAACAAATCTTCAGGATGTGGCGGCAGAGCAATTTCATTTTGCATGAATTGCAGCAAAGTGCCGTAAGCCGAGGCATCTCCTACGAGAATTCCGCCTAAAATGCGGCTGCCGTCTTGATTTAAAACTAATTTTTTGTAAATGCCTTGGAAAGTGTCAGCAACAACAATTTCTTTAGCATCTGCGGACTTAGCAAAAGCATCTCCAAAACTAGCAACATCCACCCCCAAAAGTTTGAGTTTAGTGGACATATCCGCACCTGTAAAATTGCTTGTGGGACGGGCATCTTGCCCGTCATCCGCTGCACGGCTCAAAATATCTGCCGCTACGCTTGCCATTGTATACCCAGGCGCAACTAAGCCGTATATACGATTTTGATAAAGCGCGCATTCTCCGATCGCATAAATGTCAGGATCGGAGGTTTGGCAGCTATCATTTATGACTATGCCACCGCGTTCTCCTACTTCTATACCGCAACTTATGGCAATTTCGTCACGGGGGCGAATGCCAGCAGAAAAGACAATCATATCTGTTGCTAATTCCGAACCGTCAGCAAACAGCATTTTAGTAACTCTGCCATCTTCGCTAACAATTTCTGTTGTAGATTTGCTGGTGTGAACCGAAACCCCCAACTCTTCTATTTTGCTGCGGAGAATCGCACCGCCAACCTCGTCAACTTGCACGGGCATCAGCCGCGATGCAAACTCAACAACGTGAGTTTTTAAGCCCATATTTTGGAGAGCGTTAGCACATTCTAGACCTAACAAACCGCCGCCAATTACTACACCAATTTTGCAATTTTTAGCGTAATCTGACATCGCTTCCAGGTCGTCAATTGTCCGGTAAACAAAAGTCCCTGTAGCGTCTTTGCCTTTAATGGGCGGTACAAATGGATAGGAACCGGTGGCCAGAACAATTTTGTCGTAGGGAACTTCTAAACCATTGGCTGAAGAGACTGTTTTTTGTTCCCGATTGATGGCTACTGCTTTGTCGCCGATGTGAAGCTTTATGTCATTTGTGTGATAAAATCCAGGTGCAACTAAAGATAAATCTCCCGCTGTTTTGCCAGAGAAAAATCCGCTGAGGTTTACGCGATCGTAAGCAACGCGCGGTTCTTCACAGAAAGTAATTAAATTCCAGTGTGTGGCAGCATCTGAGTTGACCATTAACTCTAGGAACTTGTGACCTACCATGCCATTGCCGATTACAATGAGGTTTTTTTTGGCTGTCATTAGAATCTCTTTTATCCCGTTTATCAGTCGTTGGGTTTATTAATATAAGACTTGATGGTAAAATTTTGTACTTATAGATACAAAAAAGGGATGTTTATGCAGTTGTCGAATAATCTCGATTGCATTTTTGCATGATCTCTGCGATCGGCTTAAGTAGGTGCGCCAGTCGATTTGAGATTTGAGATTTGAGATTTTAAATTTTAGATTTACTCCACAGTTAAGTAGGGTGCGTCAGTCGATTTGAGATTTGAGATTTGAGATTTGAGATTTGAGATTTACTGCGCAGTTAAGTAGGGTGCGTCAAGTAAGTGTTTTTTACAAAACGATTAACATCTTACTGTGACGCAGCTTACAGTTTTCTAATTTTTAATTATTATTTAAGCTCCCATGCCGGAATACTGCTTCAAACCCTGCCGCCAAAGCCAGCGATTCCACACAAAAAACACCGCACCCCAACCCAGCATCATCAACAAACCGCGGCCCACATCTACGGGTAATCCGATCAAGATGGAAGCGGGAAAATGAATCAAATAAGGAAACGGGGTCCACAAAACTACTTCGCGCACGGGTGCGGGAAACACTTCTAGCGGCGCGATAACTCCCGATAAAAACAGGTACATCAACTGCCAAAATTGTTCGATCGCACTTGCCCTTTCCAGCCAAAAAGCAAACAGCGCAAAGGTATACTGTATCAGGAACCGCAAGCAAAAAGCCAAAACGACAACCAACAAAAACAGCAAAAACCTGCCCAAACTCGGCAGCCAAAAAGCCTGCGGGTAAAGTGCAAAAAACAGCAGCACTAATCCGAATACAAACGGCAGCCTCGCAAACCTTTCGGAAACGTGAGATACAAAGTGGTGCCATACGGGATCGAGAGGCTGCAACAATCTATTAGATAGCCTGCCTTGCACTACTTCCTTTTCAAACTCCCAAATTACCCAAACTACATTTATTTGCCTGACAATGAAAGTGGCTAAAAAATAACGGGCAAAGTCGATCGCCTTCAGCCCAAATTGACCAGTTTCGGCCGCCTGCATCCAGACACCCATCAAGATAAATGGCAAAGCTCCCGACAGCGCCCACAACAACAATTCTGCCCGGTATTCGAGCATATAAGCGTAGTAGGTAACTAGCAAAGTTTTAGCAATTTTGATGAATCGTTTCATGTCAATCTTAGTTTTTTAATGGGTCAACATTAAGGTGCGCAATGCGCACCATACAAATAGAATTTATGCGTGAATTATGCTACACTTTTCCCGTGCGAAAAACTCGACCTATTACCTCTTCAATTGGCGGATCGGTAACAGTCAAATCTATCACGTCCAAGTCCGCCAAAATCTTCGCCACGCTCACCGTCAGCTCTTCCCTTTTGACCAAAAAACGTACTGAGTTTCCCTCAATTGATTCTACCTCCCCGTAACCAAAAGCGCTATCTTTTGACAGCGGATGGGCTAATTCTACCTGAACTTCTCGATAAGGTGCAAACCTGTCGAGCAATCCGTCCAAACTGCCATCATAAACTAATTGACCTTCATGGATTAACAAAACGCGCTTGCACAAAGCAGTAATGTCAGCCATGTAGTGGCTCGTCAACAGCACCGTTGCTTGATAGCGATCGTTATATTCTCGCAGAAATTGCCTGACGCTAAACTGTGCGTTTATATCCAAACCTAAAGTCGGTTCATCTAAAAATAATACCTCCGGCTGATGCAGCAGCGCCGCCATCAATTCAGCTTTCATGCGTTCGCCTAAAGAAAGCTTGCGCACCGCCTGATTTAACTTGCCTTCTAGCGACAGCATCTCTGTCAATTCTCCGACTCGCCGCCGATAATCTTTATCGGGAATGCCGTAGACAGCGGCATTGATTCGCAGAGAGTCAAGCACTGGTAAATCCCAAATTAACTGCTGTTTCTGTCCCATCACTAACGTGATTCTTTGGAGAAAATCTGCTTCGCGACGGAAAGGAGTACGATCGCACACTCTCACAGTACCAACAGACGGATAAATCAAACCAGTCAGCATTTTCAGCGTAGTAGTTTTGCCCGCACCGTTAGCGCCGAGAAACCCCACCACTTCCCCAGGTTCAATACTAAAAGAAACGCCCTCAACAGCTTTGACATTGCGGTAAGTGCGGTTAAAAAAGTGCCGCACTGTTCCTTTAAGTCCCGGTTCTTTAATCGCTACCGGATAAACTTTGCTCAAGTCTTCAACTAAGATAATTGGCATCGGCTCAAATTTTAACTTTTATTTTAATCTAGGATACTTCCATCAGGCTTGTGCCAAGATGAATCCATAGAGCTGTCTAGTAGGGTGCGCCAGCGATTGCTCGATCGCTCAGATAAAGTAACTGTGTTCTGGCACACCGTACTAAGCTGTAGAATATTGCAAAATATCCACCATCGCATCGCACAAACTTTACAACTATACAACTATGGTACTCACCCCAGATAATTCAGACATCTCTCGTTTGGTAGGAGACAATTCTTCTGAAAATATTACACTGGCACCAGGGCAACTTGCTAGTTTTCCTGGGGGAGTTTGGATGCTGGGCGGCAATGATACTGTCAGGGGATCGTCAGATGCAGAACGGATTTTCGGCAACGATGGTAAAGACAGTCTGTTAGGCGGTGTCGGCAGTGATTCTATTTACGGTGGCAAAGATGATGACGATGTGTTAGGAGAAACTGGCGAGGATTTCTTGACAGGAGATAGAAATAGCGATTTCCTTAATGGCGGTGCGGGAAATGATTTGCTGCGCGGTGGACAAGGTGTTGATTTGTTAGTTGGCGGTGAAGGCAGCGATACTTTAATTGGCGACAGAGAGGTGGATATTTACCAAGGTGGTGGGGGGAGCGATGTCTTTGTTGTTCGAGTCGATCAAGCGGGAAGCAGAGTAGCTGGAATAGAAGTTCCTGACGCGGTAATTGTGGATTTTGATAAGTCTAGCGATTCAATTGGAATTAGCGTGGCTTTTACCAGCAGCAATATCTCCTTAGAACAGGTAAGTTATAGCTTGAACGATCCGAGGCTGCTGCTGATCGATCCTGCAAATATATCGGGAGGAACGAGTTTGTTAGCCAAGGGCGGTATCTCGCAGCGAAGTCTCGATCCCGATGGCAATGGCCGCGTAGAAGCTACTAATATTAGATTCGGTTTTACTAATGCTTTGTTGGGTACTGTGTTGAACGTGACCCCAGCCGATTTAAACGGCCGTTTTATTAATGCTAATTCTTTGCTTTGAAGCAGCTAATTGATTAATTATCTCTTAATAACGGGCAAGATGCCCGTTCCACAAAAAAAACTCAGTTTTGGTGGAACAGGCATCTTGCCTGTTCTTCTGTTGCCCTTTTCCATTGCCCACTGCATCAAACCGGGGAACTACCAATAAGCTTCTGATGCCAACCAAAAAAGCAGGGCCGACGGTAACTTCTGCACGCTGATTTTTCACAGCATCCCAGATAGCTTGAGCAATATCTTCCGGCTGAGTTGCCCAGTCATATTTTAGCATTTGGCTCATTTATTGGCGGCGCAATTCGACTGCGGGTTCGTCTCGATCGCGAAATTGAGCTCTTTCTAAAAAATCGCTGTTAATCAAGCCCGGATACACGGCGCCAACGTGAATTCCTTGAGGCGCTAATTCCAATCGCAAAGTTTCTGTTAAACCAGTTACTGCATATTTGCTAGCGCAATAACCAGTCATTTGAGACAAAGGCATTTTGCAGCCAATGGAACCAACATTGACTATTGTCCCTGTTTTTCGTTCCAGAAAATGTGGCAAAATTTCTTGAATTGTGTTAACGTAGCCCCAAAAATTGGTATTAATTAATTGCTGCCAGTCTTCGGAGGTAGTTTCCTCGATCGCCCCCGCGAGACAAATGCCGGAATTGTTCACCAAAACATCAATGCTGCCGCAGGAATATAGGGCTTTTTGGACGATCGCGCGCACTTGTTGAATGTCGCCAACATCCCCCCCAATAGCAACAGCGGAAGTGCCTTCTCGCTGCACTTGAGCCGCTGCTGCTGCCAATCTTTCTGGCTGGCGGGCCACCATCACCACATCGTAACCTTTACTTGCAAATAAAATTGCTGTTACTTTGCCGCTTCCTTGAGAAGCGCCTGCAATCAAAACTGTAGGATCTATAGATAGTTATAAATTTTAAGTGGGGAAATCGTTTCCTGCGCTATTAAAACTATAACAGAGGTAAGGTGCTTTTTGGCTCACTATATATAGATAGTTTTTCTTAATTATACCAATTTTTAATAATACGCGATCGGGCTTTTTTAACGAACTGCTTTTGTCGCGTTAGCGAAGCGGCGCGTAAGCGCTCTTGTCGCGAAGGAAGAGAGAAGAGGAGAGAAAAAGAAGAGGATAGAAATTATTCATAATTTGTGCGAAAATTGCTTTGTTAATTTTCCCAATGCCCAATGCCCAATGCCCAATGCCTAAAAAATGAATCTTCCGAAACAAACGCCGAATTGGTCGATCGCCCTAGTGTTAATTATCGGCGTTTTAGCCGTCTCAACTTCCTCAATCTTAATTCGGCTGGCGAACATTTCAGCAGGTGCGGGCGGCTTCGGTTTCAGTCTGGTACTCGCCGCCTCTCGCCTGAGTTTATCTGCTTTAATTCTGCTTCCGGCTTGGCCGAAAATTCAGTGGAACGCCCTGCAACCGGGAGCTCGGCGCTATGCTGCTGCTGCGGGTTTGTGTCTCGCCCTGCACTTTGCCCTCTGGATAACCTCACTTTCTTATACTTCGATCGCCGCCTCGACTGCCCTCGTCACCACTAATCCTGTCTGGGTAGCGCTGTTGTCGCGCTTCTGGTTCGGCGAAAAACTCAGCAAAATGTCGATCGTTGGCATTACTATAGCCCTTGCTGGGGGAATGGCGATCGCCCTTGGAAGCGCGGGCGCAGCCTATGCCGGCAGCAGCCAACTGCTGGGCGATTTCCTGGCTCTGGCTGGTTCCTGGGCCGTCAGCTTGTATTTGCTGCTGGGCCGAGAAGCTCAGCGGCGGGGGCTAGGAATTGGTGGCTATATCGCGATCGCCTATACTGTTGCTGCGATCGTCCTGCTGCCTCTCCCCCTCGCCTTCGGCACCAGTTATACTAATTATTCGCACATTGTATATTTTTATATTTTGCTAACGGCCGCTTTGCCTCAATTAGTCGGCCACACCATTTTGAACTGGGCCGTAGTGCAAATTTCCCCAACTCTGGTAACTCTTGCGATCTTGTTTGAACCGGTTGGGGCGAGTTGTTTGGGTTATTTGCTCTTTGGGGAAGTGCCGGGGCCGACGGTACTCGCAGGTGCTGCGGTGCTGCTGTTGGGGGTAGCAACCGCTACCGTCGGAGCAAAAAAAATCACAGTCAACAGTTAAGAGTTAACATTTTTCAACATTGCCAGTACAGTGGCCGTGAGTCAGAATAAAACTGATTAGGCCTTAAAAACAAAAATAACTCATCATTTAAATATCGCTTCCAAACTATCAAATGTCTGAGTAATGACTAATAACTAATGACTAATGATACTCGGGGGTCTTTCGGAGAATAAAATTATGCTGCCAGAACAACTACAGCGCATCATCGGCTACTTTCTCGATGAAGCCACAGAATACATCCAAATCATCGAACAAGGCTTGCAGGGCCTGCAAAACACCGTGGCAGCTCCCCCCCAAAGGATACACCACCTGATCCGAGCCTCGCAGTCGATTAAAGAGGGAGCCGCTATGCTGGGATTTAGCAGCATTCAGCGAATTGCCCATCGCTTGGAGGATTATTTAAAACTGCTCCGAGAATGTCCGATCGCCGTTGATAGCAGGCTGCAATCGCTGTTAATCGAAGTTTTTGATATTTTAGCAGCGCTCGTGTCCAAGGTTTCCAAGGGTTTTGGGATCGACCACGAAGACGCAAACCAAATGCTCTCCCTCGCGGAACCGGTTTTTGACGAACTCGACGCTTACCTGAGAGTGCTCATTCCCACTCGTGTGACTGTCAGAGCTAGTACGGACGAACACATTCACGTTTTCTCCGGTTACTGCACTTCACTGGGCGAATTTTCCTCGGCTATTGCCTCGCGCGTCGGTTTGCTCGGAGGCATTATTACCCGCCACGAGCAGGCAGACTTGGGCATACGCCTTTATATTGACATTTACCTGCCGCTTAACAGCAGGATCGAAAACATCCGCCAAGCTGTCGAACTCTCAGGCGCTATAATCGGGACTGTTCAGACGCAGCGCGACTTTTCGCTGCTGGCGAATCGAGATTATCCGGTTTACCAAAGGGCGATCGAACCTCCCGCAATTTGCACCGGATGCCGCTATTATTACGGCAGAAGCGACGGTGGCTACCTGCTCAACTGCACGATCCATCCCCGCGGCCCGGAAACAGAAGATTGTCGCGATCGCGAACCGGAATAAGTAGTAAAAAATCTGGACTGTGAGCCCAGATTTGGAACCAGGGAAAACTTTCTTCTCAAACCAATATTCTCCCTGACATCTTTGACATTACCCCCGGCCAAATTCTTTTTGAGTTCCTAGATAACTAAATCCTTCTCTCCGAAATAACTAAATCCTTTTTCCTTCTGAAAGCTCCCCTAACAACTGATACCGCTAGTCGAATTAATTGCATCAGGCTTGCAGGATGAGCGATCGCCCAGATATTAATAGCCAGACAAGTAATTGCCATAACTAGCAAGATATATGTCGGAAGCATTACTACCCCGATGGCGAACCAGGTAAAAACGTGAAGTATCATTGCTGTAGCCCAAAGGCTTGCCACAATCACAGACGCCCAAACTTGCATTCGAGGTCGCTTTAGCCCTGTGAAAATCGCTGTCTGCAAAGTAGTCAGCAAGTTTGCCGGAACTAAAAAGGCACAGATAGCTATGCAGTAGGTATGAGAAAACTCAGTAACTGTATTGAAGTCGAGCATTAGTCTAATTGTCGGGCCTGTTGGATATACTTAAAGAGCTTAACGTGACTTGACTTTTAGATCGTGTCACCCTTACTTTAACTTAATATTTTCCTCAGTAGGCCGCTCTGGAGACTCATTTCTCTGCCCCTTTTCCTGCAGGTAAATTTTTACGACAAATATTAAATTTGTGAAAAATCATTAAAACTTCTTGAAGAATGGCAACAATTGCTGCGATAATTAACATCGGGGATCGATAGTATAGAAGAGCCAACTCCGTAGAATATCGTAAAATATATAGAATACCCGCACCGATCGAACAGGAATACAACGGTAGGCTGATTTTCGACTCCATCATTTTCGACTCGCTGATTCTCGGATGATTGCTAGCGTCACTCCAGGTTTCGAGCCGTTATGCGATCGAACAATATGAGATTATGGAAAAGCCAATTTGCCCTCAAATCTCTAATCAATAGAACCCTCTCAAAATTTTACAGCGGAAAATAAAGAAAATGGATCGACAAATCACAATTCCCGCACTCGAAGAAGTTGACTTGACAAATTGCGACAGAGAACCCATTCACCTATCGGGACACATTCAGCCGCACGGGGTGCTGCTTGTTGTACGAGAACCTCAACTAGAAATACTGCAAGCCAGCGAAAATACGCAAGATTTGTTAGGAGTAGATGCAGAAAGTGCGATCGGTCGAAATTTGAGCTTATTCTTCAATCGAGTTCAACTAAAAAAACTCAAGCTTTGTTTGTGTAATGAAAACTTAAAAACCGTTAATCCCATTAAACTCTCTGTCATAAACAAAGGTAAATATTTAGAATTTGACTGCATCCTCCACCGAGTAGAAGAAGTATTGATGGTCGAGTTGGAATTAGCCACCAGCCCAGAAAATCTTTCTGTTTTTAGTTTTTATCATTCAGTGAGAGCCACTATCAGCAAAATTCAAAGCGCCCCAAATCTCAAGGAATTATCTCAAATAACTGTAGAAGAAGTGAGAAAAATATCAGGTTTTGATAGAGTGATGGTCTATCAATTTGACCACGAAGGCAACGGCGCTGTAATCGCTGAAGACAAATCAGAAATGCTGAGTCCTTTCTTGGGATTAAACTACCCAAGTTCAGATATTCCCAAACAAGCCAGACAACTGTATTCGTTAAATTGGCTGAGGTTGATCCCAGATATTAATTATCAACCAGTCCCCCTTGTTACAGGAAAAAATGCTGTTACAAATCAGCCCCAAAACCTCAGTTTCAGCGTGTTGAGAAGCGTTTCACCCATTCACATAGAATACCTGCAAAATATGGGCGTTGTAGCTTCGATGTCAATCTCGTTAATCAAAGACAAAAAACTGTGGGGATTGATTGCTTGCCACCACTATACACCAAGATACCTCAACTATGAATTGCGTGCAGCCTGCGAATTTATCGGGCAAGTAATGTCCTTAGAACTGCAATCAAAAGAAGGAAACGAAGACTACGACTACAAATTACACTTAAAATCTATTCAAACCAAGATTTTTGAAGACATATCCACCTCCGAAAACTTGTCAGAAGTGTTAGTTAAATGTCAGCCTAATTTGCTGGAAGCAGTCAACGCCCAGGGAGCAGCAATAATATTTGGAGACAATTGCTATTCAGTCGGGAAAACACCTCAGAAAGAATCGCTCAAATACTTAACTAAGTGGGTGCAAGAGCATTTAAATAAAGAAATATTTTATACAGACTCGCTGACCAAATGCTATCCAGAAGCTGAGGAATTTAAAGACACGGCTAGCGGGTGTTTAGCCATAGCAATATCGCCGACTCAGAAAATATATGTTTTGTGGTTTCGCCCGGAAGTAATTAAGACAGTAAATTGGGCTGGCAACCCCAACAAACCAGTTCAAATAGAGGAAAATCGCAGCCAGAGACTATCTCCTCGGAAATCGTTTGAGCTGTGGAAAGAAAATGTAAGGTACAAATCGTTGCCTTGGAAAAAATGCGAAATAGACGCTGCATTGCAACTGAAAAAAGCAATGATTAATATAGTGCTGCGCCAAGTAGCCAAACTCGAAAAATTAAATATAGCACTAGAAGAATCAGTAGCCAGAGAACGCGAAAAAACTGCTCATCTAAAAACAGCGATGTCCGAGCTTAAGCGGGCGCAAACTCAATTGGTGCAAAGCGAAAGAATGTCAAGTTTGGGACAGTTGGTGTCGGCGGTAGCTTATGAAGTCACTAACCCGATTAACTTCATATACGGAAATCTTAGCTATGCCAACGAATACAGTCAAAAAATGATCAATTTATTGGAGCTTTACAACCAGCAATATCCGTCGCCTTCGCCAGAAATTCAAGCACAAATAGAAGCTGTTGAATTAGAGTTTATAGTTGAAGACTTACCGAAGTTGCTGGGTTCAATGAAAGTAGGAGCTAACCGCATCCGCGAGATAGTTCAGTCGCTGCGAAACTTCTCTAGAATTGACGAAGCAGAGATTAAACCCGTTGACATTCACGACGGATTGGACAGCGCTTTGCTGATTTTGAGCAACCGACTCAAACCGAAGCCCGATCGACCCTCAATTCATCTCATCAAAGAATACGGCTGTCTGCCTTTGGTTGAGTGTTACGCAGTTCAGATCAACCAAGTATTTATGAATGTACTGGCAAATGCAATTGATGCTCTAGAAGATGCTTTTGTCAACAAGAATCTATCGCCGCACTACGGAGGCGAACAAGAGTCCGTCAAGTGGGGACAAATTCGGATCGTGACAGAAGTTTGTCCGGGAGAAAAAGCAGTAGCAGTTCGGATCGAGGACAACGGTTGGGGCATGACCCAAACAGTTCGCCAGAAAATATTTGAGCCGTTTTTTACCACAAAACCGGTGGGCAAAGGTGCGGGGATAGGTTTGACGATTAGCCACGAAATTGCGGTGGAACAACACGGCGGCAAATTGACTTGCATTTCAGCCCCCGGAGAGGGAACCGAGTTGATTATTGAGATTCCCTTGAACCAAACTCATCCCAAACCCATTGTGAAGTGAAAAAAAGTCCGCGCTAGCGAAGCTATCCCGAAGGCTAAGGAATCCACCAAATTCAAAAATCGAAAATGCGATTAAAATACAAAAGCAGCTAAGTAGATTTGAGCCAATTCTGAGGAAGAGAGTATGACTGAAAAAAAAACCGCCCAATGGGATGCCGGCAGGTTTGTCAAAACCTTGGCTTATTTCGGCGTCATTCCCTTCATTGGCAGCATTAGCTGGCTGCAACAACTGTTCGGAAGCAGCAGCAACAGTAAAAAAGACCAACCCAAACTGATACTGGTAGCCGGTGCCACAGGCGGCGTCGGGAAGCGAGTTGTCAAGCGGCTGCAACAGCGGGGATATAAAGTACGCTGCCTCGTCAGAGATACCAAAAGAGCAACAGAAATTCTCGGCAAAAATGTCGAATTAGTCGAGGGAGATATCGCTCTCCCAGAGACGCTAACACCGCTAGTAACCGAGGGCGTAGAAGCAGTTATCTGCTGTACCGGCACCAAAGTTCAACCAGTAGAAGGAGACACCCCAACTCGGGAAAAATACTACCAAGGCATCAAATTTTATATGCCGGAAGTTGTGGATGTTCCCGAAATAGTCGAATACAAAGGCATCAATAATTTAGTCCAAGCTGTTCGCAGCCAGCTAATTAAAGCAGGCGACAAAACAATTTTTGACTTCACAAAACCCAGCCAAGATTTAAAAGAAACTTGGGGTGCCCTCGACGACATCGTGATGGGCGGCACCAGCGAAAGTTCGATCGTACTTACAGACAATACAGCTATCTTCACAGGGAATGTTTCTACTGCCAACTCGGGCGGCTTTGCTTCGGTGCGTACCCGCAACTTCGATCCTCCGCTTAATCTCGCAGGATTTAGCGGCCTCCAACTGCGCGTCAAAGGGGACGGCAAGCGCTACAAATTGATTGTTCGCAGCGAAGCTAAATGGGATGGAATTGGCTATTGCTATTCGTTTGATACTGTTTACAATATCTGGATTACTGTCACTGTTCCTTTTGATGAGTTAATTCCAGTATTCCGCGCCAAAACTGTTAAAGATGGCTCGAAATTTGATGCCAGCAGTATTTTTTCTTTTCAGTTAATGTTGAGCAAGTTTGAATATGACGGCGCGCTCAATCCGAAATTTACACCGGGTATTTTTCAACTGGAGTTAGAATCTATTAAAGCTGATGGCGGACAGACTTTGCCGCGATTTGTGATGGTGAGTTCGGCAGGAGTTACCCGCCCGGGCCGCCCGGGAATTAACTTGGAAGAAGAACCGCCTGCCGTCAGGATGAATGATATGTTGGGGGGGATTTTGACTTGGAAGTTGAAAGGGGAAGATTGCGTGCGATCGAGCGGCATACCTTATACTGTTGTCAGACCCTGCGCTTTGACTGAAGAACCGGGAGGCAAAGCTTTAATCTTCGAGCAAGGAGACAATATTAAGGGCAAAGTCAGTCGGGAAGATATTGCAGAATTGTGCGTGGAGGCTTTGGAACAACCGCAAGCTTGCAACGTTACTTTTGAGGTGAAAGAGGGGGAAAATGGCAGTTCTCCCGGAGACTGGCAGGCTTTGTTTTCTGGAGTTAAATAACAATTGTTTGTAGGGGCTGATTAGTTTCTTACCCTTATTAGTCGCCGGTTTAAACCGCGTCTGCACAAACGAAGTCTGCCTCCGCAGACAAGCGAGATTACTGGTTCCCAGGCTCGACCTGGGAACCAGTAATAACCAATAACTAATAACTAATAACCAATAACTAATAACTAATTTATGTCTGTGACTTTTTCCCGACGCTACTTGACGCCTTATTTGTTTTTGCTACCTGCTTTATTTATTTTGAGTTTGACTGTTTTGTGGCCGGCGGTGCAAGCTTTTTATTTGAGTTTTACCAACTACGAATATGATTTGACTCAAATGCCGCAGTGGGTGGGTTTGAAGAATTTTTACAGGTTGTGGGGCGATCGCACATTTTGGCAAACTTTGACGAATACGCTGCTGTATCTCACCTGCGTTGTGCCTGTATTGGTTGTTCTACCGTTGGGAATGGCGATTTTGTGCAACCAAAAACTTAAGGGGATGAACTGGTTTCGAGCCGCATACTACACGCCTGCGGTGATTTCAATGGTTGTCGCCGGGATTGCTTGGAAGTGGCTGTTTGCTGAGACTGGACTGCTGAATCAGTTGGGAGAATTGTTGGGTTTACCTCCTATTTCTTGGCTGGCTAATCCGAAGTTGGCAATCTTTAGCGTGATGGCGGTTACTATCTGGAAAGGATTGGGCTATTACATGGTGATTTATTTGGCAGGGCTGCAAGCTATTCCGGCTGAACTTTATGAGGCGGCTGCTATTGATGGTTCTGATGGTTTGGGAAAGCACTGGGATATTACTGTGCCGCTGATGAAGCCGTATTTAGTTTTAGTTGCGGTAATTTCGGCAATTTCTGCTACTAAGGTTTTTGAAGAAGTTTATATTATGACTCAGGGCGGGCCTCGCAATAGTTCTAAGACTGTTGTTTATTATCTTTACGAACGGGCTTTTAATGATTTGGAAATTGGCTACGCTTGTACGATCGGGCTGGTTTTGTTTTTGCTAATTTTGGGTTTGTCGATTTTGCAAGTTAGCCTTCAGGGTTTGACTCGCAATGATTAAGATTTATGACTGATTATGACGGACGCAATCGGGGCGTCATAAACTCGGTTTCTCGTTCTCACTCCTGTTGCTCCCAGGACTTTATTACATTCAGAAACCGGGTTTATTGCTCTAATTTCTACTAATTTTAGGCTGGAATGTCGAAGTAATGCGATCGCTCACGGCTTTGGGCAGGTCTTATTGGCGAAATCACAGCTATAAATATAGGGTTTCTGCCAGTTCAGAGGAATTTGTAATAAATCCCTGGTTCCGGTCATTCCCTGTCCAAGAAAGAGCAGCACAGCGATCGAGTTTAAGATCACATGGATAGTGCGCCAGCGATTTGAGCGGTCTTTGTAAATGTCTTGAATGATGGCAAGGGAGAAAACCATAATTAGCGCAGCGGTGATGCCAATGTAGTAGTGAGACCAATACCATTCATTGGTTAGCCGATAAACGCCATCTTGAGTGCCAAGAATCACCAAACCAGTACCTGTTAGGGTGGCAAATATGCCGCGCCATAAAGCGGGTGTAGCTCGGTAGAGCATCACTAAAGAGGCGATCGTAGCAACAAACATCAGAATGATGAAAATGACCTGAAACGAGTTTTTGCTCCAAACATCCTTGCTCAAAATATGCTCAAAAATCGGGTAGGCTAGACCCAACAACGTCACTCCTACCACAGAAGCTGACAAAATTCGACCTGCTTTGACGTGTTCTTGACCCACAACAGGTGGAATTTTGCTCTTGGTGTCGATCGCAATTTGCTTGCGACGCTGCATAGTTTGCCACGCCATATTGAGAACAATACCAAGCATAGGAAAAACAATCGCTACAGCTAAAATAGGATGCAGCAAAGCCAGAAAATCTTTAAATTCCATACAACACCTTTTTCTTGAAGAGGGTTGGCTTCATCAACCCGGTTTTTGCGATACATAATATCATATCCGGCGATCTAACCACCGTAATTTTGTAGTCAGGACTAATAGTAATTGTTCATCGGTCAAGAGAAAACAGAAGTCCTGACTACAAACACGCTTTATGAAGCGTAACTCACCGAATATGTTGATTGATAACAAGATATAGCAGTCGTCAATTGGGTGAGGTACAGCTTTCTCAATTACGCAATTACAATTACCTTGTTCTCAGGTAAATGAAAACTGCTGGCGGTAAGTAAGTGGTGGTTAGTGGCAACTAATTGCCTGCATCACTTTGAGCTTAGCGCAACAGTTCTTTGTTATTCAGAATAGCAGGCCAATTTTTGTTTGCTAAAGCAATGTGACCAGGGATATCCCCCATCCACTGTGCTTGTACTGTTTTATCGTAGTTGAGATAAAGCTTCCCATTAACGATTTTCCAGGCGTCAGGCTGAGTGACAACAAGATTCCCTTCACTGGTAGCCTGGGCGCAATATCCACCGTATTGAGGAGCGTACTTTTCAGGATTTTGAGCAAACATATCACGGTTTGCTGCACTAGCAAACATCCAAGTTGTTCCACCCCAATTATGTTTAAATTGGCTAACTCCCATAACTAATTTGCTTTGGGTAAAATAGGCTACGACATCCTGACCATCAAGAGCCATACCTTTTTCGGTGTAGAACTGAGGATGAAGGGTTGTTGTGCTGCTTTTACCAGCACAAGGATTGGCTTTACCAGCACAAGGATTGGCTTTACCCGCGCAAGGATTGGCTTTACCCGCGCAAGGATTGGCTTTACCAGCGCAAGGATTGGCTTTACCCGCGCAAGGATTGGCTTTACCCGCACAAGGATTGGATTGTGCAACCTGGGATGAAACGGTTGTAGAGTTTGAGTTTGTTGAAGCCTTGAAGTTGGCGTAGCTAACGTTAGTTGTTACCAAACCTAGAATGGTGGCAATGGCGATCGTGGTAATGTATTTTACTTTCATGTGTCTAATTTCCAGATAAATTGTTAGTAATTCCACGCCAGATGTTTGCTTGAGAGTTCTTGGTCTCTGGCAATTATGCTGGCTTTTTGTTGTCCTCAAGATTTGAGGTTATTTGCATTAACGCTCAATAAAATGAGTGCTAGATGAGGAAGAGATGGATGGGAGATAAAACTCTGAATACTTTATACGCCACTTTCTTCAGCAAAAATTCATCTGGAAATTAGGAACGCATCATCTAGTTGCCAGGAATCTCTTATAGAGTGGAGATTAACCCTGACTATCCTTTACAGGACTTATACACTCTTGGCTTAGAAAGCGGGTTTCTTTGTAGATACCTCGTTGCTAAACCCAAGATTCCTGATGAGAAACTTAGTAGTGCAGTAATTTAACCGCGAGTTGAGAAATTATGACAGGAAAAGACTGGTTAGTGACTGATGATGGACATTGCAATATTTTTGAGGCTACAAGTCAAATTGAAGATTTGACCCATCCCTACCGACTTTACCGCTTTTTAACTGACTTGGAAGATGTATTAGACCAAATTAGTGATGATTATTTACGACTCCAGGCAATTTGTCCCCTTGTCCGCAGGTTGTTAGATAGTTCTTCCTGGTTTCAAATTGCTCTCCTTGAGCCTGACTCTGAGACAGGCTGGGCAGTACAAACACTTTATGATGAACCATTTTTTCCTCTGACGGTGCAGTTGGTGGCTTGGGCTCCGGGTGCAGTTTCTCCGATTCACAATCATGCCAGTTGGGGATTGGTGGCGCTACTTGATGGACAGGAGAAAAATACTTTCTGGCAGCGATCGCCAACTCGCAAGTTTCCCGATAAAATCACAACAGTGGGCGATATTTTGCTTGCCCCTGGTGACGTTTTGTGCTTAATGCCAGATGCGATTCATCATGTGGAAGCACTGGGAGATCAACCAACCATTAGTTTTAATCTTTATGGTGTAACAGATTACGATCGACGGTTTGAGTTTAACCAAGTCAAAGGTACTGCGGAAAACTTTTAAGATAGCAGTCTGATGAAAGCAAATATCAACAAATATCAAAGATAACGGGCGATTTTCGCGGCTGCACCAACTTTCGTCGGTTCTACACGATACTAACTTTCTCTAGTTAAGTTTTGACTCATTTTAATGCTTAATTCTTATCACTCCCTGACTATAAAATGAATCTAATTCGCCAAGTCATAGCCGCTATCAACCCTCTCACGGGCAAGCGAATTTCCACCTCTTCTCTTCAGTTTCGCCTGACGCTGGAATTGCTGGTACTCTCGATTTTAGGACTTAGCAGTGTGGCATTTTGGGCGGGCTGGCAAAGGTCGCAAAATCTAGTCGGAGCCCATAAACAAACCCTGGAATACATTGGAATACGCTTTCCCGAACAGGTTGAGCTTTATAGTGAAATGGGTTCACTAGAAATTGGCTTAACCCGAAGCGTCCATAAAGCTTCCACAGGAGGAATCATGGTGTGGGTGAAGCGAAATGATGGGATGCTTTTGGTGAATTCACCTGATATGGATCTGCAATCTTCTAAGATTACGAAGATGATCTCGTTGACGGAAGTACCTGCACAGCCGACTTTTGTTCAGATGGGCGATCGCTATTTGGTGATCTGTAGCAGAACTCTGAGGATTAAAAATGAGTTACTGGGTACGGTATATTTCTCTCAAGATATCACTGATGAGCAACGTCAGTTAAATGATGGGATTCGGAGTCTAATAGTTGTCAGTATTGTAGTAATCTTAGTGTTAATGTTGGCGATCGCCAGTCGCATTCGTCATGCTCTCCATCCTTTGGAACATATGAGTCAGGTAGCTAGCACTTTGTCTGCTGATAATTTGCAGGCGGCAAAACTCCAACTGCATCAGGCTCCTGATGAGATTTTAGGACTAGCACAAACCTTTAATGAGATGTTGTTTCGATTGTCGGGTTCCTGGGAGCAACAACGCCAATTTGTCGGTAATGTTTCCCACGAATTACGCACTCCTCTGACGGTTGTAGTTGGTTATTTACAAAGTTTGCTGCGACGCAGCACTAACTTAAGTGACTATCAGCAACAAGCACTGGAAACAGCGGTTGGCGAAACTGAACGCACGATTCGGATGTTAGAAGATTTGCTCGATTTAGCACGGGCTGATAGTGGCAACTTGCACTTTCGTTTGAATCCGGTGATACTGAATACTCTGGTGGCTGAGGTGGCCGAGATGAGTCAAAAAGTTAGCAATCGGAAAATTATTTTGGTGTCAACTGATCGGGATGTTGTAGCCTGTGCGGATCAGGATCGTTTACAACAAGTGTTAATTAACTTAGTCGATAATGCAATCAAGTATTCTGCTCCCGAACAACCAGTTGAGTTAGTCTTAGAAAAGAGGGAACAGCAGGTGATGATTCATGTGGGCGATCGCGGAATTGGTATTTCTCTCCCCCATCAAAACCGAATTTTTGAGCGATTTTACCGGGTAGATGAGTCAATGACGCGCTCTAGAGACGGTACAGGGTTGGGATTGGCGATCGCCAAAAGCCTGATCGAAGGCATGGAAGGACGTATTACGCTCCGATCTAAACCGGGAGAAGGTAGTATTTTTACTATCACCTTACCTGTCTGGAATCCGCAGCTATGAGCGATCGCATTCTCCTTGTTGAAGATGACCCTAAACTGGCAAAGTTCATCGAATCTGAACTTAGTCTTGAAGGATATCACGTCACTGTCGCCCCAAATGGATTGGATGGATTAACGATCGCTCGTGATGCTCAACCGGATTTATTAATTTTAGATTGGATGCTTCCCGGTATCTCTGGATTAGACATCTGTTTAAGGTTGCGCTCGACTGGTGTTCAAGTACCAATAATTATGTTAACAGCAAAAGATGAAGTACCCGATCGCGTGACGGGATTAAATGCTGGAGCCGATGATTATGTTACTAAGCCTTTCAGTATGGAAGAACTCCTCGCGAGAGTCAAAGCCCGTCTGCGCCGAACTCAACAAAATGACGTGGATAACTTACAATTTGAAGACCTGATCTTGAACGGTTTAACCCGTGAAGTTTATCGAGGCAATCAACTGATTGAACTCACTGCCAAAGAGTTTGATTTGTTAGAATTTATGCTGCGAAATCACCGTCAAGTGATTAGCCGCGACCGAATTTTAGAAAAGGTCTGGGGTTACGATTTTATGGGCGAGTCAAACATTATTGAAGTGTATATTCGTGCGTTACGGATTAAGTTAGAAGCAAGTAACTCAAAACGCCTGCTGCATACGGTTAGGGGAGTTGGATACGTGCTGCGAGAGCAAAAGTGAGGAGGGGCGGATTTACAAATACTTGAGATATGAAGTATGGATACTGGTGAACCCGCTCCTATTCTACTACCTATTTTTTTGTACCAAATAGACCTAGAAATCCGGTCGTTCCTGATAATCTTCCGCAGAACTCGGGTCTAATTCCCACCGACTTTCATCTCGATGTTCAAGCATATTTGTTGTGTGCAACATAGCCCCATCGGGCATTTCTATGCCCGCAGCGGCTCCGAGTTCGTCAACCATATCCAGGTCTGGAGTAGGCGCGGTTCCGCCCACCGATTGCTCGCCAGTGGCACTTTCTTGTTCCGCAGCAGGATCGGCATCCTCGCCGCCGATTTGGGAACTGGTAGAAGAGTATTCCGAACTGCTGTCCTGCAGGGTTGTTATGTCGTCTTGGCTCAATCCCGGTTGATCGATGACGCCGGTACCGTAAGATTCGGTAATTTCTTGAGGCAATTCGCCCAAATTATCGCGTTCTGTTGTTGTTTTTTCGTTGCTTTTCTTTTGCTGTGCCACGATACTTGCTCCTGTTTGTTTTTGAACTCAATTAAATTAAAAATGTCCGAATTTGGTTTAAACTGAATTGTTTTTAGTAATTGCCGATGGCTATAATTAAGTGGTATCCTAATTGCTATTTAAGCTTTTAGCTTCTATCTCAGGAAATATATTGATTCGGCTCAGCTATTTCATTGGGAATACAAAAAGCGATCGCCCTTTTGAAACGGGCGATCGCTTTTTAATGGGGAGGCTAATTCTATTCGGGAAAATCAGGAATTACCCATTTGGGGGGTGCCATCCGTTTCCTTCTCACCGCTTCCTCTGCTATTTCTAGCATTTTATCCAGAGAAGTATTTTCAATAAAGTTGGACGTTGCTTCTGCGTATTCCCGCTTCGGGCACTTGTCGCCCAGAACGCAGCCATTGACGCAAGCTACAGCACAATCGACAGTGTTCTCCACCATAACTTTTTTCCTTTCACACTTCCAACAACTAATAGGCACGTACTCTGGGTGAATTTGTCAAGAGACAGCTCTATATCTTTATTTTACTTCACAAATTGTCATCAAAGGTCGATCGCCAGGGCAAAACTGTTATAAAATCAAAGCAACCTACCTAATCTGCCGATCGTGAGTAATTTTCTGCGGCGTTTAAAACTTTTACCTTGGCGAGAAATGCTGCAAATTGCCGCCCTCGTCAACTCAATCGTGATTGGACTAGAGCTATTTTTAGCCTGGGGTTTCACGCAATCGCGGCCAATCCGCAACGGGGTGACGCTTCTCTACGGTTCCTCCCTCGGGATATTGATACCTTTTGCAGCAGCAGTGGGAATGGGAGCTTTAGCAGTGTACTTTTTAGAGTATTGGCAACAACAATTTTTGCTCAACCGAATTAGTTTGTGGGTTTTAGTTTTGTGCCTGCTCTTGGGTTTGGTTTTAAAATCATTCCTACCCATACCTGCTTCTTTAGCAAGTTTATCAGAAACTGCACTAATAGGAATTACGGTGGGAGTTTTTTGGAAGGGCCGGCCTTATTGGCGATAGTCATGCCATTTTAGATTTTAGATTTTAGATTTTAGATTGGCTATGACTGATGAATATTCTGGTTTCGAGCTTGTCTACAGTTGCATTTTTTTGTGAAAATAGTATCATTAGTCATTGGTTATTGATTATTAGTCTATATGTAAGGTGCGCAATGCGCACCTTACCGCTTCAAGCAAGAAATTCCTTCTTCCTTCTTCCTGACATCCGTTAAATCCGTTACAGAATCCGTTGCCGAACTTCTTCCTTCTTATGGCAGCCAAAAATCGGGAATGAAAGTTTTAGTCAAACTGCGAGTAAACTGATTAATCTTTCTGCCGATTTGAATGTGCGGTTCGTCAGCTTCCACGGGAATAATTGCCGCTTTCTTCCCAAATCCGAAACGCGAAATTACCAAATTTGCTGCCTCCAAACCAGTAACATAAGCCTTTTCCTGCGACCAAGAACCGTGACGGGTCACAACCCAATCGCCGCTCATGAATACATTATCATAACTTGTTACTGCAGGCAACAAATACTGATAGCTGCCAGGGGCAAAATGCGTTACCGCCCGCGACAGCCGAATTGCGCTGCTGTCAATTACTTTTGCCTCCCGAAAAGCCGGAATGCAAGTCGCTAAATCCCGCTGAACTAGGGAAACTATTTCCTCATCTTTTATGGGAATTAATTGATTGGCGTGATAAAAGTCAGCTTCGACAACGGTTCCCGGTTCGGCTCGAAATTCGTCGTGCAAAGCATTCAAATCAAAAAACGTCCAACCTGTAGTTGAACTAAATCCAAAACAGGCATTAGAAGGCAGGGGAATGTCAATTTTTTTGTCAAACCACAGGCGAACAGCTAACACGTCCACTGCACCCAAATTCATTGCATCCCGAAACTCTTGGCGGCTTTGCAAAGCGGGGCTGCTGCTGATAATTTTTTGCATTCCCGTGACGCCAACTGCAAAAATAACTGCATCTGCATCGAAGGTTTTGTCGCCGCAAACAACGCCAGTTGCTTGATTTTTGCTGTCAACAATCAAATCAGTAACTCGTTGGTTTGTCAATACTTTTGCACCGAGTTTTTCCAGGCGTTCGACCCAGGGGCGAAAGATTTTTTCTCCGACTGTTCCGCGACACCAAACTACATCAAAATCCGGTTGGTGGGCTAAGATGAAATAATAAAGCATTCCCAAAGCTGCGGCGGCAGAACACTGTTCTCCTGGTGCAAATAAACCTACTAATAACATCGGTTCAAAAGCATCGCGGTACAGCCTTGCAGAAACGCCAAACTGTTTGAACAATTCGCGGGCCGTGACGCGATCGTACCTGCGCCACGCTTCGTCGGAATTGTCGAAATCTAGGACGGCGTAGAGTAAGGGCAAGGCTGAAAGCCGATCGACTAATGGCAGCCTTTTAAATCGGGTGTAAAGAAAGGTTCCTAACGGTGTGGGAAGTCGCGGTTCGTCCTGAAAAATCGGCGATTCTACTTCCAATCCGGCGGGTGAATACTGACAAGAACGAGTCCAAGGCGTGAAGGGATCTAGTCCTAATTCCTTGACTAAGGAAAATATGTTTTTGTAGGGATACCAGAAGCCATGAATCCCAGCTTCTACGGAACGGCCGCCGGCGGTTTTCCACCCTGCAACTAAGCCTCCCGGATAAGGGCCAGCTTCTAGCAGGGTGACATCATAGCCTTGCTGGGTTAGGTGATAGGTAGCGCCTAAACCGGCCCATCCTGCACCGACGACGACTATTTTTGGGGTTGACGATTCTGCTGACATTGCGTACCTCTTGATAATTTATTAATGATGACATAATTCATAAAATGCGGATTTGATATAAAATGTGTTGAATTATGTGCTAAATTTCGCTTGAGTGAATAATGAGTGTCAAAAACCGCCAGCAGACTAACTTGTTGCTGCTATTATTTCCCGCCACCGTATGGCTGATGGTTTTCTTCATTTTGCCCGTCCTAATTGTACTGTTGTACAGTTTCTTAGAACGCGGTACTTACGGCGGCGTTACTTGGATATTTACTCTCAGCAACTACCAGCGTTTGTTCAGCGGACTTTTCTTAGGAGTAATTGGGCGATCGCTCTGGCTGGCTTTTCTAACAACAGCCGCTTGCTTGTTAGTTGGCTATCCCCTAGCATTCTTCATCGCCACCCGTTCTCCCCGCTGGCGAAATGCTTTGCTTTTGCTGGTAATTATTCCATTTTGGACTAATTTTTTAGTGAGAACCTACGCCTGGATCATACTCCTGCGCAGCGAAGGAGTAGTTAACACAGCCTTGCAAAGCCTGCAAATTATTACCGAACCGTTAAACTTGCTTTTTACGCCTTTCGCTGTGGCGATCGGTCTGATTTACGGCTATTTACCTTTCATGGTTCTGCCTTTATATTCTAGCATAGAACGCTTTAATTTTTCATTGGTAGAAGCCGCTCACGATTTAGGGGCAAACGATCTCCGCACTTTATGGCGCGTATTTTTACCATTAACAAGTCGCGGCATTGTTGCAGGCTCTATTTTAGTTTTTGTTCCCGCCGTCGGCGCTTTCATCACACCAGATATATTGGGGGGATCTAAAACAGTTATGGTGGGAAATTTGATTCAAAATCAGTTTATGAAAGCCCGCGACTGGCCTTTTGGATCGGCGCTTTCTATGCTATTGACGGTCATCATATTGATTCCGGTTTTAATTTACTTCCGCGTGTCGGACGAAACTTAAACAGGTAGATTGAGATTTACAGTTGGGTGGGGGCGGGTTTATGAGATTATTGGTATTAGGCACAGATTGTCTGTAAAACCCGCCCCTACAGGCGAACCTATTTTTGACTAATGACTAAACTAGATTTACTCGTGCGGGCGATCGGCAAAAAGTGGCTTTGGGTACAAGCTGCACTAGCATTTGCCTTTCTTTACTTGCCCATTCTCATCTTAATTATTTACTCCTTTAACGCCTCCAGATTCAATGCCGTTTGGCGAGGCTTTACCCTCGATTGGTACGGCAGTTTGTTTGGCAATGCAGGCGGGACGATTGCTACGAGTAGTAGCGCCGGAATTGTGACAGCCCTTAACAACAGCTTGCTAATTGCAGCTATTTCGACTGTGTTAGCCACAATTTTTGGTACAATGATCGCGCTAGCACTCGAACGCTTTCATTTCCCAGGACGCAAAGCAGTAGAGGCTTTACTGTTTTTGCCGATTATCATGCCCGAAATTACGATCGGCATTTCGCTGCTAGTTTTCTTTACCCTAGTATTTCGGATCGTAGAAAATCTCACGGGAATTCGCCTCAATCTCGGCTTACCTACCGTAATTATCGGTCACGTTGTCTTTAATATTTCCTTTGTGACTATTACCGTCAGGGCGCGTTTGGCGGAACTCGATCCTCAATTAGAACAAGCAGCTTTTGACTTAGGCGCTAACGAATGGCGGGCTTTTTGGCGCATCACTCTACCTCTAATTTGGCCCGCTATTTTCAGCGCGGCACTCCTGGCTTTTACTCTGTCGCTGGACGATTTTGTCGTGACATTCTTTACCACGGGCGTCGGTTCGATGACGCTGCCGCTATTTGTTTACGGCATGATAAAATTTGCAGTGACGCCAGCGATTAATGCCATTTCAACTTTGATGTTGTTGGCTTCCTTATTGCTGGTTTTATCATCGTTTAAAGTTCAAAAAAGTTAAAAATTTTGCTTTCTGTGTCATAATTATTGTCGTCTGCAACTAACACAACCTATGAAACGCCTGCTGACTTTCCTAATTTTGTTTGTGATGAGTGCAACGGTGGCTTTCGGCTGTAGCCCCACAGGTGGCAACCAGCAGCAAGTGCTCAGCATTTACAATTATGCAAGTTATATCGCCCCAGAAGCGATCGCCCAATTCGAGAAAGAGAACAATGTTAAAATTCAATACGACACTTTCGAGAACAGCGACGCACTCTATGCCAAACTCAAACAGGGAAACCCCGGTTACGACTTAATATTTCCAGCCGATTACATGGTGAAAATCATGATCGCAGAAAATATAATTGAGCCGCTAAATTTAAACAGTATTTCCAACCAAAAAAACCTAGAACCTAAATTTATCAATCAAGCTTTTGACCCGGGGAATAAATATTCCCTGCCCTACCAGTGGGGAACGATGGGAATTGGCTACAACGTGAAAACCACCAAGAACGATATCAACAGTTGGGCGGCGATGTTCGACCCGAAATATACCGGAAAAGTCGCGTGGCAAGACGATGCCAGATACACATTTGCAGGAGTTTTAATGTATTTAGGATTTGATCCAAATACAACCAATCCCGAAGAGATTAACAAAGCCCGCGATTTGCTGATTAAAAGTAAAAATGTCATTGCCGCTTTTGTCCCCGACAACGGTCAAAATCTGCTCGATCAAGGAGAAGTAAATCTGACGATGGAATGGAGCGGCGATATTTTTCAGGTGATGACAGAAAATCCCAATCTCCGCTACGCTATTCCCAAAGAAGGAACAATTATCTTTTCTGACAACATGGCAATTCCCAAAGGTGCTCCCCAAAAAGAGTTAGCCGAGAAATTTATTAACTTTATTTTGCAGCCAGAAGTAGGGGCCCAAATTTCCAATTTTACCCACTTCGGCTCGCCCAACAAAGCAGCCATCGATCGAGGTTTAATCGACCCGAACGATTTGAAAAATCCTCAAATTTACCCGCCGGCTGAGGTGTTTGGCAAAATGAAATTATTGCAGGATGTCGGCAAAGCAACTGCATTGTACGATCGAGCTTGGACGGAAGTTAAAGCAGGGGCCGGAAAGTAAGCTATTCCACATTTAACTCTTGTGGGGCGTTGCTCAAAACCCACCCCACAAGAGTTAAATGATTTATTGAGAAGCAATTTAAATGCTGATTAGCTGAGATAGAATTCGGAGGGTGCGTCTGCTGCACAGCGTAATTTTCTAGATAAACTATAGGCTAATCCCTGAAGCACCCTAGCAGGATAGATAATAATGCACGCCGTCGAAGTTTTAGACGTTTCCAAAGTATTTAAAAGTGTCCGCAGTCAAGATTTCTTAGCTGTAGATAACATCAACCTGCAAATTTACGATCGAGAATTCTTTTCTTTACTCGGCCCTTCCGGCTGCGGCAAAACTACAACTTTGCGAATGATCGCGGGTTTTGAAATTCCCACAGCGGGCGAAATTTACATTCACGGTCAACCGATGCAAAATCGCCCGCCATTTCACCGCCCAGTAAATACGGTATTTCAAAATTATGCTTTATTTCCGCACATGACAGTAGCACAAAATGCCGCTTTTGGGTTGGAAATGGAGAATTTGCCTCAGAAAACAATTCGCGATCGCGTTGCTGAAGCCTTAGCATTAGTACAGTTAACCGATGTAGAAAAACGCTATCCCCGCCAACTGTCAGGGGGACAGCAGCAGCGAGTAGCGCTAGCAAGAGCATTAGTCAAACAGCCGTCTGTTTTGCTGTTGGATGAACCCCTAGGAGCGCTGGATTTAAAATTGCGCAAAGAGATGCAATTAGAATTAAAAAAAATGCAGCGAAAATTGGGAATTACGTTTATTTATGTAACTCACGACCAAGAAGAAGCGCTAACAATGTCGGACAGAATTGCAGTGATGGATGGAGGAAAGCTGCAACAAGTCGGGACGCCTGTTGATATTTATGAATATCCTAAAACGCGGTTTGTTGCTGATTTTATTGGCGATAGCAATTTTTTAAGCGGGCAAGTAGTAGAAAAGCAAAACGGTCAAATAATCGTGTTGGTTGACCAGCAGTTGCCCGTGTTAGTTGCGACAGCAGAAGATATGCCCGTTGGGAAAGTTGTCACCCTGGTGTTGCGACCAGAAAAAGCTGCTATTTTCCCGGCTAATTGTGATGTTGAAAATAGCTGGCCGGGAATAGTAGAAGAGGCTATTTATATTGGCACTGACACGCGCTATACGGTGCGGTTGACTGCTAAAAGTTCGATCGCCCTTCGCCGACAAAACTTGCACAGAGATGACTTGCAGCGACACCAAGTCGGCGACAGCGTTCGAGTTGCCGTGCCGCCGGAAAGTATCTGTATTTTATAGCAGCAGGAAGAAGGCAGACGCGACACGGATTTTCACACGAATGCACGTATTATAGCGGCACTCAGGAGTCATGAGTATAGCACTTACACATCAATACCAAAGAAAACGGATTTTTCAGTAGGTAAACCGATCTATTTCTACTGCTCCAAGTGCTTTTAGGGTTGATTTTTGAGCATCAGTTAGACCCGTAACACCTATAATATTCATACCTTCGTAAAGCCTGGGCGATCGCATTTTTTTTACACATTCTCCTGTCTCCATTTCCCACAGCTTAATAGTTCCATCGGCACTGCCACTGGCTATGGTTTTACCATCGAGAGAAATTGCGATCGCCCATATCTGAGACGAATCATTCTGTAACATTTTAACACATTCCCCGGAGCACACATCCCACAACCGGATCGTTTTATCGTGACTGCCACTGACCAAAATTCGCCCATCTGGACTAAACCGGACGCACCATACCAAAGCCTTGTGTCCCTCGAAGGTTTTCAGACATTCTCCCGACTCAATATCCCACAGTTTTATCGTTTTGTCGTCACTGCTGGTTGCTAAAATCTTTCCATCCGGACTGAAAGCAACCGAAAACAGCAAACTGGTATGACCTGAAAGGGTTTTGAAACATTCCCCAGAGCAAACATCCCACAATCTCACCAGCCTATCATCGCTGCCACTGGCTAAAATTGTGCCATCTGGACTGAAAGCAATTGACCAAGCACGACAACAATCTGACAAAATTTGGTAACATTCACCAGTCCGAACATTCCATAATCGGAGATTGTGAAAATTATCGCTACTTGCTAATGTGCGACCATCTGGACTGAAACTAACAGAAAATACAAAGTTGTTGGCAATGCTTTTACCTTGCTGCATTACCCGCAGCAATTGACCCGTAGCGACATCCCACAAACGGATAATGCCACGACTACTGCTGCTAGCAAGCACTTGACCATCTGGACTGAAGGCAACACACCAAACCCAATTTGTATGTCCTGGCAGTGTTTTGCTGCATTTACCAGATTGCACGTCCCATAATTTGAGCGTTGTGTCATCGCTACCGCTGGCTAAAAACTGCCCATCTGGACTAAAAACAAGCGATTTAATCCCAGCGCTGTAGCCATACAAAGTTCTCAATGATTCTCCTGTTTGCGTATTCCAGAGGGTAACGGTGCAATCTAAGCTACCACTTGCCAGAGTATGACCTTGCGGGTGAAATGCGATCGACCATATCCAACCGCAGTGTTTCTGCATAACTTGGCAACACCGTCCAGTCGCAACATCCCAGAGTCGCACTGTGCAATCATAGCTGGCACTGGCGATCGCACAACCATCTGGACTAAATGCGACTCCCACGACAGGATCGGTATGTGCCCGCAGAATCTTTAAACATTGTTTCGTAGAAATATCCCACAAACGAACCGTACAGTCCCAACTGCCGCTAACCAATGTTTGACCATCTGGACTAAAAGCGATCGATCGAATGATGTGTGTATGCCCTTCCAATGTGTTAATAATTTCCCCAGTTTCAAGCTGCCATAATTTGATAGTTTTGTCGTAACTACAACTCACCAAAAGCTTACCATCTGGACTAATAATTACCGTCGTTACAAAATTCGCGTGTCCCAGAAGCGTATTTAAACATTCACCAGTTGCCACATCCCACAACTTAATTGTGCAGTCCCAACTTCCAGTAGCTAAGGTTCGACCATCGGGACTAAATGCAACGGAACCTACCCATCCGGTATGCTCTGTTAATGTTTGAATACACTCACCCGTAGCCAAATCCCATAACTTGACGATGTGGTCAAAAGATGCACTTGCTAAAGTTTGATTGTTGGGACTAAAAGCGACACCAGCAATCCAACTGGTGTGTCCTTCACAGGTGAGAAAATCTCGATAATCTTGGGTGCGACAGACTCGAATTTTACTATCGAGGTTGCCAACTGCCAAAAAATTACCATCTGGGCTAAAGGCAACAGATATAGCTCCATTTGAATTACTGGTAAGGACGGATTTAGACAGATCGGAATTAGCAAAGTTAACTCCATGCAAGTTTGTACCAATGAGATAAGCTTGCCAAATGCTCAAGTTCGAGAAATCATAGCCGCTTAATTCTATTTTCTGTTGAAGTAACAGATTAATCAGATTTCCACCACCATATCCAACTGAATTAGGAAATTGCGCTCGCAGACAAAACAAAACTTGATTTAGTTGATATTCAAAATCTTTCTTAGAGCGTAATTCCCCCATTATTCGTTCAGCCAGTGGTGCTAAAATCAATCGAATTTGGCTTTCCCGAATGTAATCTTTTGCTTCTGCTTTGATTAGCGCATGGGTGACGAATAAATCGAGATTTTTCGACTTAATTTCCCGCTCAAATCCTTCGATTAACTGTTCGGTAACATACTCCATTACCACAGGTTGTAAGCTGAATTTTCCGGCATTCTTCTCGATTAGCGATCGCCTGCTCAGAGATGACAAAGCATCCAGCAGTTTAGATTGTGAGGGGATGGAAACAAAATCTGCCCGTAAGTCGGTTATAGACATCCATTCTCGATCGATTGCCAGCCAATACATCACCTGCTTTTCCAAGTCGGACAACCGCCGAAATTGTCCGTTGAGCAAAATATTGATATCTCCAAACGCGATCGCTCCATGCTCCAAAAAGTTGGTAATATTGCCATCAAATAAATCTAGAACAGTTGTCGAGACAATTTTGAGTACCAGTGGATTGCCACAATAATGTTGAGTTAAATTTATCCAATCGGTTGCTGTTTCGGAAAAACAGCTATTGGCTTGTAAAATTTCTTGCACTTCCAAGGAACTTAACCCGATTAAGGGTAAGGTTCGCACAGGTGAGGTTTCGCCTTCCAACAACATCAAAGCTGTGGGTTTTTCCCGACTTGTCAAGACAAGACAACTAGAATGGCATTCGCTTCCCACTCGTCTGAGAACTTCCTCGTAGCCCTCATAGCCTTCTCGGTATTGCCCTGCTTCGGATATTGCCCCATCCGCACCCCCTAGAATCGCATCAAAATTATCCAGGATCAAAAGACAGCGTGAGGAGCGTAAATACCCCATCAGTTGAGAGACTTGAGCCTCAAGCGATGTCGGGAGTGATATTTCTTGTTGGTTAGATAGAATTTGAATCAGCGTTGATAATACGTCCTCAAGCGGTGGTGCATTGCGCAAGGAATACCAGATGAGAAAGTCAAATTCATTTTGAAGTGCGATCGCTACTTTTGCAGCCAATGAGGTTTTGCCAATTCCACCCATTCCTACCAAGCCAACCAAACGACAGGAGTCGGTAACAATCCATTGTTGCAGTCGCACTAATTCCTGATTTCGACCGTAGAATGTGGAGACATCAACCATTTCTCCCCAGTGGCGGTGCGTTGCAATTTCTTGTTGTTGAACTTGCAGTTGCAGCGGTGGTATTTTTTCTATCTCTGTGTTCACTAATTCTACGGGTGTCTGACGCGATCGCCGTCCTATGACTGCTTGAAGATTGCTTTTAGTAACCTTTTCTCCAAGTTCAGCACTGAGTAGTTGCCATAACTTGTAACCCACATCCTTAATATAACTAGCGTCATAGCCAGCGCGATCTGCAATATCTAAATAAGATAGCCCTTCCCAAGATTCGCGAAATACAATCTCTTGGATGTTGCTGAGGGAAGTTGGGGCGATCGCTGTATCTAAAATTCTCAGCGCTTCTTCCACGGTCATAACTTTACAGCACCTCTAAATTAGTCTCCTGAGATCTTGCGGTTATTCGCGTGAGAAGGGTTAAGAGGGCCCATCACACAAGAAAAATTAACCTCTTGTGGAGTAGGCGTCTCCCCGGCTTAGTCTATGGATGCAAAATCTGAGTCTTCTTACTTTAACAAGACTTTTCTAGATTTTTCCGAAAATAGCACTCTCAACAGTTACAGCAGATTTCAGTGCAGAGATAGAGGACACCGCAGTGCCGTTTCCCTACAGCGATCGATTTCCGGGGTAAGTAACCCGGATTTAGTATTAGGCACCAATACCAAAGAAACCGGGTTTTTTATCCTTACTGCGGTTTGCAGCGAAGGATTTTCGTCCATCAACCCGGTTTGCGATCGCTCGTGCGAAAGTCGTATGACTTTTGCAGACTATTTTTTCCTGACTTTTTACGACTTTTTCTTGTCGTCGAACTGATACCGATTGTTTAACTTGGGTTTATAGCAAAACAAAGTCTTGCAATTTCAACAACAAGACTCGCTCAATTCCCAATCACCTATTTGGGTGATTGTCTTTAAACAACAGGAGAAAGTAACATGGCAACCATCACAGGTACCGAAGGAAATGACAAGCGGATCGGCACATTTGAGAATGACATAATGAGAGGCTTTGGAGGAAACGACACTCTTACAGGTGGCTTTGGTGATGACCTACTTTTGGGTGGGTCGGATAATGACCAACTGTTTGGTGAGAATGGTAATGACACACTGGATGGTAGCTCAGGCCAAGACCAACTGTTTGGTCTTGGTGGTAATGACCAACTGTTTGGTGGCTCAGGTAATGATGTACTGATTGGCATTGGACCTTTTTTTGAGAATGAATTTGACAGCCTGACCGGTGGCGGTGGGGCAGATATATTTGTCATTGGTATGGCCCAGGGCCCCTTTGGCTACAGCGGGCCTGACCATGCTATAATTCGCGATTTTTTCTCGTCAGACGGTGACAGAATTGCGGTCCAAGGTAGCGTCTCAGATTACCGATTTGTGTCTAACCAAAATGTTTCTGGTAATGCAGCAAACGATACGCAAATATTCAAAGGCAATGACCTATTTGCCATTGTTAACGACAGATTGGTGTCGAGTTCTAACTTGTTTACCAATACAGGCAATAACCTCTTCTAGGCTGGCGATCGCAAATCAATCAAAACCTTACTGATTGGATCGCAATCCTATTTGATAGGTGCATTACTCGCAGGCTAACTGGAACTTCTCCCTATGGGGGAAGTTCCGATTAAAAAGAGTCAAAAATTATCGATCGAAGATGTCGAACTACCGAGTCGGAGTTGAGAGCCTCCGCGCTTTTAGCCCGAGGGTGAAAACAAGAGAAAGACTTTTGTAGTTATGCACGTCCAACAAGTTCCCAAACTCGCAAACTTTTAAGGTGGGGGAATTTCCGGCGAGGGGGAAGGCGCGGGAATCTCCGCAGGAGTTGGTTCTGGCGACGGCGCGGGAATCTCCGCAGGAGTTGGTTCTGGCGACGGCGAGGGACTCTCATCACCGGGCGAGGGACTCTCAGCACCGGACGAGGGACTCTCAGCACCGGAGGAGGGAATATCGGCACCGGGGGAGGGAATATCCGCAGGAGTTGGGGCGGTAGTTTCCGGCGGTGGCGGCAGTTGTTCGGGATCGGGGTTCTGGTTTTGGAGGCTGCGCACCCACAAACCTAAACCCGCGAAGACTAGCATCAGCACCAACAGTCCCAACAATGGCCCCAAACGCTTGGGCTTCTGTTTTTGAACTGGTTCCGGGGCGGGGGCAGTTTCGGGGTACAGCAACTGTTTGGAGGATTCAGAAAGCTGAGATTCTGGCATCCTCCCGGTTTTCTGGAGGGATGCAGATCCTGACATCGGCAGCGACACCGAAGCTGCTGACACCGGCGCTGACACTGGCGCTGACGCCACCGCCGGATCGAACAGTACCAATCTCTCCGGCGACATCCGACAGTGAGTCGCCACCACCGAGGTGTTGTCGTAACCGTTTTTCTCGTTGGCGAGACGAATCCAAGACTGAACCGCGGCTTCCAAAGACATTTTGCCCTCAAGCACCTCTGGGCCGTAATTCTCCCAAGATTTCTCTACCCAGTCGTTGTCGCTCAAACCGTCGGAACACAGCAGCAGTAAGCCTTCCTCTTCGACAATAAATCGGTGAATCGTCGGGCGCAGGAAATCGGCGTCCCGCGTACCCAAAGCTTGAGTCAGGGCTCCTGCATCCGATCGCAGTTGAGTTTCCCAGTATAAACTGTGTCCTAGCTGTACTTCCCTTGAGGCTACGTCGTCGTCCACAGTCAGCCGCTGACAGTAATTTTTGCCAATCCAATAAGCGCGGCTGTCTCCAACATTGACTAAATAAAGTTCGTGGCTGTTATTCGAGGGCAAATCCTCGGAAATTTTCACTTTTTGAGGCAACTGGAGGGCCATCACCAAAGTCGTCCCCATCCGCTGCCGCAACTCTTTTCCCTGCTCGTTATTTTGAGCGGAAATTACATTATTCACAACTCTCACTATTTCTTCGAGTTGCTTGATGACCATTGTTGGGGTCATCAACTCTTCTTGTTGAGTGATTTCTGAGAGCAAATTTTGGATTAAAGCTTTCAGGGACTGCACGGCTAATTGACTGGCAACTTCTCCTCCTTCGTGGCCTCCAACCCCGTCGCAAACCATTGTCAAGTAAGGAATTAGTTTGTCGCCGCCTGAAGTTTTGCTAGATTGAAAATCAGCAGCAGTCGGATAGCAACTGTCTTCATTTTGGGAGCGCTGCGGCCCGGTATCGGTCATGCCGACTACTTCTAAGTGCAGAGGCAATTTAGCGGCTTGTTCTAATAGTAAATCGTTTAGTTCCAGGGCGATCGCGTCGAAATTCATGCTGCTGCGGCGCATAAACTGACAAATCTCTCCGAGTTTCGGCTGCACCTCGGGTTGCGCTGATTCCACCAAACCTGACCACACATCTCCCAAATCCCGCAGCGTCGGCACAAAATTGCCGGGGTGCAGTTCCAGCAGGCGTACCCGCCAACCTTCCACCCGCAAATTTTCCGGTACCAGCAAACTCGAAGCGACTCCCTGTTCCGACAGCGGTATCCACAGTTGGAGCATTTGCCACAGCCAGTAAACTTGGCGCGCGGCGCTTGTCCCAGACCAAGATTCTAAAATAGAAGGATACAGGCGACCGAAATTATTGATGGGTACATTTTCCAACAACAGCACCTCTGCCGCTTCCGGTGCTTCCCCCAAAGAACAAAAACCGTATACTTCAGGCGTATGCAGCCGTTGGGGATACAAATGCAGGTAAGGCATAATCGTATCCGGCAGTTGTTCCGGGACGCTCGGAGGCAAAGCTGGACGGCTGTCGAGCCATATTTGGGGTGCAATGACAAAGTATCGATCGGCTATTACCTTACCCGCCGGCACTTCCTCGGCTGCTTGCCCTACCGCCCACACATAGCGATAAATTAAATCGGTTTCGCAAGCTGCACAGTGCTGGCGGCCAAAGGTATTGCGCGGCTCGGCACAGCTAAGATTCGGGCAATAAATGGGTTCGGAGAAACTGCTGATCATATCGAAATAGTTTGTGTAAAAAGATTCTGAAGATATATGATTCGCTAGCCCAAATTCATGAGCTTGAGAATAAACTGATTTTAGCCCCTATCAATTTCTTAACTGCCTTTGGGCCCCTAGAAATTGTAGTTTCTGCCAGTCTGCACCGACTAAAATTGTAATTTAAGTTACTAAACTCTGACTTGGAGTAGGATGGAAGCCTCAACCTGTTACGGCTGCGCGACAAATCGCTCTGAGGGCCCGCAAGTGGCAAACCCTTGCACAGTCAGTTGTTGGCAATTCTTAAATTTTAAATTTCCAATCTAAGATCTAAATAGTATCACCTATTCTTTTTATGATCTGGACTCCCACGCTCCTTTGGCTGCTAGCTGGGTCTTTGCTCTGTTTGGCAGAGCTATTTCTCCCGACTGCTTTTGTCGCTTTTATGATGGGACTGAGCGCCTTCGCCGTAGCTGGATGCTCTCTAGTTCTACCTTACGTTAATTTACAAATATTTCTGTGGATGGTATTTTCGACAGTTTTTGTGCTGCTGTCCCGGCGGTTGATACCAAAAGGCAAGGCAAGGGCGATCGCAGATTCTCAGGAAGCAAAAACTTTAACAGAAATTCCCCCCGGAGAAGCCGGCCGAGTCATTTATGAGGGGAATTCTTGGCAAGCTCGCTGCGAAGACACCAAGGCCACCATTCCCCCCAACCAAAACGTAATTGTCGTGGGACGAAAAGGCACTACTCTGATAGTTTTGCCAGAACATTTATTGCATTCTTAAACAAAATGCGTAATTAATCACAGGCAATTAGTAGTTAGTCATTAGTTATTAGTCATTAGTCATTACTCCACAAACATTTAACAGTCAACAGTCAACATTTATAGGAGGCAACCGTGGAACAATTTTTTTTACTTGTATTTTTAGCACTAGGCGGGTCAGCCCTCGCAGGTTCCGTCAAGATTATCAATCAGGGAAATGAAGCGCTGGTGGAAACTTTAGGTAAATACAGCGGCAAAAAACTGGAACCAGGTTTGAATTTTGTCAAGCCGTTTCTCGATCGCGTCGTTTACGAGCAAACAATTCGGGAAAAAGTCTTAGATATTCCCCCGCAAGCTTGTATTACCCGGGATAACGTTTCTATCACAGTTGATGCTGTGGTTTACTGGCGGATTGTAGATTTGGAAAAAGCTTGTTACAAAGTAGAAAATCTCCAGTCAGCAATGGTAAATATGGTGCTGACTCAAATTCGCGCCGAAATGGGTCAACTGGATCTCGAACAAACCTTTACTGCTCGTTCTCAAATTAATGAAATATTGCTCAGAGATTTAGATATTGTTACCGATCCTTGGGGAGTAAAAGTAACGCGGGTAGAACTGCGCGATATTATCCCTTCTAAAACTGTACAGGAATCAATGGAATTGCAGATGGCAGCCGATCGGCGGAAGCGGGCGGCAATTCTGACATCCGAGGGCGAACGCGAGTCAGCAGTTAACAGCGCTAAAGGTAAAGCTGAAGCGCAAGTTCTGGATGCCGAAGCCCGCCAAAAAGCGACTATTTTGGAGGCGGAAGCTCAACAAAAGGCGATCGTTCTGAAAGCTCAAGCAGAACGCCAAAGTCAGGTTTTGAAAGCTCAAGCTACTTCGGAGGCTTTGCAAATTATCGGCAAAACTCTGCAAACTGACCCCAATGCCGGCGAAGCTTTACAATTTTTGTTAGCTCAAAACTATCTGGATATGGGTCAAAAAATTGGCACCAGCGACAGCAGCAAGGTGATGTTTATGGACCCGCGCAGCATTCCCGCTACGATGGAGGGATTGCGATCGATTGTTGGGGAAGGTAATAAGGCTGATTAGCCAGTTGGCAGTTGGCAGTTGACTGTTAACTGCTGACTGTTGTGATTACCTATTACCTCTTACCAAATTT
Source organism: Microcoleus asticus IPMA8 (assembly GCF_013179805.1). Classification (GTDB taxonomy): domain Bacteria; phylum Cyanobacteriota; class Cyanobacteriia; order Cyanobacteriales; family Microcoleaceae; genus Microcoleus; species Microcoleus asticus. Next base: position 4,714 of record NZ_SRRZ01000004.1, on the reverse strand, counting down.
AAGATTCTTGAGCCAAAGTACACCGATCGCACAATCCGAAAAACTCCAAAGTGTGATAATAAATCTTGAAAGAATGAGATTGTTGCAGTTGGCTTTCTAAGTGGTGAACCGGGCATTCGTCGATCGTAATTGACGCGCCGCATTCCAGACAAGTTAGGTGGTGTTGATCTTGGTGGGCGGCACCGTAGAGAGACTCGCCACTAGCGAGGGTTCTGACGTGAACGAACCCCTCTCGCTTTAAACCGTCGAGGGAGCGGTAAACGGTTGCTAAGCCCATGCTTTGGTCGCTGTTACGCAGTTCTAAGTAGATATCTTGCGCTGAGAGCGATCGATTCAGGACTTTGAGCAAGTTTAAAATACGCTCCTGACTGCGGGTGTGGTTGGTTCTCATAATTTTTTTCTCGAATCTGCTGGAATCAAATTTGTCCCTATTTCTAGGCTATCTCACTTGGGGGAGTTAAATGGCGATCGGCGCGCTGCTCGGTTGTAGAATAAAATGGCGCTAACTTTCACATCACCTACCGCAACATTCCCGTGACTCAGAAATATCTTGCCCAAATCTATGTTACCCTCCGCCCTTCGGTTTTAGACCCCGCCGGCACTGCCGTACAGTCTGGTTTGCAACACATGGGATACGACAATGTTGAGCGCGTGCGTATCGGGAAATACGTTGAATTGACGCTGACTGCTGCTGGTGAGTCGGAGGCCCGCGAACAACTCGATCGCGTTTGCGACCAACTTTTGGCGAATCCAGTTATTGAAAATTATCGCTTTGATTTGACTGAAATTCCTGTTGCTGTGGACACAGCGGCGACATAAATGCGATCGCCCCTAGGGTGTTTTTAAACCCGGAGATACCCCCTAAACCCCCTTAATAAGGGGGGGACAAGAGGGTTGTCAAAGTCTTTGTTAAAAAGCGGGGACAAGAGCATTCAAAGTCTCTGTTAAAAACGCGGGAACTCAGAATACTCAAAGTCCCCCTTTTTAAGGGATTTAGACTTTGATACAAGCGAGAGAAACATAAGATTTTAGTCTTAAGTTGACACCTCTTCCTTCTTCCTTCTTCCCTCTTCCTTCTTCCTTCTTCCTTCTTCCTTCTTCCCTCTTCCTTCTTCCTTCAGCTTATGAAATTTGGAGTTATTGTTTTTCCGGGCTCAAATTGCGATCGCGATGTGGTGTGGGTGACTCAAGGGTTACTCCACCAACCGACGCGGATGATTTGGCACGAAGATACGGATATTTCGGATATTGATGTCATTGTAATTCCCGGTGGTTTCAGTTACGGAGATTATTTGCGGTGCGGCGCGATCGCTCGTTTTTCTCCGGCGATGCGGGCTACTGCGGAACACGCGAAACAAGGAAAGCTTGTATTGGGCATCTGCAACGGTTTTCAGGTGTTGACTGAAGCTGGTTTATTGCCCGGTGCTCTGGTGCGGAATGCGGGATTGAATTTTATTTGCGATCGCGCTTCTTTGAAAGTTGTACGCGGTAATACTCGTTGGACTGCGGCTTATACTACGGGTGAAATCATCGATTTGCCGATCGCCCACGGCGAAGGAAACTATTATGCTGATGCGGATACATTAGCAGAGTTAGAAGATCACAATCAAGTGCTGTTTCGCTACTGCACAGAGGCCGGAAAAATTAGCGATGCTGGGAATCCCAACGGTTCGTTAAATAATATTGCCGGCATTTGCAATCGCCAAGGCAATGTATTAGGAATGATGCCGCATCCAGAACGGGCATCCGATCCTATGTTGGGCGAAACTGATGGGGTGAAACTGTTTCAAAGCTTGCTGATGGCAACTGTTGCTGCTGTTTTGTAGTTGATATTTATCTCTGATTTTATGAACAGGCAAGATGCCTGTTCCACAGTAGATTAAATTTGTTGTGGGGTGGGCATCTTGCCCGCTCAAAATGAACAGGCAAGATGCCTGTTCCACAATACATCAAGTTTGTTGTGGGGTGGGCATCTTGCCCGCCCCAAAAAAATACAATTTAGATGCGGGACAGCTTACCAACTTTTGAAAATAGGAATATTTATTTTATGCCACTAATGGACTTAGCTAATTTTAAAACTAGGGTTATTGGATGCAGTGCGGTGATGGCTGTCGGGCAACTTATTTCAAATGCGATCGCCAATCCGGCAACTCAAGCAGCAGCGGGTATGATGGGCGGCCCGATCGCAGTTGGGGGAGTTTCGATTTTGGCGGCGATTGCTACTGGTATAGCGGGGAATATCGCGGCTAATGACCTCGGAAATCGGATGACCGAACGGTTGAGCAAAAATCAGAAGATTCTCGACAATCACGATTTGATTAAGGCCGCGGGTGAGGCTATCGGCTATATTTTGAGAGAGGTTGCGAAGTCCGATCGCCTAATTGCGATCGCCGAAACCAAAAAATTGCCTTATCCAGAAACAGCACTCAGTCAATTAGCCGAGAAAACTCCTGAATACTGCCTGGATATTAACACGAATACAGCCGACTTGTCAAGGGGTTTAAATATTTCCGAAGACCAGTTAACCAAGATTTTTTCTGCGGATGCCGAGGAGTTCGATCGAGTTACCGGATTGACAACGGCAGATTGGGCAACTTTCGTCAACGAATTCGCGGCCAGCGAGGGGAAATCCTTCGATGCGGAAATTGTGGAATTTGTCGCGGATCAACTGTACGCAACTTTCCCGAAAGCGTACCGCGAAGTGCTGAAACTGGATGCGGCGAAGGGAGGAGAAAAGTTTGCGGCGATGCTGTTGAATCTGCACCAAATTGCTTTGGCAGAACTGAGAAATTTGGGGCTGCAAAATGGGGAAATTCTGCAAAAGTTGGAGGCCGTGGCAACTGGGCAGCAGATTTGTCAAGTGATGGGGAAATTGGAATCCATAGAAATTGGCATCCGATCCGATTTAGCGCAAGTTCAGAATTTGCTGGAACGATTTGTTGATACTTCCGCGCCCCGATTGCCGCTTCCCTACGAGTGCGAAACGATTATTGCAGACCGCACTCAAGACTTTATCGGCCGCCAATTTGTGTTTGAAGCAATTATCGAATTCTTGCAGAAAAAGCCTAAAGGATATTTTGTTTTAGAAGCAGATCCTGGTGTGGGGAAAAGTTCAATTATGGCAAAGTTAGTGCTGCTGATGAAGCGGCGCTGTGTTGTCCATTTTAACTCGCAATCTCAAGGCACTGTAAAGGCCAAGCAATTTCTGGAAAATGCCTGCACTCAGTTAATTCAAGCCTTTAAACTGGATTACCCAAAATTGCCAGAAAATGCAACTACAGATGGCAATTTTCTCAGTCGATTGTTGGGGGAAGTCAGTGCTAAACTGGGCGGAAAAAAGTTAGTTTTTGTTGTGGATGCCCTCGATGAAGTCGATATGAGCGATCATGGGCGTGGCAGCAATGTCCTCTATTTGCCAGATGCTTTGCCGGATAATGTTTATTTTATTGTCTCGAAGCGACCGGAATCTCTGCCTTTACCAAATCATCAGGTTTTTGATTTGATGCAGTACAGTGCAGAAAGTTTGGCGGATGTCAAGCTTTATATTGACAAACGCACCAGCAACAGCGCGTCAATTCAGAGTTGGATTAACCGTCAAAATTTGCAGCGAGAACAGTTTGTGGTGGCGGTGGCGGAAAAAAGCCAGAATAACTTTATGTACCTGCGCTATGTGCTGAATGATATCGATAGCGGCAAGTACAGCGATGTGACTTTGAAAGATTTGCCGAGGGAGTTGGAAGGATATTATGAGAAGCATTGGGCGCGGATGGAAATGGCGGTTAGAGATAGAGAATTGCGCCGCCGGAAGTTGAAGGTGATTTATTTGTTGACCAAAACTCGCAAGCCGGTTTCCTGCGATATTTTGGCGGATTTTGCTGAGGAAGATGCTTTAGATTTGCAGGAAGTTCTCGATGATTGGGAACAGTTTCTGCGCCGTAGCAGCGACACTCCGCCGGATTACAGTATCTATCACGCGAGTTTCCAAAGATTTCTGCATCGTAAAGATGTAGTGCAGAAAGCTGGGGTGTCGCTGCGGGATATCGAAACGGCGATTTCTGATAACTTGTGGGAGGATTTGTACGGCGATGAGTAAGTTTAAAGAACGGTTGGGGAAACTATCGCCGAAAAAGCGGCTTTATGCTTTGGAAACTCTGCCGGGGCATTTGGCGGAGAGTGTTCAAGGGGAACGGCTGCATCAGTTGTTGACGGATTTTGATTTTATTGAGGCGAAGTTGGATGCGGTGGGGGTGCAAGCGTTAATTGAGGATTATGATTTAGCGATAATTTCTGATGTTTTGCTGTCGCCGGAGCAAACTGAAACGCTGAAATTGATTCAAGGGGCAATTCGGAAGTCGGCGCACGTTTTGGAAAGGGATAAAACGCAACTAGCCGGGCATTTGTTGGGGAGGTTGCTACCTCATGAAGTGACTAGAGTTGTAGATGAATCTAAGTATTTTTGGGAGCATTTACCATTGATTGGTAGGTTGGCTCCACGTAAACCTGTCAAAAAAGTGACGGAAAAAATCTCGTCACCTGATGACATTCAAGCCATTCTCGAACAAGCAAAGCAGTCGAAAGATCGTCCTTGGCTGCGGCCTTTGAAGGCTAATTTAGAACGGGCAAATGAAGGGGCATTGCGGACACTTGTCGGTCATAGTGACTGGGTAACAGCAGTGGCGATCGCACCAGACGGAAAAACAGCGATTTCCGCTTC
>NZ_SRRZ01000039.1 GCF_013179805.1 Microcoleus asticus IPMA8 | reverse complement strand
TAATCTTTGGCGTCATGTGTCCTATTTTATGACACTTTGTGTACTCTGCTTATTTTTTTTTCTGTGCTACCGCTACTTATTGAGCGGATACGGCAAAGGTAAAATGAAGTCTTTAGGAAAACATATCGAAAGTGACGATAGAAATTTTTTATATCAAGAATTTATTAGAGTAGTTCAATTTTATAAGCCTCTGTTTTTTGTAATTGAAAACGTCAATTATCTCCGCAATCACTGGATATTTTCTACTTTAAAAAAGGATTTAGAAAAGGGATTGATTACAAAAAGCGATGATTATCCAGGCTACGAACTCAGGGATCAAATTCTAACCGCTTCTGATTACGGTGTTCCTCAAATTCGTAAACGCTTATTCATTGTTGGTAGGCGTAAAGATAGGAATCTAACTTTCGAGTTTCCAGATGCTAAGACAGGTTCTCCTGTCTCTGTCGGGGAAGCAATTGGAGATTTACCAGAATTAAAGCCTATAAGTCTACCTTTGAAAAGTAAAAGCACTGCACCCAAGCAAATAGACGTTCCTAAAGCTTACCATTTTTCGCCTGAATCCGAGTATCAAAAGCTAATGAGAACTCAACCTTGTGATACGGTAATGAATCATATGTGTCGATCGCATAATGATAAAGATTTGCATATCTTTAGCATCATGCCTCAAGGGGGTATATATAAAAATATCCCTGATGAATTAAAACGCTACAGCGCTCTGAGTTTTGAGGACAAGTATAAACGCTTACACTGGGATAAACCCTCATGGACACTAACGGCACATATGCAGAAAGATTGTTTAGCCTATATCCATCCAAGACAAACCAGAAGTATCTCTGTAAGAGAGGCTGCTAGACTTCAAAGTTTCCCAGATCATTTTGTATTTGATGCACCTATGACGAAAATGTTTGAGCTAGTTGGGAATTCTGTACCACCTCTTTTAGCTGAGATGATAGTTTTACATAGTTAAGGTAGGAAAAAATGGCTGTAGGTAAGCGTTGGTTACGAGATGAACTAATTATTGCAATGAATTTATACTGCAAGCTTCCGTTTGGAAAGCTAGATGAAAAAACACCCATTATTATTGAAGTTGCTAACAAGTTAGGAAGAACACCAAGCAGCCTAACTATGAAGCTATGTAATTTAGCTTCACTCGATCCTATCTTACAAGCCAGAGGTGTTCAAGGGCTTCGCAATGCGAGTAAAGCCGACAGAGAAATTTGGCAAGAGTTTTATAACAATTGGGAAGAACTTGGGGTTGAAAGTGAAGAACGGTTTCAAGAACTATTTAAAAACCTAATATCAGAAGAGTATGAACTACCTAACCAGCGAAAATTCAATAACTCTATACCAATTAAAACACCGAGAAGTCAGCCAACTGGTTCAACCGAAGCAACAGTCAGTGTAAAAGCTAGAATAGGACAGAATTTTTTTCGTCAAACTGTTCTAGCTAACTACAACAGCCGTTGCTGCATTACTGGTAATCCAATTCCCGAACTTTTGGTTGCAAGTCATATACTACCCTGGGGTAGTTACATAGATCATCGGCTTAATCCTCATAATGGTTTGTGTCTTGCTCGTACTCAAGATACAGCGTTTGACAAGGGACTGATTACATTTGACGAGGATTATAGACTTATTATTAGCGCATATCTGGAAAGTTTCTTGCCAGATGAAACATTATATCGTAACTTTGTCGGTTATTGCGGACAACAAATACATTTTCCTAACAAATTTCACCCCGATCCTGATTTTATCCGTCGTCATAGACAAGAAGTTTTTATAGGTAAGGAAATTACTAACTAGCTTCGAGTCAAGAGAGTTACTCGATATTTATCTCGCTATTGAAAGACATTCTAATGCACGTTTGCTGATGATGCGGGTGAAGCAAAAATTAATCAAAAAGCTGCTGTTTTTCCTAATTCCAACTGCTTTGAGGTTAGGCGTGTAGCCCTGCAAGGTGATGAGGATTTCCATGTCACCCTGCAACTGGTACTTATTAACTCGCGTTACAGCGATATCTTTACAACATTAGTACAGGACATTGTTGATGCAATTGCCCCGATTACGGATGAGCAAAACGCTGTAGCGGCTTTCTTTACCCGTCTGCGGCGATGGCAAGCATTCTTAGAAAAACATAACCCCGAAGGACTTAGCCAAGCGGAACAGTAAGGATTATATGGTGAACTCTGGTTTTTGCGGCAGGTTGTTATTCCTCAAATTGGCTCTCGCCAAGGAGTCAAATGCTGGACGGGTGCAAAAGGAACTCAACAAGATTTCCAGTTTCAACACTGTGCTGTTGAAGTCAAAACTACTACAGCTAAACAGCATCAGAAACTAGCGATCTCCAGCGAACGGCAACTAGATGATACTGGCACTGGCACACTGATTTTACTGCACCTATCCCTTGATGCTAGACAAGAACGAGGTGAATCTCTACCGGATATGGTCGCCAGTCTTAGATCACTTCTCGAAAACGACCCTATAGCCAAAGAAGAATTAGAAATACTCCTTTTTGAAGTTGGCTATCTGGATATACATATTCCCTACTATGAACAAATTGGCTATACCCCACGAGAAGTTAACTATTTCAAAGTCGAGGGAGATTTTCCCATAATTATTGAAGCGGATCTCCGAAATGGCGTTGGCGATGTTCGCTACACCATCAGCGTTGCCGAGTGCCGACGCTTTTCAATACCAGAACTAGATGTAATTTCTCTAATCTGCGGCAGCCATGAGTGAACAAGCCAAATTAATACCGAATCTGCTGCTAATCCTATTTGCTGCCCTTCTGGGCTATCTTTCAAAATTAAGACTCGCGTCGATCCTGTTCTATTCAAAAACGAGAAAAACTGTTCGGATTCCTCAGCTATATTTGCTGCATGGATATTCTGTAGGAGCGATCGCACAATGCGTTATAATCCCGATAGGAGATAATGGTGCGAGTCAATGACACAAGTTCTCGATCGCGAAATTCTCGATGGGCGAGTGGTGCTCAATGGCACTTGGGAGCAATTCAAGTTAATCCAGAAGGTTTCGGAAGATTCCCCTGGCATAAAGTTGTCTTTTTTTGCAGGTGCGATCGAGATTCTGATGCCGGGATTCCAACACGAAAATTTTTCTGAAATCATTGGTTACTTAGTGACCACTTTTCTGCTGCAACAAGGTATTAAGTTTTACCCTTCTGGTTCAATGACGCAGGAGAAGACGCCAGAAGCTTCTACTCAAGCAGACAAATCGTTTTGTTTGGGAGAACCTAAGTTGATTCCCGATTTGTCGATCGAGGTGGTTTATACTAGCGGTGGACTGAGCAAGTTGCCAAAATATCGAGCTTTGGGCGTGCCTGAAATCTGGTTTTGGGAAGATGGCACGCTGCGGCTGTATCATCTCGGGGAAGATGGCTACGAGCAAGTAATTCAGAGTCAACTGTCAGGATTGGAAACGCTGGATATCGATTTGCTAAGACGCTGCATTTTAATGGGTGAAACTGATTTGGCTGAAGCGGTTAAGGTTTTTGGCCAGGGAATCTCGATCGCTCGTACATGAGAGCAAGACGTTCGATTTTCATAATTGGCAATCGAAATTTTAGTGGTTTTGGCAACATCTGGAAAAAATATAATTCCCAGATCCGGGACTTCTTAAATAAGGCTGGTTCTGCTGTTGCTGGGAACTAGAAATACAGTCTTTTGTAGGGGCAATCCCCATGCGGTTGCCGATCCTGATAGGTAATGTTGCGGATATCGTGCAATTAAATAATCTCCGCAATCAAAGGTGAATATATATCCAAGGTCAAGTTCGCAGACAATGAAAATTGCACAAAAGCTCGATCGCCAATTATCTCTTGGGCAAAAACATGACAACACTTTACGTCAACCCAGCAACAGGCAGCGATGCCGCAGTCGGCAGCCAATCGTCTCCATTCAAAACTATAGCCCGCGCGATCGCCCGCGCTGCATCGGGAACTACGATTCAGTTATCACCGGCAACTTACAGCGCAGCTAGCGGCGAAAAATTCCCCTTGGAAATTCCATCGGGAGTAAAAGTTATTGGCAATGAAACTAACAAAGGTAGAGGCATTCTGATTCAAGGCAGCGGCAAATTTGTCAGTCCCCCCGCTGCGGGTCAAAATATCACAATACTGCTAGCAACTAATTCGGAATTGCGCGGAGTAACTGTCACTAATCTTGATAGTCGCGGCACGGGAGTCTGGATTGAGTCAACTTCTCCGACTGTGGCTAACTGCACTTTCACGCTTTGCAAGCGCGAAGGAGTTTTTGCCACGGGAACCGCTAATCCTGCGATTCTCGACAACATATTTATGGAAAACTCAGCGGCTGGCGTAATTACGGCGGGAACTGCTAAGGGAGTAATACGGCGCAATATTTTTCAAAAGACGGGTATCGGCATTTCTCTGGAAGCTCAGTCGGCTCCTTTGATTGCTGACAACCAAATTTTGGAAAATCGCTCCGGTATAGTTGTAGCGGGGGAATCTCAGCCGATTTTACGCAATAATCGCATCGAAAAAAATACCGAAGACGGTTTGACTGCGGTGGGGAAGTCGCGGCCAGATATTGGTACGGCTCAAGATTTGGGCGGCAATATTTTTCTGAATAACGGTGAATTAGACTTGCAAAACGCGACTGGGTTTAAGATTTCTGCGGTGGGAAATCAGCTCAATTCTTCGCGGGTGAAAGGTTTATTTGATTTGGGAAATGTGACGCCAACTGCGACTCCTGGCGGGCTAAAGTTCAGCGACATCAGCACGCATTGGGCTAAGGATTTTATCGATCGCTTGGCAAAGATGAATATTGTTAGCGGGTTTCCCAACGGCACTTTTCAACCTTACGAGATTGTAACTAGAGCTCAGTATGCGGCTGTGTTGGCGAAGGCGTTTGAATTGGTGCCGCGCCGTGAGGCGACGGTTTTTAAGGATGTGGCGGCGGATTTTTGGGCGCAGGGAGCGATCGTCCAAGCTAATCGAGCTGGGTTTTTGGTGGGATATCCCGACAGCACGTTTCGCCCGGAGCAGAATTTGACTAGAGTTCAGGCGATCGTATCTTTGGTAAACGGCTTGCAGTTGGCGGGCGGCAACCCTAATTCTTTGAGCGTTTATGTCGATCGAGCTCTGATTCCCAGTTTTGCCACCGACGAGATAGCAACCGCCACAGAGCGCAAAATCGTGGTCAACTATCCCGCGCGCGAAAAGCTTTCCCCCGCCCACGACATCACCCGCGGCGAGATATCCGCCCTCATCTACCAAACTCTCGTAGCCACAAACCGAGCCGAGCCAATTAACTCTCCCTACATCGTCTAAGTCCCGTAGCATCGGAATTAATATTACTCACAGTCAGGACACGGCAGTGCCGTTTCCCTACCCCGATTAATTGTAGGGACTTGGACTCTCGCGGTGTCCTCGGTATCATTCCGATGCAGCCGGAAACGATATCAGGTACACAGAACCAACCCATCTTCCCTCTCCCTTGTCTCCGATTTCCCCACTCTGGCCCGCTCCCACTCTCCCAAGTCTTGATTTGCGAGTACCCGAATCGTTTTATGATTAAACATTAAGAAATTAAGCAATCCTTAAGGTTCCACTATCAGATTATGGCTAAAATTCAATTCTCTCGCGGTATAGACGAAGAAGCTGTGCCCGAAGTGCGCCTAACCCGTTCTAAAAGCGGAGATCAAGGCACTGCCACGTTTATCTTTGAAAATCCCAAAGCTCTCAGCAGCACCAGTACCGAAGAAATTACTGGAATGTACATGATCGACGAAGAAGGCGAAATCCTCACTCGCGAGGTTAAGGCTAAGTTCATCAACGGTCAGCCTGCGGGCTTGGAAGCTCTTTATCTAATGAGAAGTCCCGCAGAATGGGATCGGTTTATGCGGTTCATGGAACGCTACTCGGAAGCAAACGGCTTAGGATTTAGCAAGGCATAATGGGTAGTTGGTAATTGGTAATTGGTCATTGGTAGTTAGCCGATCGCCCGTTGCCAGTTGCCGATTACTTAGAACAAGAAACTATGACGCAAATTCCTCACCCCGATTTATCTAAAATAACCGTAAATTGCGCTATCATTACTGTTAGCGACACGCGCTCGGCTGAAACAGACAATAGCGGCTTGTTAACTAAGAAGCTGCTAAAAGATGCGGGTCACTCTGTGGTAGCTTACACTGTTGTTAAAGATGATGCGGCAAAAATTGTATTGCAGATGCAGGCTTTTTCCCAGCGTGAAGATGTGGATGCAATCATTTTTAACGGCGGCACGGGCATCGCTCCCCGAGATACGACTTACGATGTGATGGAGAGTTTGCTAGACAGGATTTTACCGGGATTTGGGGAGATATTTCGGTTTTTGAGCTATCAAGAAATTGGTTCGAGGGCGATCGCCTCTCGCGCAGTTGCAGGCGTTTATCAAGGCAAGTTAGTCTTTTCTCTTCCGGGCTCTAGCAATGGTGTGAAACTAGCTGTGGAAAAACTAATATTACCCGAATTAGTTCACTTGGTGACGCAGTTGCGCGGAGGGTGAGAGCGAAAGTTCGGTTAATCGACTGACCGAAAGAAATTTGGTTACAAATCGTCCGAGGAATCCGTGGACTGAGAAAAAAGCTTTGAATCCTCATCGCAAGCCCCCGGGTTTAGCAATGAGGTCGCTTTCTTCAATCTCTTCAATCTAAAATCTAAAATCTAAAATCGACTGGCTGCATTCACCGCAAGAAACGGGTGGCATTGAGCCTAGTCTATGGCTAAAGTGAGGAAACATCAAAATTCCCTTAACTTAGACTAGATGATTTCGATGCAGAATGCCAGTGTCTATGCTAGCGAAGATTACCACCGGATGGCTCGGGCGATCGCCTTTATGCGACAACACCACCTAAACCAGCCCAATCTGGCAACTGTGGCCCAGCACATAGGACTGAGTGAATATCATTTTCAACGGCTATTTACTCAATGGGCCGGCATTAGCCCCAAGCGGTTTTTGCAATATCTGACAGTTGAATATGCCAAGTCAAAAATCACTCAGACTAAAAGCCTTCTCGACCTAACATTGGACGTGAGACTATCGAGTCCAGGACGATTGCACGATTTATTTGTGAACTTAGAAGCAATGTCACCTGGGGAGTTCAAAGCAGGCGGAGCAGGTTTGCAAATTCGCTATGGCATTCATGAGACCCCGTTTGGCACATCTCTAATTGCTACAACTGCCCGCGGTATTTGTAATCTTTATTTCTTGGAGACAACAGACGAACAAACCGCCACACAAAGACTGCGATTGGCTTGGAAAAACGCTGAAATCATTCGTGATGAGCAAGCCACTCAATCATTGCGCGACTTGATTTTCAATTCAGAAACTCTCAGGGAGCAAAAACCACTAACGCTCTTGGTAAAAGGCACTAACTTTCAGATTCAAGTTTGGCGAGCACTTTTGAAATTGCCATTTGGTGCGATCGCAACTTATCAGAGTATAGCTCAAATGGTAGCTCGCCCAACTGCTGCTAGAGCTGTAGGAAATGCGATCGGTAAAAATCCGATCGGCTATCTAATTCCATGTCACCGAGTCATTCGAGAATCTGGAGAACTCGGTGGCTATTGCTGGGGAGTAGAGCGTAAAACAGTCATGTTAGGTTGGGAAGCTAGCCGTACAATCTGCGGAACCACCCTCGCAGGAATAGAGCGATCTAACGGTGTCAATCACCCGCAGGAGACTACCTCTGCTCCCAACACATAACCTCTGTGCGATCGGGTGCATGGGCGTTGTTGTGCTGCGTCGCCTAGAGAACTTTTAAGAACCTCTGACTTCAATCACCGTTCTTTTTTCCCGACGGAAAGCATCCAGGATACAAGCCCCCGGATTCATCCGTCCAGAAATAAAAAACCTGTATCCGATGAAACTTGCCCCCCGAATTTATCCGTGGGGTCAATGCTTCAATTCTTTAATCTAAAATCTAAAATCTAAAATCTAAAATCGATTGACCATCCCATCTCAACATCTCAACAGGGAGCATCCCGGTTTTGTAAATATCCGAATAAGTGTAAAATAGTTAAAATCAATAAAAGCGTCAAAAAAAGTCGAGAAAAAGAGCCATGACCCCTGAAGAACTAGAGCAGTTGCAATTCTTTTCGGCAGAAATTGCTAAAATTTTGTATAACAATACACCGCCAAGTGAACTGACCAGTCTGGAAAATATTGAAAAACATCTCAGGCAACAATGGCTAGAAAAAGTGGGCCCACAAATCGGTTTTTTTTAATCAAACAAGCAACAGGAACAGAACAAGGACGACCGCGCACAGTAAAAAGCTGTATTGGTGAACTAATAATTACTGAAAAACAGGCCGAAAAATTAGAGTTCAAGAAATCTACTCGATTATCTCCATTATTTGAAAAATGCTGTCTGCGTCAAATAGCTAATCTTTCCTACTCCAAGGCTGCCCAAGAAATGGAAGTTCAGACAGGAATAAAGATTGGCCACACTTGTTTACACAGATTGGTAGAAAAACAAGAATGGTCAGAACCTCATGCCAAAATAGAGGTGAAAGAAACAAGCATAGATGGAGGGAAAGTCCGTCTGAGAGGGAAGTTGGGCGAAGGCTCTCATTGGCAAGATTATAAGGCAGTGCGGTTACATGAAAGTTATCATGGGGCTTTTTATCAAGAGAATGAAGAGTTAATTAATTATATAAACCATCAGCCATTAGCCGATATATTAACTTGTTTGGGTGATGGACATGATGGAATATGGAATATTATGAGCCAGTTAAATCCTGGTAAAACCCGACGTGAAGTTTTAGATTGGTATCATTTAATGGAAAATTTATATAAAGTGGGAGGGTCATTAAAATCTTTAGCCAAAGCCAAGGAATTTTTGTGGCAAGGTCGGGTCGAACCTACCCTAAGTCTATTTAATTATTGTCGCAAAAAAACCGCCAAAAACTTTTGCAAGTATCTAGAAAAGCATCGCTCTCGAATTGTTAACTATGAGCAATTATCATCAGACAAGATTTGTTCCATAGGCTCGGGAGCCGTGGAATCGACGGTCAAACAAATAGATAGAAGGTTGAAAATTTCGGGAGCTCAATGGTTGAAAAAAAATGTCAATCAAATGCTAAAACTTCGTTGTGCTTACCTCAACGATCTCTTGGCCATTTGAGGCTTTTGCAAAACCGGGATGCTCCCATCTCAACAACTGTGCGTATCTCGTAATCAGCCAGTTCACGCTTTAAAGGTCGTGGGGCACATTCATCAAGCAGGATTCGCATAGGCTGTCAGCATTTCCTTTGCTAATTCAAGAGCTGCAATTGCCTGTTCCCGACTGACACTAGGGAAATGGTCTAGAAATACCTCTAATGAATCACCAGCCTCAAGATAATCAAGTAGGGTTCTCATTGGCACACGAGTCCCAACAAAAACAGGGGTTCCCCCCAGAATGTCGGGGTCGCTATGAATAACACGGGACGTTAATGTCATTACAAATTCAGCCAACAGGCTACCAATTTTTACAGCAATTGTATCTTAAAGTCATTTGATTTTATTGAGCATAATGCTAAACCAAACGCTCGCGTTTACAACTCATAAATCGTCACCAATGCACCTTCTGTCACAATTCCAGAAATCACTTGTAGACGCGCTCCATGAAATCACCGAAGGAGACAGCGACGTTAAAGAGAGTAGAGGGCAAAAGGACAAGAGGGTAAAGAGCTAGAAGAGTCCTGGAAACACCGCAGACACAACCCGAAAACCGATATTGTTGTTGCGGTCGGCGGGATTGTTGTTGTTGCGGAGGGCAGCCCGACAATTCGCGGGATTGTTGTTCCACGAACCGCCGCGTTTACCGAAGCCAGTCCCAAGAAACTTTGTAAGTTCCCACTGGAAGCGAGTATGCAATATTTATTTATTAATTAATGATGAAAGGCAGAAATTTGAAAAAAAATTCGATCGCGCTTCGCGCGAAACAAGGGTAAAGAAAAAAGGGTAGAGGGCAAAAGGGCAAGAGGGTAAAGGGCTAGAAGAGTCCTGGAAACACCGCAGAGACTACCCGAAAACCGAAATCGCTGATGCGGTCGACGGGAATGAAGTTGTCGCGGAGGGCAACCCGACACTTCGCGGGATCGTCGTACCACGAACCGCCGCGAAGTAGGCGAAAATCGGAATTTCCGCCGACCACCCAAGCACTACCATCTGTCGGCGCTTCTCTAAAATTGTCATGCCAACGATCCAAACACCACTCCCACACATTGCCATGTATGTCGTATAACCCATAGGCATTCGGGGGAAAACTGCCCACTTCCGTCGTCTGTTCTCGATAAATTCCTTTTGGTCCAGCACCATACGTGTAATTTCCGTTGTAGTTTGCCAGATCCGTCGTAATCGTTTCGCCAAAATGGAATTCAGTCGTTGTTCCGGCTCGACAAGCATATTCCCATTCGGCTTCGCTGGGCAGGCGATATTGATGTCCTGTCGCGACAGATAAGCGCTGACAAAATTCCACAGCCTCATGCCAGGAGACTCGTTCCACGGGGCGGTTGTCACCCTTGAAATGTGCAGGGTCGGGATCGAGCGCGATCTCTATTTGAGGCTGAGCCGCCACCACCCGCCATTGTGCCTGAGTAACAGGATATTTCCCCATCAAAAAAGCTGGCACAGTAACCGTATGTTGAGGCTTCTCATTATCATTTCCCTGACCTTCTGGTGATCCCATCTGGAAGGTTCCCGATCGAATCTTGACCATCTCTAGCAACACCCCATTACCCAAGTCTTCAGCAAAAACCTCTGCTGTCTTCTTGGTGCGGCTGTTTTCCTTGCCTGTTTTGTCAACAGTAATGACATCAAACTCAAAACGCTGCAATTTGATACCTACGTTGTTTTGAGGACTAGAGACTTGACTTGTTTCTGCTTGTGCTTGAGCTTTACGTTTTGCTTCTGCCTGCTGAGTAAACAGTGCCTCAACCTCCTGCTGGATTGGCAAGATATCCTCGTTCCTCAATCCAAGCATCTGTTGAAGCATATTCAAGTCTTCACGGGCGAACTCACTCAACGGATATTCATGTTCTGCCTCTGCGATCAGTGTTTCTCGGTATTGTTGCAAATTCGCGAGTCGTTCTTGGTAAGGACGCAATACCTCAGCTTCAATTGCAGCAGCTTCGTCAGCCGTCAATCCTAACTGCTGTCTCAACGTATTCAAAACCGCCCGTCCTGCAGGTCGAATCGTGCCTGCATTCGCGTGCCGTGAAGCAGCTTTTCGATATTTCAGCTTGGGGTCAGCCACCCGTGCTTTAGCAAGCACAATTTCAAATCCCTTGTCTTTGAGCACGATGATTTTTGGGGTCATTGCAGGCGCTTCTTGCTGCACTTTGCTGGCAGCATACTCATGCAACTCCAGTATCGAAACAAACCCATCACTATTGGTATCACCTGCCCCGGTTTCGATGCCCTCCACCAAATAACGCGTGTAAATCGACAAATCCGATCCCTGCTGTTCAAAGGAATATTGCGTTGAACTGGAGGATGTCAGCACTACCCGCCCTTCAGCCCCCAGTTGAGTCCGCAAGTCAACCGACCCATCATCCTTTGCTTGCAATCCTAGGTCAAACGCGCCGCTAAAACAACAATCCAAGATAATTGCCTGCCGTTTGGCACGACTATTATTCATAATGTCGTGAACAAAGCTTGCAGGTACAGCAGTCGATCGAATTAAGTTTTCCTTGGCGTTTTTCCGAGTGATCCGGCTGGCGAAATACAGCCTGCCAGCATCATCCTTAATCCCATGTCCAGAGAAGAACAGTAAAACCAGATCGTCTTTGGCGCGACTGTCAAACAACGTCTCAATTGCAAGCTGCATTGCGTGAGGTTCAGGATTGGCAAGGGTTTTCACCTCATCAAACCCGCCCATCTCTGGGTCTTCCAACACTCGTCGCAGGACTTCAATGTCTTTCACCGCCGCAGGTAACGGATTTAACCCCGGCTCATATTCACTAACCCCAATCAACAACCCCACCTTTGCCATGTTTTTCTGCCTATTCCGCTATAAAATCTTGGGCTAACTTAATCGCGGCTTCGAGTTCTTCTCGACTGTGGGCTTTGACTGTCAGCTTTTTGCTGTTAGCTTCTACTGAGAGTTCGATCGGCTTACCACCGAGGCGATCGCCCAGAAACCCCATCAACTTTTGAGCATTGGCAAGATTAACCTCAGCCATTAATAAACCCACCAGCATTCCCCCGATCGCTTTGTTGCCTGCCGGTGGATTGGGGTCAAGGACGCGCTCGACTGCATCTACTTCGTCCATTTGCTTCAATTCAGCCATCAGCCGTTGCGCCTGCTCGTCTCGTGCTTCTGAGTCCAAGTCAGGGTCATTGAAGGCGATCGTAAATTTAATAGTAGAGGTGTCAGGCATACTGCTTCGGTTAGTTTTGCATTTGATTTACTCAATTATGCCGGTTATCTCCGGCAAAAAGTTCATGTCCCAGCAAATTGTTTCTTGCCAGCCAACGTCTAGAAGCAGATAAAGATCGTTTAGGAGACGGCATAGTCAGAGTATTCGCGCATAGAAGGATGGTGAAAACCTACAACGAGTTCTTTTTTTGAGATACCCATTTCTTCTAATTCTTCATCAACTTCAATATCGGTATTGTTTTCTTGAAGCCATATTTTGCCGTCTTTAATATCAAAATGGAAAATACAATGATGAATTCGCTTTGCTTCTTGCCAACCAATATCTAGAAGAAGATAACGATCTTTTTCAGTATCAAACACTAGCTCAACTTCGACTCCAGGTTCTGGTTGTTTATTGATTGAGTCTGCATACTGTTTCAACAGTTTTTTAATGCTTTGCCGATAGTGTTCTAGTCTATCCATGATTGAATTTCCTCCTTGTCAGGGTTTGATGCAGCAGTTCTTCAGTTTCGGGACAGGTATGTAGCATGAGTTCCATACCGCGTGTCAAAACCATAAATTCTATACCTTGCTCTAAAATTTCTTCGATATCAGCAGGTTGAATACCTGGTGGGTGACGAGTACCTGTGAGTCTCCAATCCCATTCCTTAGCACCTCCAGACCATACTTTACAATCTTTGAATTGAGAAGTTTAGCCGTCAGTGGTTACCTTAATACGTCCTCAAGAGATATGACTAATCAGGCTTTTCTGAGAATTGCTCACGATCTAGTTTTTTATATCAGAAAAAGATGGACAAAAGAGATTTAGCCAATGTAGATAGGAGCGCCCAACGGCTAAATCGAGCGGCTGCCAGTAACTTTAGCTTAACTGAAATTATCTCTGTTGAGTCAATCAAGGCTCGTTTACAAACATCAAGTCCTTGAGTTAAGCATTGCTCTCGCCACTTCCTCTGAAATGGGTGCCAACATTTTTACCAACAGGTGTTTTGTCCATTCATAGTTCGGGTGTAGCTTGCGCTCAGAAACCCGGTTTCTACCCAATGTCGATCGATCGCAGATAAATTTCAGGGTGCAAGGTCGATCGATATACACTAGAAACATTGTGTATCGCCAGTTTTGCAATGACGCTGCCTACCGGATCTCGTTCTCCTGCTCTGTTCCAAACGCTTTCGCTGGTAGCTGACCCGATCGCATTTTTCGATCGCTACTCGGCCAAATACGGCGATACATTTACCGCCCGCGTGTTGGGGCCCGCTTCGCCCCCCGTGGTGTTTCTGGGCTCTCCAGAAGCGATTCAGGCGGTGTTTACGACCTTAGCCGATGCCTTTGAGTTTGGCAAAGTGACCAACGTATTTCGCCCGCTGGTGGGAAATGAATCCCTAATTATGAATGAAGGGCCGCGACATCTGCGACAGCGACAGCTATTAATGCCCGCGCTGCATCGGGAACAGTTGCACAGTCAAGGACACTTGATTGTTGATTTGACGAAAAAGCAGACGATCGACTGGAAAGCCCCAGATGCGATCGCAGTCCGCGAAGAAATGTCAGAAATTTCGCTGCAAGTAATCTTGCAAGTCGTGTTTGGATTAGTACCGGGAGAGCGCTACGAACGCCTAAAACACTTGCTCAGCAAGCTTTTAGAGGCGATTACCTCTGAGCTGTACTCGATACAATTTTTCTTTGAACCGTTGCAGCAAAATTTGGGATCTTGGAGCCCGTGGGGGCAGTTTTTGCAGCAGATGGCGGAGATTGACTCGCTGATTTATGCGGAAATTGCCGAGAGGCGATCGCATTCTCTCGATTCGTCTCGCACGGATATTCTGTCTGTCTTGATGATGGCCCGCGACGACACCGGCGAATCCATCAGCGATCGAGAATTGCGCGATCAGTTGATGACGCTGTTGTTGTTGGGACATGAAACGACTGGATCGGCTTTGACTTGGGCGTTTTACTGGCTGCATCAGTTTCCCGAATGTCTCGCTAGATTGCGGCAGGAATTGGATGAATTAGGCGAGAATCCCGATCCGATAGCGCTTTCGCAGTCGCCCTACTTAACAGCAGTCTGCAAGGAAGCGCTGCGGGTTTATCCAATTGCCTTAATTTCGCAGCCGCGCAAGGTGAAACGGACGATCGAACTCGAAGGCTATACATATCAACCGGGAACGATTTTAATCCCATGTGTCTATTTGGCGCACCGTCGGCCAGAAACCTACGAAGATCCCGCTCAGTTCAATCCCGATCGCTTTTTAGATCGCAAGTTTTCCGCCTCTGAATTTTTACCGTTTGGAGGCGGGAGTCGAAGCTGCATCGGGATGGCGTTATCGATGTTTGAAATGAAGCTCGTTTTAGCAACGGTGCTGTCTTCCCGTGAATTTGCATCGAATCTCGATCGGTCAATTCGTCCGGCGCGCCGGGGAATCACCTTTGTGCCGCCCGATCGGTTTCGATTAACGGTTGT
Source organism: Microcoleus asticus IPMA8 (assembly GCF_013179805.1). GTDB lineage: Bacteria > Cyanobacteriota > Cyanobacteriia > Cyanobacteriales > Microcoleaceae > Microcoleus > Microcoleus asticus. Next base: position 37,882 of record NZ_SRRZ01000039.1, on the reverse strand, counting down.
GGGCGATCGGCTTTAGATTCAGTGAAACGCCGTGTCAACCAAGATATGTTATTCGATGAAAATCCCAGCAACTTTGTCTTCATTCATCGTCATGTGTACCACAAATTCATCTCCATCATCTTCAAAACTCAGCTTCCACAAATAAACCTGACAATTACCTTGTTTTAGCTCACCAAAATAAGTAATTGAATATCCCTTTTGCAGGCGTGAAGCGAGCTGCTCGCTAACATCGTCAAACATTTTTTGTGTAATGCTCGTTTTGTAGCCTGCATCGCCCACTGTGGTAAAAAGCTCGTAGTTTTTCGATGCGGTGGCATCCAAGATAACCTGCAAACAATCGAGGATGTTTTGAGAGGGGGCTGTCGGGTTCATGAAGATGTCCTTCTTTTAGGGTTTTATCACAATCTGTAACAAATGGGGCTGTAAATAGCTCCTACGGCTGTCTAATATCAAATCCGGTAGCATGGGAATTATTATATCGGTAGGGTGCGCGGTTGCAGAAATCTTTAAATCCACAGATTAGACTATTTACACTCACGCACTGTCCCAAGGATTGAATAATATCTATGCAACTTTACCATTTATAGCAGTTTTAATCGAATGAAATACAGCTTTAGACACGGCAGTGCCGTGTCCTATCCGATATCTGTAGTTCACTATACTGAAAAGCGCTATATTGCCTCAGCAACAATAGTCCGGTGTCGGACTGTATTGCAAGTTATGGTCGGCTGTGCAAAACCAGAATCAACTAAAGCTTGCTCGATATCCAACGCAAAATACTGATCCAAATAAGGCTCCGTACTCTTGAGCAAAGTCAAAATATAAGGAGGCATTTTGGCATAAACTTCCGACCGAGGATTCATATCCATAATTGTCAAATGTCCGCCAACACGCAGCAAACGCCTCGCTTCCCGAAATATTTCTTTAGTAGCTTTCTGCGGCAATTCGTGACAAACTAGACAAATAGAAACTAAATCAAAAGCAGCCGCCGGCAAACCAGTATATTCAGCAGCAGCGTGAACCCAAGTCGGAGATTTTTGATTTAAACATTCAGATTCTCGCTGTTGAGAACGGTATTTAGCAACTGCTAAAAAATAAGGCGACAACTCCACTCCAGTCATCTTCGCTTCCGGGTAAACATCCCCAAGAGCAAACGTACTCATTCCCACACTGCATCCCAAATCAACAATATCCTGCGGTGAAGAAGCAATCTGAGATTTGATGACTTCGTGATAGCTGGCGCGGAGTTTTGCATCGCCTTCTGCACCTGCTTCCGGCCAAATTCCCGCGTGAACTGTACGGGCGGCAACTTCTACTTCTGTAGCAGATTCCCAACTCATATTACCTTTTTCATAAGCGTGGAATGAAGTTAGATAATATTTCGGGTAAACAAGATCGGGATTTTGGACGCTGAGCAATTCTGCATCCCAATTTCGAGCTAAAAGTGCTTGGGATTCTTGTCGCCAATGCACTCCGATTTTTTCGGCTCTTTTTATCATCATTTCCCGCGCTTGGTACTTGGCTAGATTAGCCAAAGGTTTGATGGAGAGTACGCCATTTACTAAGCGCGAGGCTAATCCCGGAGTTTTGTTAACTGCAACAGTCATATTTTAGTTTTTTCTATTTTGCGCCATTTATTTTACCACGTTGCGGCGCTTTTGAGTTGGTCTATATAATGAAACTTAACTTTGTGATGCCGAGTGAAATGTAAATGTTTTGTGAAAAAGACTTTTTTTTAATGAACCGCTCCAGCGCCAGAGAACGCAGAGGAGCGAGAAGAGGGAAAAAACAAGAGTAGGGCTAAACTGGCTCTCGTCGTGTAATAATATTTATTTGCGCCTACCTACTTCGTTCTGGGGAATTTACGCAGAATCAGGAATCGGATTTGCCGAAGATGGAGTATTTGGAAGAACACTATCAAGTATGGCTATTTAGGAGTTTGTCGTGAGCAAATCAATTGTTGAATTGGTTGACAATTTGCCGCCTTCTGGGATTACTGTGATGATGCTCAAATCCCTCGATTTTGTGGTTCCGGGGGAGTGGAATAATCTAACTGGTTTTGATAATACTATTCAAGCGGTGACTGGGGAAACCAAGCGCAAATTAGTTGAAAAAATTCGCGATCGCGCGATCGACCTTTACGCTAACCCCAACGAGCCATATCAAGGCGTAGTCAGGCTTTACCAGTTAGCAGACAGCGCCGACAGTGCGTTAGGTGCAACGGCTATGGCGAATAAAATCGGCGAAAATATCGGCTTTCTTTCCTTTCTCAACCGCCTCACTCCCAAAGCTGACACAACTCAAACGATCGACTTGTGCGTCAAAGTGGCGATCGAGCTAATTGCCTTCTGCAAACTTAACAATATTTCCCTTGACAATGTGGGAAGCTTTGGTAATTATTTATCTCATTACAAAGGCGAATCTCTGATGCGGATGGCTGCTTTAGTGTGTGCTGACGGTTTAATTCCCCTGGGCCCGGACTTCATTAGAGTAGCACAAAATACCCTAGGCGGATTGAATCCTTCAACCTTGCAGCAAAACTCAACATTTCAAAATATCAGCAACCTAATTCCCGGCGCAAATAATTCACAAAAGTTCGGATTTCTGACAGCAACTTTCGCCTCAGCGCAAGGTTGGATGAACAATTTAGTACAGTCTCGCGGCTTAACTCCCGCCATAGTTTTAGGCCATCTCAAGCAATACATTGATGTTGCCGATGACAAATTGGATTATGTGGCGGCGTTTTTAGACATGACTACCAATTATTACGAACATACGGGAATTCAGACGGTTGCTCGCCGATTGATCGATCGAGCTTATGCCGAAATAGCCTCTGGCAGATCCTAGAAAAGTCGTTCTCAGGTGAGGGAACAGAGGAAGGCAGAGCATGGTAACGAGAGAACTTGTTAGGTTCGCGTTTGCCATGCTGTTGAGTCTCTGCGACCGTGAAAAATGGCGGTCACTATCACTCGGCTTGATACAATGCGATAATACACAGCATAGGGAAAGCGACGCACCACCGATCGCCGAACATCGCGATAGACAACTGGATAGGACTCCGGCATCTGGCAAATTCGATCGAGCATTTCGTCAATACAGTCTAAAAACTCGTCACCAAGTCCTAGTTGCTGACTTTCATACCAAGTGTATGCTTCATCAACTTCTTCACGAACTTCTGGACGGAATACTAACGCATAATTCATAGTTTATTTTTGTGCTTTGACTGAAGCTTTAACTTCTTCCCAAGTCAGCACATTATCAGGATTTGCTTCAGAATCATCAATTCGGCGATCGAGTTCCTGCTTTTGAAAGTCTGTCAGGTCTGGGTGAATCTGTTCTGCCGCTATACTGTCTAAGATTGCTTGTACAAGACGAATCCGATCTTGAACGCTGAGGGCGACGATCTGATTTAATGTGCCTGTGAAATCCATAAATTTAAGTTAAGCGCCAAGGACTTAGTAGATTATTATAACTCAAAACCAAGATCGAGGCAGAGCCTCGGGATATGCGTTCCCAGCCAGAGCCTGGGGACGAGGGAATAAACCTCGCAATGTGAGTTAAAATAAGCAGATTATGTTTAGCAAACCTCTATTAATCGCATTGTGAAAAACAAATCGCTCCCTTCATCAGTAACAGTCAAGCTCGGCAAATTTGTCTGGACATCAATGTGGCAATTAATGATGTCAAAACTAGCGCCGCCCGATCGCACCGGAGCATACATTCGCCCCAGCAGCAGTTTCCGCAACTTTGTCAGCACTGCACCAGACAACCCTCACGGGCCCGCTGCGGGACGGTATCGCCTCTTCGTGGGTACGGGATGCCCTTGGGCGCACCGCACTCTGGTGACGAGAGCGCTCAAAGGGCTGGAAGATGCGATATCCGTGTCTATTGTCTATCCCTCTGAAGGGGGAATGTGGGTGATGGAGTCGGAGACTTTTGGCTGCAACACGATGCCGGAACTTTACCAGTTGGCTTTACCGGGCTATCAGGGGCGGTGTACGGTGCCGGTGCTGTGGGATGAGTCGAAAAGGACGATCGTCAATAACGAGAGTTCGGAAATTATTGTGATGCTAAACTCGGAGTTTAACGAGTTTGCTAGCAATCCTCAAATGGATCTTTATCCTCTGGATTTGCGATCGCAAATTGACCAGTGGAATGAGAAGATTTACCAATCGGTGAATAACGGGGTTTATCGCTGCGGTTTCGCGCAATCTCAAGCTGCTTATGACTCGGCTTGCAGTGAATTGTTTGCTGTTTTAGACGAGATAGATCGATCGCTCTTGAGGAGTCGTTATCTGTGTGGCGATCGGGTGACTTTAGCAGACGTGCGGCTTTTTACTACCCTATTCCGTTTTGATGTTGTTTACTACAGCCTGTTCAAATGCAATGTGCGCCGCATTCAAGATTACGAGCATTTGGGAGCTTATCTGCGCGATTTGTACCAGTTACCGGGAGTTGCGGGCACTTGCGATTTGGAGGCTGTGAAGCGCGATTATTACGGCAATTTGTTCCCGCTGAATCCAGGCTGCATTATCCCCGCTGGGCCCGATCCGGCGAGTTTGCTCAAAGCTCACGATCGCGCAGGGATCAGAAACCGGGTTTCTTAACAAAATCGGGCGTGAAGATGCCAGAATAATCGCAGAAACCCGGTTTCTAGGATGTTTGGGCGATCGCGCAGGGAATCAGAAACCGGGTTTAGCTCGTTCCCAGCCTCTGCCTGGTAACGCATATCCAGAGGCTCTGCCTCGCCTTAACCCTCTAAAAAACCCTCCATTCTCTCCTTTACTCCAACCTCACGATCGACAAAATATTGATGTTATTTTGAAGTGAGATTAAGCAATATTCAAAATCAAATCATGTCTGGCGATCGCCCGAGTCATCTCAAAAGGCGATCATACTTATATACAAAAATCCAAACAAGGAATTGGCAATGTTAGGAAATGAGGGCGATCGGGAAGCACAGCAACGCATTGAACGGGCACGGCCAGAGGGAGCAATAGAACTTGATCTTAGCAGTCTGGAACTGACGGAACTGCCAGATGCGCTCGCATCCCTCACCCAGTTGCAAGAGCTTGACCTCTCCGGCAACCAACTGACGGAACTGCCAGGGAAACTCGCCTCCCTGGCCCAGTTGCAACTGCTTGACCTCAGCCAAAACCAACTGAGGGAACTGCCAGAGGTGATCGCCTCGCTAACCGAGTTGCAAGGGCTTAACCTCTCCAAAAACCAACTGAGGGAACTGCCAGAGGCACTCGCATCCCTCACCGAGTTGCAAGGGCTTAACCTCTCCAACAACCCTCTGAATCCTGACCTCGCTGCTGCCTATGAGCAAGGCACTGGAGCCGTCTTGCAATACCTGCGGGCAAAAGCACAAGCACAAATCACCCTGAATGAAGCCAAACTGATTTTGATCGGTGAAGGCGAGGTGGGCAAGAGTTGTCTGTTGGGAGCATTGCGCGAGGATGAATGGCTTGAAAGTCGTCCCACCACTCACGGCATTGAAATTAAACCAGTTATCCTCACTCATGCCGACAGTGGCACACAAATATCACTCAATGGTTGGGATTTTGGCGGTCAACCGGTTTATAGATCGACGCACCAGTTGTTTTTCAGTGCTCCAGCGGTGTATCTGGTGGTGTGGAAGCCGCGGGAAGGCCCCCAGCAGGGCTTTGTCAAAGAGTGGATTACCCTGATCAAGCATCGGGAACCAGATGCCAAGGTGCTAGTAGTCGCCACCCACGGCGGCCCCGGACAGCGACAACCCGACATTGACAGACAGGAAATTCAGGATCGATTCGGTAGCGATACAGTGCTTGACTTCTTCCATGTAGACAGCCAACCCGATCCTCAGAACTCCTGCACCGGGCTGGCAGAATTAAAAGCAAAGATTGCTAGTGTCGCCGCATCTCTTCCCGAAATGGGACGTTCCGTTCCCGCCAAGTGGCAGCGAGTGCGGGAAATCTTGCAGACAAACGACAAAGCCTATCTGCCCTACAATGATGTCCTTGCCATCTGCGCTCAACACGGAATCGATAAAGAACAAGCAGAACTGTTCCTTCGCATTTCCCATAGGTTGGGGTATTTGATCCATTACCATTACGATCCAACACTGCGGGATATCGTCATCCTCAAACCCGACTGGCTAGCAAAGGCAATCAGCTTCGTACTCGATGATGAAACAACCCGTCGCCGCAACGGTTTAGTAGATTTGGAGTATCTGGGCGAATTATGGAGTAATCCCCCGTTTCCAGGCGAGGACGGCTACAACAAAGAACTACATCCCATCTTTCTCAAGCTGATGGAACGCTTCGACTTGTCCTACCAGGTCGTGCTCGACCCAGCTAAACCCAGCGATACCAGCTTGATTGCTCAACTTGTACGCGATACACGCCCGGAATTGCCCAATTGGGGAGAGCAACCGGAAGCGGGAGACAGACAACAAGTGCAAATCTGCCGGATTGTGGACGATCGAGGACAACTTGCAGTAGCAGAAGGATTGTTTTACCAGTTGATTGTGCGCTTGCACAAATACTCACTGGGGCGCTGCAATTACGAAAAAAGTATCCATTGGCAACGGGGTTTGATGCTTGACAACGACTACAACGGTCGGGCATTGCTGGAATATGTTGACACTGATGTAAAAATTACGGTGCGGGCAGCTTATCCAGAACGGTTTTTGTCTTATCTCACGGAAGAAATTAAATGGCTAGTCGAAAATTTCTGGGAAGGATTGCGATGTAATGTGATGGTTCCCTGCATTACACCTTGCGGTAAAAATCTGCCTGGAAATGCGCTATTTGAAGTAGAGAAACTAATTGAGAGCAAAAAGAATAGTCGTGATGAATATCCATGTCCGATTTCAGGCTGCGGTGAATGGCAAAACATCGATTGTCTGCTGAATAATGCACCGACGACTCAACCCCCATCCCAAGAAATCGGCATTCAGCAGTTCCGAAATATGTTCAAAGACGAGCTAAAAATCATCCGCGAAGATTTAGTTATTTTCGATAGTCGAAATCAAGAACGATATCAGTCATTGTCTCAGGAACAGCGGATTATTCTCAGCAAAGTCGATGAGGAATTTGCGTCACTGATGCAAATGCTCACCGATGAAGCGAAAGATGGCCCGCGCCTGTTCAGTTTCAAGCCCGTCGATCCGAAGTTTTTCGATCGCCCAAAATGGATAAGTACAAAATTGCAAATTACCCTCTGGTGCGAACACTCTCGCCAACCGCTTCCAGCCTTAAATCCTAACGACAAAAAGAAGGGAGTTTATGAATTGGAAGTGTCGCGCGAATGGTTTATCAAAGCAGCCCCCTATCTCAAAATTTTGAGCGGAACCCTTAGTCTAGTCTTACCTGTCGCAGCCTCGGCAACTAAACTAATGCTAGATGAGGCAACCTACAAAGGCATTGAAGAGGAACTCGATTTCGGACAAAAAAGCATCGAGTCTACCTTGAAAGGAAGCGATTTAGCGACTAATTTGTCTACCGAAAGTGATGCCCCTGATTGGCAACAGGGCGAAGCATCCATCCGCGCCAAAGGCTCGATTTTGCGAGAATTACACGCGCTGCTAAAAGCAAAAGATCCTGGCTTTGGTGGCTTGGTGCGGGTGCAGAACAGACGCCGCGAATTTCTGTGGGTTCACGAGCAGTTTGTAGATGAGTATTAATATTTTTATATTGACACCCTTATTACGATCTTGTGATAATTTAAACAGCACATCTCTCGTTCCCAGGCTCTGCCTGGTAACGCATATCCAGAGGCTCCACCTCGCCCCAACCTACCAACAAACCCTCGATCGCCCCAATGGGAAGAAGTAGATACAAAGTAATATATTCCGACTACCAACCGCACTTTGTCACCTCTACAATTATCAACTGGATTCCGGTATTCTGTCAAGCAAAAATAGCACAAATAGTCTTAGATTCCTTAAGTTTTATGCAACGGGAGAAGCGTTTAGCTTTACACGGTTACGTGCTGATGGAAAATCACTTGCACTTAATCTTAACTTCTTCTGAATTGTCAACGCAAATGAGAAAATTTAAATCATTTACAGCTCGCTCCATAATTGACTTGCTTGAAAAAAATCAAGTTACCAACATCCTCGATCAACTCGCATTCTATAATAAGCTACACAAAAAAGATCAAAAATATCAGCTATGGCAAGAAGGGTTCCACCCGCAAGCTATTTTGGATGAGGCAATGCTGTTGCAAAAATTGGAGTATATCCACAATAATCCTGTTAGGCGCGGCTATGTTGACGATCCGGCTTGTTGGAGATATTCTAGTTATCGAAATTATATGGGTCAGGATGGATTGTTGCCAGTTGATTTGATTGATTTTTGAGTCGGATGATTTGTTTGAAGGAGCGAGGCAGAGCCTCTGGATATGCGTTCCCAGGCTCTGCCTGGGAACGAGCGGACACGAGGGGAAAAGTCGAATCAAGCTGCTAACAAATAATTCGCGCAAATTTAATTTTTTTGACCCCTCCTTCTACAGTCATTAGTCATCAGTCAACAGTCAACAATGATTCCGGAGAAGTCTATTGATACTGACGTTTATAAGTCTTAATACAAGGTATCATGAAAAATTTGGATTTTTATGCAAATTGAGCATAAATTCGGCGGGATATAGTACAAATGGGGGATGAAGTTAACTGCACTGAGATTTTGAGATAGATTGAGATGAGAAATAGCGAGTAAAGCTGATGTCACATTCACCGTCAAATCCCCGATCGCATCCACAGCAAAATCCACAATCTTGGGCAACCAAAATGACGCTGTTGTTGGCCAGCAGTCTCACTGTGATGGCAGGTGCGACGGTTTCTCCCGCACTGCCCGCTATGAAACAATATTTTGAAAGTGCGATCGCCGATGTCGATACTCGCACCAGTTTAGTTAAACTAATCATCACCCTGCCCGCCCTATTTATTGTGATTGGTTCGCCCATTGCGGGGTTAATTGTCGATCGCTTTGGCCGCAAACCTTTGTTACTGATCGCCACCCTGTTATACGGGTTAGCAGGCAGTTCGGGACTCTTTTTGGATAGCTTGACGGCAATTCTGGCGGGCCGTGCGGTTCTGGGTTTGGCAGTAGCAGGCGTGATGGTGACAGCCACCACCTTAATTGCCGACTACTATAGGGGCCCCGCCCGTGCGGCATTTATGGGATTGCAAGCGGGATTTATGGGCTTGGGCGGCGTGCTGTTTCTGACATTTGGGGGAATACTTGCACAGCAAAACTGGCGCTATCCTTTTGTGATTTACCTATTTGCCTGGTTGATTGTACCGCTTATTTTGGTGTTTATTTTAGAACCAAATCGGACTGATGCTAGTATCCCAGGAGTAGAAGCGCCTAACGCAGAGGCACCGCCGAAGTCCATGCCTGTAGGGGTTCTGGGGATTGTTTACGGGTTGACGACGCTGAGTCAAGTTGCCTTTTATATGATTCCCGTTCAATTGCCCTTTTTCTTGGAAACTTTGGTGCAGGCTTCCCCCTCACAAAGTGGGATGGCGATCGCAATTTGTACGCTATTTAGTGCGATCGCATCCCTCACCTATGCCAAATTCAAACAGCGCATGGAGTTTGTCACGTTTCTGCCCTTAATTTTTGGGTTGATGGGCATCGGCTATCTGTTAATCGGTCAATCCGCCAACTGGACGCAGGTATTGACTGGGTTGGCTATTTCCGGGATGGGACTGGGAATTTTGATCCCTAACATGACGGTTTGGCTGAGTGCCGCTGTGCCGGAAGCGGTGAGAGGACGTGCGCTGGGAGGTTTGTCTACGGCGATGTTTCTGGGACAATTTTTATCTCCGATCGTGACTGGGCCGTTGACAAAGGCAGTAGGCTTGGGTGCAGTCTATGCGATCGTCGGAGGGTTTTTGGCGATCGCCGCGATCGGATTTGCCGTATTTAAGGCCCAAATCCGTCGCCTGACTCGTAGCAGTGCCATCTAGTGCAGGAGGAGCACATTAAAACAGAAGCACAGCATATCTTTACAAATCTTAATTTAGAATTATACCGATATATCGCGATATATCGTATAGTAGAGAAAGTTGATTTTGGATTCACATATGTTTAGACGCTTTCGTTTCCACTTTCCGGCGCTTGTATCGGCAGGAGTCAGTGAAGAGGATCTATCGTTTATCAGTCATTGGTTCGAGCATGGCAAGGATCGTGGCACGCCTCATCGCGGGCATCACGGCAAGCACTTTGGCGATGAAGTATTTGGTCGCAGGTGGGGAGACGAACACCGGACTCGTCGGGGTGACATCAAGTTCATCCTGCTGGAATTGTTATCCGAACACCCTGCTCACGGTTACGACTTGATCAAAAAAATGGAAACCCACAATAGCGGTTTCCGTCGTCTCAGTCCCGGCTCAGTATATCCAACACTCCAGATGCTGGAGGACGGTGGTTATCTAAGCAGCACACAGGAAGGCGGTAAGAAGATTTACACGATTACTGATGAGGGCAGACAACTCTTGGCTGAGCGTGCCCAACAGGAAACTTCAGGCTCTCCTTGGGATGCCTTCAAAACCGTAATGATGGGTAAGCCCCAAGAGTTTATTGAGTTGCGGAATGTGACAACAGAATTAGCTGCTGCTGTGATGCAAGTGGCTCGCAGTGGCAATGTTGAGCGAATCAATCGGGTGCGCGAGCTTTTAGAACAAGTTAAACGGGAAATTTACGGGATTCTTGCTGAGAAATAAGTGATATCAATTCCGGTTGCACCGGAATAACTGTTGACTGTTCACTGTTGACTGTCAGTCGAAAAACAGAATGATGGTTGACAGTTCACTGCCCTTCTCGATTCTACCAGGACGATGAAGCGCGGAATTGATATAACTGGTAAAATCAACCGGATTCGATGATGCAATTGCCCTCTGAGTGCGATCGGATATAATCATCGACAACACGGCAAGGTCGGACACGGCAATGCCGTTTCCCTACCCCAAAATAATCATGAACACTCCATCAGAGATGTAACCATCGCCCGATTAATTGTAGGGAAACGGCACTGCCGTGTCCTAACTGTGGGTAATAAGTGGTCAGTTTCGCCTGGAAACTGACCACTTATTAATCAACATCATTTATAGTCTCGCTAAATGTCCTGACTGTTATTTCCCTGCCTAAATCTTTAGCTAGTAAATCGATACCGTCAATAACTTGATTTGGCTCTGCGATACTCAAAACATCATAGCATTTTTCCCGATAATCGGGACGATCTTGGAAATACTGAATCGCTCGATCGAGCGGTTCCATAACTTGATAAGCTGCTTCAGCTTTGTCGATCGCCTCTTGGGGAATAGCACTCGCTAACCTGAGCATTGCCAAGTCGATTAAATCTCTCGAATTTACCCGATCGCTCAACTGTCGATCGGAAGTTGCCAACAACTTTTCTGCTATACTATCAATTTGATTTAAACAAGGAACAGGCGACCAATTTGGATAATTTGGTTCGCCCAACTCAATTCGCCCTTCACAAACCATCTCAAATTTAATAGTAGTGCCGCCCACAATAACTGGAAATCTTATCCCATACTGGTTTGCTTGAATATCGTTCGGGAGAACAATGCGTGAAGCGAAGCTATCCCCGAGGAAATCGCGACTAGCAAAAATCGCATCATAGCCTCCTTCGGCAACTTTTCGGCGCAAGAGACGGTAGCCATCATCCATCGGACACATAAAGTCAATATCCTGGCTCAACCGAGATTCTCCGTGTTCCATACTTACCAGAGTTCCGCCACCAAAATAAGCCCGACATTCCTGTAGAAATTCGACCTTCAAGTGGCTGAGTACAGTTAATATCTTTTGATGAATTTCGCGTTTAAACATTGCTTGAAAACTTACCCAACTTTCGGGATTTTTTGGCGAAAAACTGCTTCCCAGTTCCGCTACCAACCAAGAGTGATAGTATTGGCTGATTTGTTGAATAAAAGCCAGTTCTTCGGGGCTAGGTTTTCCCAATACTCCCCAATAATTCCAGCCAGATTCGTAGCGGGATAGCATTTCCTTGAGAGTCAATTTTTTGACATCAGCAATTTGCCAGCAGATAGCTTGAAGAAATGGAAGTTCTGCAGGAACTTTAAATGCGGTTGCTATTTCTTGATTGTTCATCTGCTTTCAACAAAAGCGAGGCAGAGCCTCTGGATCTGCGTTACCAGGCAGAGCCTGGCAACGAGGAATTTTATTTAAGTCCGCGCAGGCGAACTTTGTTTGTTTATCCCCTAATTCTATTCGGCGGGTTCTATTCTGTAGGTTCCTAACTTCCAGATAAAATCTCTTCCAGTGCTAATTTCAGCGTCGGATATTGATATTGAAAACCGCTAGCTAAAGTTTGTTTCGGCAACACTTTCTGCCCTTCCAGAACAACTTTTGCCCCGTCTCCTAACAACATTTCTAAAGCAAAACTTGGCACCGGCAACCAAGAAGGCCGCTGCAAAACTTCTCCTAAAGTTTGGCACAATTCATTCATCCGCACCGGATTAGGTGCTGTCGCATTCAAAACACCTTGAACTTGCGAATTTTGCAAAGCATACAAAATTAAATCAACTACATCCTCGCGGTGAATCCAAGAAAACCACTGTTTTCCTGTCCCAATCGGGCCGCCTGCAAATAGTTTAAAAGGTGGCAGCATTTTTGCTAGCGCGCCTCCCATTCCCAAAACTATCCCCAACCGCAAAATTGCTAGCCGCGTTCCCGCATTTTTTGCAGGTTGGGCGGCTGCTTCCCAGTCTTTACACACTGCTGCTAAAAAATCGTTTCCCGCAGGGCTAGTTTCGTCAAACTCAGCGGTTTCGCTGGTTCCGTAATAGCCGATCGCCGATGCGCTAACCAACACAGATGGTCTAGGATTAGCATTGACGATCGCCTCGACCAATTTTGCCGTCGTCAGTTTGCGACTGTCCAGAATTGCTTGCTGGCGCGCCTCTGTCCACCTTTCCTCCGCAATTGGAACCCCAGCTAAATTGACAACAGCGTCGCAGCCCGCGATTGACTTTTGCCAATCACCAGACTCGGCAGGAGTGTATGCGACAACTTGCAAATTCGGATAAGCTGAAGCCGGAAAAACTCGCCCAGCCTTCGCCGCATCCCTGCTCAAAACCACCACTTGATGTCCCGCAGCTTGCAGCTTTTCCACCAGTCGGCTACCTACAAATCCCGTTGCTCCCGCGATCGCTACTTTCATTTTTTACCCGCAATGCACATCAACAGTAGTTTAGACGATCGTCCAAACTTGTTTTGAATTATACAAAAATAAAGAGCAGCCTCGATCGCCTCCCGACAAGCTTTCTGTATTTTGATTAAACTGATATGGGACACGAGGAACACAAACCATGCCTGCAAAAAAATCAAAGCTTCTAATTGCTGCCTCCATCGCCGCAGCAGGTAGCGCCGCGGTCTACTTTTACTTCCAGGGTTTGGGCCAACAAGTATCCAACCCTCAAGACAGCGCCAAAGTTGTGCCCGACGAAGCAATGATGGCCGCGTTTATCTCCCCCAATCCCCAAGCGCTGTCAAAGTTGCAGCGATTTGGCACCCCTGGGGCTCAAAAGTTGGTCGGTCAGGGTTTGAAGGCCTTTCAAGAACAAAGCTTGGCAGGTACTCAAATCGACTTTGACAGGGACTTAAAGCCTTGGCTGGGGGGGGTGATGGTCGCTTTGCTGCCCCCTGATGCTGCGGCGAATACAGAGCCTCCAAAACTGCTGGTAATAGTCAGTGTGAAAAATAAAATTAGCGCTTGGAATTTTGCTAATAAATTAAAATCTCAGCCCGGTGCAACTACTCAAGAAACCGAGTATAAGGGAGTTAAAATTTATGAGATTGCAGAGCCAACTGGCAAGCGCTACAGTGTGGCTTTGCTGAACGACCAATTAGTGATGGCTCCTTTGAAGAAGCCTGTGGAATTGGCGATCGATACTTTTAAAGGAGAACCCTCCCTCGCCACCCAGCAGAGCACAACTAAGTTTTTTGCAGAGAGTGCTGGTGTCAAGAATCCGATCGCAACTGTTTATATTTCTGACTATCCTGCGGCAATTGAGCAATTGAAAGCTAATTTGCCCGCAGATATCCAGTTGCCTTGGACTGTGTTTTCGCAGTTCAAACAAGTCAAGTCTTTGGTTGCGGGAATTGGGGCGGATAGTGAGGGATTGAGGGTAAAAACTATTGCTCAGTTAGACCCTAAATTCGTGCAGCAAAATCCACAATTTGCATCGAAATTGTTGCCCAGATTTCCGGATGAAACTATTGCTTTAGTCGGTGGCAAAGGAATCGATAAAATTTGGTCGCAAGCAACCGCTGAGGCAAAAGATAGCCCGGAAGTTGACAGGGGAGTTCAGCAGGTGAGGGATAGTTTTAAGCGGTTGGATTTGGATGCGGATCGGGATGTTTTTGGTTGGATGAATGGGGAATTTGCGATCGGGGCGATCGGTTCCAATCAAGGCATTTTGTCTCAGTTGGGGATGGGGGCGGCGATGATTTTTGAAACGAGCGATCGCCCTGCTGCAGAAGCAACCCTGAAAAAACTCGATGCGATCGCCAAAAGCAATCCTACAGTCAGTGTCGCCCCCAGACAAGTTCAAGGCAAAGAAGTTACGGAGTGGCAAATACCCCAGCAAGGCACTTTATTCGGACACGGTTGGCTGAATGAAAATTCTGTGTTTGTAGCTTTCGGCGGGCCTTTAGTCGATGTGATTACTTCGATGCCACCGCAACCGCTAAGCAGCAGTCCGAGTTTTCAGGCGATCGCCACTTCTTTACCGCAAGCCAACCAAGGTTACTTTTACATAGATATGGAAAAAACCATGTCTTGGGCTAACCAATATTTGCTCGCAGTACAGCCAAATTTAGTTTCGCCGCCCGCTGCTGAATTGTTGAATTCTCTCCGAGGAGTTAGCGTAGCCACAGCTTCGACAGCACCCTCAACAGCGCAGTTGGAGATGCTTTTTGCGTTCAAATCTAACAATTAGGGAAGTTGTAATCGGTAATTTTTCCTTCTATCCTTCTATCCCTTAAATAAATCCCGTACACGGCTTCGTGGCCGGACTTTTTTCTGACCAAAAAAAGATGCTGCCCTCCAGGGAGGGCAGCTACTCAAAATAAAGCATCTTAAAGTCTCTCAAAACTTTAGAATTAACCTTCAGACATTCCCGATTTATTCGGCAATTGCAAATCATCAGGATCTACATAGTGACAAACTGCTTTGTCCATACAAATCAACGCCCAGCCGGATTTATCGATGCTCATCAATTTGTAAGAAGCGGGCTGAATAAAGAAACCTTTGTGGTTGCGGGTTGCTGGTTTGATGTTAACGTGGCTGTCATTGCTCATGTTTTTACAACTCCTAGTATTATCGTAGTAAAATCTGAAAACCGCTGAGCGGATTTGTGAATCGTCTAAGTTTTCAAATACTAGCACTGACTTTCTGAGTTTTCCATAAAGTTATTTATTGATTTATTACGACATCGTAATAAACCGCAAAGCCACTTTCGTCGATCCCCGCCTCAAAATCGACTTGTTTGCGCGGTTACGGCTCCAGAAGCCACTGTTTAACGCGGGCGAGACTCTTCCAGTCGGGTTTTCTCTTTAATCCTTCTTCAAAATTTTTTTTAACTTCGTCGAGCAACTCTTCGGAAGCCATCAGGAGTTGCTGAGCCACTTCTACATGGGGGCGCACTCCTTTTTCTTTGAGATCGAGGATTGCTACTGCTAGGTTGATGCGAGCTTGGGGGTCGTGAGGGTTCAATTTAACGGCTGTTTTCGCTGCCTTTTGAGCCGGTGCGGGTTTATTTTCTAACAGGTAGAGCCACGCGAGGCTAGCCCAGGCATTGCCATTTTTGGGAGCTTTCTCGCACACTTCTTTAAACACGGGGATCAGATGAGCCGGGGCTTCGCCAGCTTGGTAGCGATCGAAACCGTCTTTAAACAATTCTTCAGGGGTCATTCGATTTTAGATTTGGGATTTGAGATTTTAGATGGAAAAGAGCATGGGGTGCGGGACGCAACAAGGCAGTCCGAGGCATTCTCAGCAATTAGCAATTACCAATCCCCAATGCTCTATTTTGCGATTTATGTAGAAAAAGAACTGCCACAGCCGCAAGTTTGAGTTGCGTTGGGGTTAGTAAACTGAAAGCCGCCCCCGATCATAGCATCGCTGAAGTCGAGAACCAAACCGTAGAGATAAAGAATGCTCTTGCGATCGCAAACTACCTGAAAACCGTCGTAGTCGAACACTTCATCGTCGGATTTCACAGTGCTGGGATCTGCGAAATCCATCACGTAAGACATACCAGAGCAGCCGCCCTGGCGCACTCCTACCCGCAAGCAGAGGTCTTTACCTTGCTTCTCTCTCAGAGCTAAAACTTGACGGACAGCAGAGTCCGTCATTTGAATTCCACGCTTTTGTGAAGTGGCTTGAGTCATAATTTGCCGAACTCCTGAGATTGTCTAATGCTAAGAGTTTAATCTTATGCCTCCATTGTACAGGCATTCGCCAGAAGGCCTTGGGTTAGATGCTGAAGGCCGAATTTTTAGCTTCTAATTTTTAATTCCCGTGGGGCCTCGTTCCCAAGCTCGATGTCCTCTCCCCCTATAGGGTTTATGATTGATAAGCAGCGGTTGACCGGCTACCGGCACCGCAACAATGCTTCACCCAACGGGCTTACTCTATGGCAGCGCTGAATCGCACTACTCTTCGTCGGCTACAAAACTTACCTCAAATTCCCAGCGTGTGGGAGGGCGATCGCCGACCCTTATCTAATGCTGACTCACACCTGATGATAGATGACGATGACGTTCTAGAAGCTGGTGGCGAGTGCATTCTCTGGGTCGATGGCTCCGAAGGCGTCGTGAGGGCTATGGACATGGTAGGCCCAGATGCCGGCCCAGAGGCGATCGTCCGGGCCCTGCTACGGGCAATGGAACATCCCCAAAGTCCGGCCCCCGCAGGTCGGCCCCAAAAAATAGTAGTCAAAAACCGAGAAATTCAATTTTATCTGCGGGGCGTACTTCAAGATTTAAGCATTTCCATTGACTACGTGCCGGAATTGCCCTTAATTGACGAAATATTTCGCGGCATGGAAGAGGTCGCGATCAACAGACCTCCTGAGTTGCCCCCTCAGTATGCTGAAGTTTTAATGGAAAAAGCTGCTCAAATTTGGCAAGATGCTCCGTGGCGGACTTTGAGCGAACACCAAATTATATCTATTGAAATCAATCAGTGGGATGTCGCCAGCCTCTACGTGTCCGTATTGGGGCAAGGCAGAATGGATTACGGAGTTTTACTGTACCGCTCTCTAGAATCCTTGAAGCGGTTTCGAGAACGAGTCGTCAACGATGAATCCTTTGAAGATTTAGAACAGGCTTTTTTAGGGCAAGACTGTTTGTTTCTCACCTTTGAAAGTTCCACAGATATTGATGAGGACGACGAAGAAGAAATTGATTTAGCCGATTTGCCTCCATCGGAAATTGAACCAAATTTCGGCAACCTGCATCCTTTAGAAGGATTGCGATCGATTCTTTACGAAGAAGAAGCCCTCACGATGTTAGTTGCTCTCGAAGCATTTCACCGCTTTTTCCGCAACGGCCGCCGGAAATTGGGAGCAGAGACGTTTCCCAATCTCAACAGTCGCTACCGCATCCCGGTTCCGCAGTCTGACGGAGAAATTCAACAGGTATCCGTTAAAGTTTCGACAATGCCCGACGTGTCCGATGAATTATTACAGATGCTCGGTGATGACGATGATGATGAGGATGATGAAGAATTTGAAATGCCACTGCTGCGGGATGATTTGGTGCCGCAAAATTCATTTTTGAGTCTCGGCGCCGTACCTTGGGAAACCGTAGAGTTCCTGCGCGCAAGTGTCCAGTTTCACCAAGGTGCAGAAAGTGATATTAATACCGCCGGAGATGGTTTGCCGGTGGTGATGATCCAAACTTCTCATCCGAAGGCGAAAACGATGATCCAGGATTTGAAAGAAGCTGGAGGGGTGAAGGCAATTGGTTTTAATCCGGGCGAAAATCCTTTTCAGGATGAGCAATACGACTTGGGTATTTTGCAAACCAAAAATGGGGATCTGTATTTGTTTGGGGAGTTTAATGAAAACGATCCGGTGCATCAGGAAGCTCGCCAAAAGTGGGATCGCCGCTGTAAATTAACGAACGGTTGGTGCGGTTTGATTATTGCTAAAGGGTTGATGGGTGCTTCTCGCGGTCAGCCTCAGTTTAAGGATATGGTTGCTTTGCTTGAGGTGCGCTGGGTTTCTGCTAAAGAGTTGGGAATTGGGCCGCTTCAGTTGATGCCGATGTTTTGAAGTTAGTTGAGTGTTGACTGTTGACTGTTTACTGTTGTGAGAAGGAAGAGGTAAAAGTAATTTGTAAGGTGCGCCGCAGCGCACAGTAGTTTTTAAATTATTCAGGAGAATGATTATGTCAAATTCTACTCAAAAGCGAGAAGTGTTAGTCTCAATTGATGGTGAATTAGCTGATAAAATAGACCAGCTTACTGATAATTGGACGGAGGCGATCGAACAAGCTCTCCGTCTCTGGTACGCTAAGCAAATAGAAGATAAGTTGCGGAAGTTTTATCAAAACCGCAGCCAAGAAGATATTGAGTTTGAGGAAGAATGGGCAACATTGGCTCAGGAACAAATGGAAGAAATTTTAATAGAGGAAGGTCTTTGAGACAATGACAGAAGCTTATCCGCGACAAGGCGAAGTTTATCTTGTTAGAGCTTTGCGAACGATCGGAGATACCAAAAAGCGTCCTGTTGCTGTCGTTTCCATAGATAGCCGGAATGAATTGAGCCGTACTGTACTGATTGTCCCTTTTACTAGCGATTTGAGAGGGGGCGAAACTCCGACTCGGGTTTTGATTCCTGCTGGTGAAGGAGGGTTAGAATCTGACTCGCTGGCTGTCTGCGAGCAAATTATAACCGTCCAAAAGACTTATCTGGAACAAGGCCCATACGGTCAACTTAGTGCCGATGTCCTAGCAAGAATTCAGATGGCTATACAAGTGTCGATCGGCATTTATGAACTTTGAATGTTTCGGAAATTCTAAATTTTGTTACAATTTGTAAAAATACTGTAAAGGATAGGTAAAATGCGGGTTGCGATCGCAGGTGCGGGACTGGCTGGAATGACCACAGCAGTCGATTTAGTGGATGCCGGCCACGAAGTAGAAATTTTTGAATCCCGCCCCTTTGTCGGCGGCAAAGTCGGCAGTTGGGTAGATCCCGACGGCAATCACGTTGAAATGGGTTTGCACGTCTTCTTCGGCTGCTATTATAACTTATTTGCCCTGATGAAAAAAGTGGGGGCTTTTGACGATTTGCTCCTCAAAGAACACGTCCACACTTTTATCAATCGAGGCGGCGAAACTGGTTCTTTGGATTTTCGCTTTCCCGTGGGTGCTCCTTTGCACGGATTGAAGGCGTTTTTTACTACATCCCAGCTATCTGTACAAGACAAAATTCAAAATGCGATCGCCCTGGGAACTAGCCCGATCGTCCGAGGTTTGATAGACTTTGACGGGGCAATGAAAACTATCCGCGATTTGGATAAAGTTAGCTTCGCTGACTGGTTCCGCAGCCAAGGTGGCAACCAAAACTCGCTCAAAAGAATGTGGAATCCCATCGCCTACGCACTGGGTTTTATCGACACTGAAAATATTTCAGCCCGCTGTATGTTGACAATCTTTCAATTCTTTGCATCGAAAACCGAAGCCTCTGTCATGCGGATGCTGGCCGGTTCTCCCAACGAATATTTGCACAAACCAATTGTGGAATATTTGGAAAAGAAAGGAGCAAAAATTTATACGCGGCGCCGAGTCCGAGAAATTCAGTTTGAAGAAGGCGAAAAAACCAGCGTGACAGGCTTGCTAGTAGCTAACGGCGAAACAGAAGAAAATATTACCGCAGACGCTTACGTTTTCGCCTGCGACGTGCCAGGAATTCAGAAAATATTGCCCCCAGCTTGGCGCAAATGGTCGGAATTTGACAACATTTATAAGTTAGATGCGGTGCCGGTTGCTACAGTACAATTGCGATTCGACGGTTGGGTAACGGAACTGGAAGACGAAGCCAAGCGCAAACAGTTGAGCCACGCTGTAGGAATCGATAATTTGCTATATTCAGCAGATGCAGATTTTTCTTGTTTTGCAGATTTGGCGCTGACAAGTCCCAAGGATTATTATCAAGAAGGACAAGGTTCGCTGCTGCAGTTGGTGCTGACACCGGGAGATCCGTTTATTAAACAAAGCAATGAGGCGATCGCCCAACACGTACTCAAGCAAGTTCAGGATTTATTCCCGTCAGCGCGGGAATTAAACATGACTTGGTACAGTGTAGTTAAGCTCGCTCAATCTTTGTATCGCGAAGCACCGGGAATGGATGTTTTCCGCCCTGCTCAAAAAACTCCGATCGCCAATTTCTTTCTAGCAGGAAGTTACACTCAGCAAGACTACATTGATAGCATGGAAGGAGCAACACTTTCAGGCCATCAAGCGGCTAAGGCAATTCTCGAAGCTTACAGTCATTAGTCATTAGTCGTCTCTCGTTTTCTCTGGTTCCCAGGCAATGCCTGGGAACAAAAAAGCAACAATTCTTCAATCTAAAATCTAAAATCTAAAATCTAAAATCGCATGACTGATTGGTTAGAACACAGCGTCCAAGTAGAAGTGGCAATTCCCATCGAATTAGCGTGGCAACTCTGGTCAGATTTAGAGCAAATGCCGCGCTGGATGAAGTGGATCGAATCAGTTCGCGTTCTCGAAGACAACCCGGAATTATCGCGCTGGAAACTCGCAACTGGCGGGTTAGAATTTAGCTGGCTTTCTCGGATTCTAAAATTAGTGCCGAATCAGATAATTCAGTGGGAATCGGTAGACGGTTTGCCAAATCGGGGTGCGGTAAGATTTTACGATCGCAAAAACAGCAGCATTGTCAAACTGACAGTAGCTTATGGAGTTCCCGGCTGGCTGGCAAAATTGATGGACAATTCATTTCTAGCGCGAGTAGTTGAATCGACTCTTATGGCTGACTTGGAAAGGTTTAAAGAGTATGCTCTGAAAGTTAAGGCGACATCTTAAATTATGAGGAAGGAAGTCATGACTACAAACTGGTTAGTAGTCATGACTTTAGTTTTTTTATTTCTAACTTAGGACTTATGCACCCGAACAAAGAAACCGGGTTTTTGAACCGAGATTGAAAGTTTTAAGCAAATATTTTGGTGAAAAACCCGGTTTATTGTTGCCCGTGCGTCCAGGACTATAATTGTAACGCGAGAGTCGATCGCCCTTTTGCCTCAGTATCATAGAAAGATGCTGCTGATTCCTTCTCGCTTCAGTTATGAGTTACTGCCTAAACCCCACCTGTCAAAACCCGCAAAATGCCGATCGTACCCAATTCTGCCTGAATTGCGGCTCCAAACTGTTGCTGAGAGAGCGTTACCGCGCCATCAAACCCCTCGGGCGCGGCGGTTTCGGCCGCACTTTTTTAGCAGTAGACGAAGACAAACCCTCAAAACCGCGCTGTGCAATTAAACAGTTTTTCCCCCTATCCCAAGGTACCAGCAGCAGCGAAAAAGCAGCAGAATTATTCAACCGAGAAGCGGTGCGGCTGGACGAGTTGGGGAAACACCCGCA
Source organism: Microcoleus asticus IPMA8 (assembly GCF_013179805.1). Taxonomy (GTDB): domain Bacteria; phylum Cyanobacteriota; class Cyanobacteriia; order Cyanobacteriales; family Microcoleaceae; genus Microcoleus; species Microcoleus asticus. The sequence continues at coordinate 16,231 of NZ_SRRZ01000039.1, read as the reverse complement.
AATTCCCGAACTGCTGGCGCACTTTCAGCAGGAACGCTATCAGTATTTGGTACAGGAATTTATAGAAGGTCAGAATTTACAGCAAGAGTTGGCGCGGGCGGGGCCTTTCAGCGAAAGCCAGATTCTCAGTCTGCTGAAGGATTTATTGCCAGTATTGCAGTTCGTGCACGATCGCAGTGTAATTCACCGAGATATTAAACCTCCCAATATTATCCGCCGCCGCATTTCTCAAACTCCCATAATTTATACTTACCCCACATTAACCGGGGAATTAGTTTTAGTTGATTTTGGCGCTGCAAAAGTTGTGGAGGGTTTGAGAGAAACCGGTACAGTCATCGGTTCTCCCGAATTCGTCGCGCCGGAACAAATTAGAGGTCAAGCGGTTTATGCCAGCGATTTGTACAGTTTGGGAGTAACTTGCCTTTATTTGCTGACTCAAATATCTCCTTTTGATTTGTTCGATATCAATCAAGATGTTTGGGTTTGGCGAGACTTTTTGAAAGTTCCAATTGATCCGAAATTAAGTCGCATCCTCGACAAAATGATCGAACCAAGTCTCAGTCGCCGCTACAAATCAGTAGCTGAGGTATTGAAAGATTTGCAGCCGCAGCAGTCGGCGGTGCAGGTTCCGACTCCGGCGGCCCCTGCTATTTCTATGCCGCAGAGGATGCCTGTGGTGCAGAATGCAGTGCCGCCAACGCTTGCAGGCACAATTTTACCTGTGCCGCCGATGCAGCGGGTTGTGCCCGCACGCGCGCCTACTTGGAGGTGTGTTCATACTCTGGTAGGGCATTCTAATGCTGTCACCTCGGTAGCTTTCAGTCCAGACGGCGGGACTTTAGCTAGCGGCAGCGAGGACAAGACGATCGAGATGTGGAAGTTGGATGCGGGTAAGCGGTGGTACACTCTTACGGGTCATTCTGACTGGGTGACTTGTGTGGCGTTTAGTCCTGATGGGGCGACTTTGGCTAGTGGCAGCCGTGATAAAACAATTCAAATTTGGGATTTGAATAAGGGTAAGTGGTGGTACGCTTTGCGGGGTCACGAGGATAGGGTTTATGCTGTGGCCTTCAGTCGGGACGGTCAGGTTTTGGCTAGCGGCAGTCGGGACAAAACTGTGCAGTTGTGGAATTTGAATAAGGGAAGGCGGATGTCGGCTTTGATTGGTCACGCTGGCGGGGTGGAGGCGGTGGCTTTTAGTGCTGGCGGGGAGTTTTTGGCTAGCGGCAGTCGGGACAAGACTGTGCAGTTGTGGGATTGGCAAAATGGTCGATCGATTTGTACTCTGGCGGAGCACGGGGATTGGGTGCGGGCGATCGTTTTTGCTCCGACCGCCCCCAGCCCCCCCTTGGTAAGGGGGGGAGATGCAGAAGGATCATCGATTTTGGCGACGGGGAGTCGGGATGGTACGGCGAAGCTGTGGCGGGTGGATGCACAGGGGCGAGGGACGCTGTTGCGGAGTATGAGGGACAATTCTGGGGATGTTTTGTGTGTGGCGTTCAGTCCCGATGGTGGGGTTTTGGCGACGGGGAGTCGGGATGGCACGATTTATTTGTGGGATGCGGGTACGGGAGGTTTGCTGGAAATTCTGACGGGCCACGGCGGGGAAGTTTTGTCGGTGGCGTTTAGTGCTGATGGGGGGAGTTTGGCTAGCGGTGCGGGCGATCGAACTGTGAAGATTTGGCGGGGGATTGGGCATTAGGGGCGATGTCAAAAGTGCCCGCCTAACAAATCTCATATTTATGCTTGACAGGCGATCGAAGGTTGTGCTACATTAGGAATTCGTGAGGACGCATAGCTCAGTTGGTTAGAGCACTACGTTGACATCGTAGGGGTCACTGGTTCGAGTCCAGTTGTGTCCATACTTAAAACCCGCCCACAAAGCGGGTTTTGTTGTTTCTAAAACTTGTTTCTACAACCAAACTGCTAGATTTGGCATTCTCAATTAGGAATGACAGAATATGTCTAGGTCAGAGATTTAGTACAGTCGCCACGTTTCGTCGAGGCTGTTGCTGAGCAGTTGCGCAGTTTGCATGAGTTCGGTGTTAAAGAAACGCTAGCCCGATTCTCGTAGGCACCATCCGCATCCGCGAACAAAGCGCAAGCAAGCAGAACAAGAACGAAAACAAATGTTAGAATGCGAGCACCTTACACTGTCCGAAGCAGAAGCCGCTAACCGGATTAAAGACGAATTTGTAGCGGTGCTGTCCCATCAGTTGCGATGCCCGTTTGCTTAAACATTGAATGGCTGAGGTTTGGCGCATACTATATATTAGGACTTACGCACCAAAAGCCTAAAACCTCGATCCCCCCTTTTTTAGCGGGGAACAGTCAAAGTCCTTAAAAAGGGGAACTAGGGGGATCTCTGCGTAAGTCCTGTACATCTTGATTCCCTAACAATAACTGGCAGAATAGGTAAATAGGCAGGACGAACCGCAATGAATGTAGAACGTACAAACTCCTTGAATCATCGAGAAGAGCTTACTGTAAATTTTCCTCAAGAGCTATGTACGGACTGCCAAGCACTCGAAGCACGATTTGCGGTGATAGTCGATCGCATGGCTGAGGCCTTCATTTCTATTAATTCAGAGTGGCACTGCACCTATGTCAACCATAAAGCAGAGCAGCTTTTAAACAGGAAGCGGCAACACCTGATAGGCAAAAATATATGGACTGTATTTTCGGTCGATCTTACCTCTGAGCTATATAAGTATTCCCATCGAGCGATCGCAACGCCAACTGCAATCGAGTTTGAAGAACACTACCCCTCACTCAACAAGTGGTTGAGAATTCGCCTCATCAAGAGTGAAGATGGCTTACTTCTTTACTTCCAAGATACTACTGAAACATCTGAAGTCGATCGACAATTGAAAGCCGAAATCGCTAAGTGCCAGCAGGTGGAAGCCACTCTTCAGAAAAAACAGGACTTTTTGAAAGCAATCCTAAACAACGTTCAAGCTGGCATTGTGGCTTGCGATGCCGATGGCATATTGACGGTATTTAACCAAGCAGCTAAAGATTTTCATGGATTACCTCAGCAGCCAGTTCCAGCGGATCAATGGGCTGAATATTATGACTTGTATTTGTCAGACGGCAAAACACGCATGAATACAGAGGATATTCCCCTGTTTCAGGCATTGCAAGGACAGAACGTTCGTAATGTGGAAATGATGATTGTTCCGCAGCAGGGAACTGCACGAATGCTGTTAGCAACTGGACAGGCAATTATTGCCGCAAACGGCGAAAAACAGGGTGCAGTTGTCGTGATGCACGACATTACACAGCGCAAGCAGGCAGAAACTGCTCTGCGTGAGGGTGAAGCGCAATTATCGAGCATCTTCCAAACTATTCCTGATGGGATCACCATTCTAGATTCTACCGGACAGATTATTGCGGCAAATAGGGCAGCAGAGAGGATTTTAAGATTGACTCTCAGCGACATTGTGGAGCGAGGCTATAACGATCCATCCTGGTTCATTACAACCGTGGAGGGTCATCCTTTCCCAGAAGATGAACTGCCGTTTGCGAGGGTGATGCAAACAGGTGAGCCTGTTTATGGTATTGAACATGGCATTAGCCATGCCGATGGAACTCGCAGGATTCTCTCGATCAATGCTTCCCCTTTGTTTGACGCAGAGGGACAAATTATCAATATCATTGCTGCTTTCAGCGACATTACTGAACGCAAGCAAACCGAAGACGAACGAGTACAGCTTGTTCAAGAACAGGCAGCCCGTGCTGTAGCAGAGAATTCTCAACAACAATCAGCATTTTTAGCCCAAGTGAGTGCTGTCCTTTCCTCTTCACTAGAGTATGAACAAACTCTCCAAAGCGTTGCAAAGCTGGCAGTTCCTTATTTTGCAGATTGGTGTAGTGTCGATCTGCTGAATGACGATCGCACGATCGATCGGGTTGCGGTGGCTCATTCAGATCCCGAAAAAGTGAAGTTTGCCTGGGAGTTGGATCGACGCTTTCCCAGACATCTCGATGATGGGTATGGCATTGCTAAAGTCATGCAAACAGGACAGGCTGAAATTGCAATTGAGATTACCGATGAACAGTTAGTTGCCGCAGTGCCGAATGCTGAATACCTGGAAATCTTACGTGGAGTTGGGTTAAAGTCCTGCATCATTGCACCGCTACAGGCACGCGGGCGCGTGTTGGGCAGCATTACGTTGGTGTTTACTGAATCCGATCGCCGCTATTGCCTGGAAGACATTGCTCTGGCTGAAGATTTGGCTCAGCGAGCAGCGATCGCCATTGATAACGCTCGTCTCTATAATGAAACACAACAAGCGAAATTAGCCGCCGAACTCGCTGCTAACCGGACGGCTCGACTGCTGGCGGTGATGACAGCTTTGTCTGAATCGCTAACCTCGGCTCAAGTGGCTCAGGTGATTATTGAACAGGGAATGTCTGCACTGGGAGCGAGTTGTGGTTTGGTTGCGGTATTAAACCAGAAGGCAAGCGAACTGGAGATTATTCAAGCGATCGGGTATGAGCACGTAGGAGAATTTCTGCGCAGTTTTTCGATTCATGCGCCCTATCCTCTCGCAGAAGCCGTGCGAACTGGGCAACCTGTTTGGCTAGAAACTATGGAAAACCGAATTGCCCGTTATCCTGATTTAGCCGAAGCTTATGCCAAGGTTGGTTCAGAAGCCTGGATTTCAGTGCCATTGTTAATTGAAGGACAAGCCGTTGGTGGGCTATCGCTCGGTTTTTCGACCGTTCCCCAGCTTTGTGAGAGCGATCGCAGTTTCGTTTTGGCACTGGCACAGCAGTCGGCGCAGTCGATCGACCGAGCACGGCTCTACGAGTCAGAATCGCAAGCACGGGCACAAGCAGAAGCAGCTAACCGAATTAAAGATGAGTTCTTAGCTGTCTTGTCACACGAATTGCGAACTCCGTTGAATCCGATTGTGGGTTGGACTCGACTCCTGCGAAGGGGAAACCTGGATTCTGGCAAAACGGCGGTAGCTCTCGAAACGATTGAACGCAACGCCCAGTTGCAAGTTCAACTGATTGAGGATTTGCTTGATATTTCTCGCATTCTGCAAGGCAAGCTGAGTTTTAATTCTACTCCAATTAATTTGAAAACAACTCTTAAAGCCGCGATCGAAACAGTTAGTTTAGCCGCCGAAGCGAAGAACATTCAAATTAAAACTCAGCTAGAACTCAATGTGGGCGATGTGTTAGGAGATGCTACCCGATTGCAACAGGTTGTCTGGAATTTGCTCACCAATGCAATTAAGTTCACCCCAACTGGAGGTAGAGTTGAAGTTGAGCTAAAAACGATTGATTCATCTGCTCAAATTCAAGTCAGGGATACAGGGAAAGGGATTCAGCCAGAATTTATTCCCTATGTCTTTGACACATTTCGACAAGCCGATAGCAGTATTACGAGAACATTTGGTGGGTTAGGGCTGGGATTAGCGATCGTGCGTCACGTCGTTGAGCTACATGGTGGAACTGTCAAAGCCGAAAGTTTTGTAGAAGGACAGGGAGCAACATTTACTGTCACATTTCCCTTATTAGCCAGAAACAATGATGCAAACAGCGATCGGAAGGAAAATCTATCACTCAATGCTCACACTTCACCCTTGGCTAGATTATGTATCCTGGCAGTCGATGACGAACTAGACAATTTAGAGTTAGTTCAATGTATCTTGGAGCAAGCGGGAGCCACCGTGATCTCTGTATCTTCAGCAACAGATGCGCTACAACTACTTAATGAATCTAAGCCAGATGTTTTGATTGCTGATATTGGAATGCCACAAATTGATGGCTATAAGTTGATTGGTCAAATCAGACAACTATCCACAGAGCAGGGAGGACTGATTCCCGCGATCGCACTTACTGCCTGTGCCGGAGACATCAATCAGCAGCAAGCGCTAGATGCTGGCTTTCAAAGGCATCTTTCCAAGCCGGTTGAGCCGGAAATGTTAGTGCAGACAATTGAGCAATTGCTCGATCCAATTGGGATAAGCAGAGCATTAAACATCTCCCAAAATTAAGCTTCAGCGACCTCGGTACAAGGATTTCAAGTTGATTATTGGAGATGTCTTTTGAGTATAGTCTGGGAAAATGTCACGAATTGAGGATTAGCCTAATGGTGCTTGGCATAGATTGAGGAACAGGCTCTGCTAAGGCATTGCTATTAGCGACAGACGGAACCCCTATATCGCTCAAACCACTCAGGGGGAACCCACAAGCGTAACCAGCCCGGAGCAATAGGAGCAATGGCATTGAGCGCAGCGTGAAGGGTAAGCACTGTGGGGATAATCTACCTCAGTTTTAGCAATATTTATGATACTCCGTCCTCTCCCCAAACCCCATAAAACATCATTGACACCAGCCCAGGGCCCACAACGCGGGAACTTTAAACTTTGCCCCACAGTTGGGAAATTGCGACAGTAAACGCAACTAATATCGATCGCCCCCAGCATCTCCAAATCATATCAAATCCGATCGCCAGTCCATCTCAGGACACGGCACCGCGCCGTGTCCTTAGCCGTAACTTATCGGCGACAGCCTTCGGCGATCGCCCTTAACACCGCTAGCCGCACTTCTGGATGAGATTTCTCAAGCCCGTTAGCCCGAAAAATCCAGTGTCCGCCGCCCGCGTGCTCGATCGCAATCTTCTGACCGTCAGGCAAAACTATTTGCCACCAATTCAACACAGTGGCTTTAATAAGGTGGCACTGAATTTCGTTCAGTTGAACCTCCATTAATTTCAGTTGACGCATGATTGGATTTTGGGCAGATGACTTCATGATTTTTCTCTTTAAATGAATTCGACTGTTTCTCGGCTTTGATTTCAGTTTGCCGATTTTTCAACTTAACTTCACCTTCCGAACTTTTCGCCTTTACTTCCCCTTCCGAACTTTTCGCCTTTACTTCCCTTTTACCACCTTTAGGCTCAATTTTGACTCCAAAACCTTTAGACTTAACTTTTCCTTGGGCCGAAGTTGAAGTCTGTTCCGTTGCCGGCTTCTTAAACTCCGCGTCTAATTGGTCTAAAATCTCCTCTTGTTCGGGAGTATGTTCCGCTGGCTGCTCTACATTTCTGGGATTGTATTCGTCAACCAACCTTGCCAAAAATTCCGAAATTGACAGTCCGGCTGCGGCTGCTTTTTTGGTTAAAAGGGCGTAAGTGTCGGTTTTAATCCGAATTTGTTTGAGCCGGAGGTTGGGATTGTTGTCAACAGTTTCGGCAATAGTTACTGCCGTAATCCTTTCTTTTGGTATGACATCAACAACTTCTTGCCACTTTTCCTGTAAAGGACTGTCGCCGTATTGGTCGGTGATTGCGTGTTTGAACAAAGGGACAACTTGAGCAACGCAGCTCGGCAAAATCTCAAATCCGGCTTTAATTAAGCGCAGGCAAATGCCAGCAGATTTGATAATTTGCGTGCAGTAAAAATACTGTCTGCCTAATGCTTGTTCGCAGTAACTTTTAAAAGTTTTGAACTTGTGTTTGTACAATCGCAGTTTTCGGATCGCGTCCAGCATGATTCCTTGACGCACGTAGTCTAGGAATCCCCTTTTAATTTCGCCTGTCAGGTAGTCTAAATCGTGAAAGGGAGATTGATTCTGGATTTCTTCTTCAAAGTCTAGCAGCGGGCCTGCAAAGTGAAAGTTGGAGGCGACATCGCCTAGGTAGAAGTTGTCAATTGATGTGGACATGATCTGGAATGGTTCGAGAAAGGGCACGATAGCACGGAAGTTGTGCGATCGCAAAGTAGAAGTTTTGGTCTGGATCTTTGATACAATTTTGAGCTGGGCACTCCTGTGAGGTCGATCGACCTTTTACATGGCATCACCTCCTCGGCGTTGAGAAAAAAGGGGCTTGAGGTATGCGCCCAACCCCCGAAAATACGCTTGGGTATGCAGGCACAATTGATAGACACTAAAAATAAGGCGGTTATTCAAACCTGTATTTTGACGAAAGGAGGCTCGCCCAACCGCTTTGCTATGTCCTTATTCGTAGTTTAGTCAGACTTACGGCTTTTGTCAAGGGTAAACTACGAAATATTCTGCACCATGAATCAAGAAGTACGGGATTTATACGAAATGAGCCTTGCAGAAATTAGAGAATACAGGGGCTTTAGTCGCCGAGAGCTTAGCCAGCAACTGACGGGGAAAGTCTCTGAAGATACTTTGTACTCAATAGAAAAAAGAAAACAAAAACCCAGAGTTGATACTGCAATAGCCATCTGTACAGCACTAAATATTAGCTTGAAACAGTTCTGTCACTCGATCGGGCTAGATGTTTCAGGGCTTGTTGATGATTACGTACCCCCGAGGGGCAGCTAACAAACAGAGCTAAATCATGGTCTTGATATTTGATACAATTTTAAACTGTCCTGTGAGGTCGCTCGACCTTTTAAATGGCATCACCTCCTCGGGCTTGAGGAAATAGGCTTGAGGTATGCGCCCAACCCCCGAAAATACGCTTGGGTATGCAAGCACAATTGATAGAGACTACAAGTAAGGCGGTTCTTCAAACCTGCATTTTGACGAAAGTAGGCTCGCCCGGCCGCCTTTTTTTGGGTGGCTCTACATGAAGTGTACTTCATCAAAACAACCAAGTCAAGAGGTTAGCTTCATGAAACAAACTTCATGCACTGTGGAAGAAAATTTGCAAGAAAAGGAGAAGTCTCCATTAAGGCTTCTCAGAGAACAAGCTGGGCTAACCCGCCCTCAAGTCAAACAACATATCGGCGTTTCTGAGCGGATGCAAGCTGACTGGGAATCAGGAAAGTCCATGCCAACTGTTGAAAACGTAGCTGCACTGGCTAACCTGTACCAGGTTTCTCTAAAAACTATGTTTGAGCTTTTAGGATTAGATGTAACTAAAATTCCCGATGACTTACCAAGTCGATCGCCCTCGCCGAACGACAACTAACAAGTACAGCTAAATCATGGTGTTGACATTTGATACAATTTTGAGTTGGGCTGTGAGGTCGATCGACTTTTTACATGGAATCACCTCCTCGGCGTTGAGGAAAAGAGGCTTGAGGTATGCGCCCAAGCCCCGAAAATACTAAGGCTATGCAGGCATAATGGGTAGACACTACAAATAAGGCGGTTCTTCAAACCTGCATTTTGACGAAAGGAGGCTCGTTGAGCTGCCTTTGTTGTGCCTACCAACATGAAGTTTACGTCTTCTCAAAGTTTTGGTCAAGACGTTTGCATCATGAATATTTCGTCCTATGATAGAAGAAGATTTACAAGAAAAGGAGAAGTCTCCTTTGAGACTACTCAGAGAACAAGCTGGACTAACACGCCCTCAAGTCAAAGAAAAAATTGGAATTTCCGAGCGAAGACAAGCTGACTGGGAATTAGGCAAGGCTCTACCTAATGCTGAAAACATACTTGCTATGGCTAACCTGTACCAGGTTTCTCTAAAAACTATGTTTGAGGTTTTAGGATTAGACGTAACAAAAATTCCCGATGACTTACCAAGTCGATCGCCCTCGCCGAACGACAACTAACCCGCAGGGGTTCGGAAATGTCTAGGGAAACGGGTTTGAGTCATGCACCCAAGCCCGGAAAATAGGTTGGGCTATGCAGGCATAATGGGTAGAAACTACAAATAGGGCAGCTTGCTAAACCAAAGCGTTTCCACCGTCCGGCTAAAGCAGCGGCCTTTCTGTTGTCTCTATCTTTAACAAGGATACTTGTAAACCTCGCGGTTGTCAACAAGTTTGCTTGTAAATTTCCCATGATATGCCCCGAAAGAAACAAACTCAAGAGTCCAAAGATATACCAGCACTGCAAATCTTGCGAGAGGCTGTTGGTTTATCGCAAGCAGCTTTAGCAAAACAAATTCCCGACAAAACGGGCGCAAAAACCCTAAGTCAACAAGCAATCAGTAACTGGGAACGAGGACTAGACGAACCAGAACTGACCATTGCTCAAATGAAAGCTCTTTGCAAAGCTTTGGGAAAAACGCTTAACGATTTACCTAACGATTTAGGCCCACCAAATCCCGGCTGACAAGTAAAAACTCAAAAAGCCCGATCGACCTTTCATCGATCAATCCGTGACTTTCCCTCTCAGAGCTTTAATCTGCCCTCGCTTGGTTTTGCTGTCGAGACGCTTGCGCTGGGAACTACGAGTCGCTTTGCTGGGTTTGCGCCTTTTCGGTATGACGATCGCACTTTTAATCAGTTCTTGCAGCCGTCTCAAAGCCTCCTCCCGGTTTTGTTCCTGGCTGCGGTGTTCCTGAGCTTTGATGACAATCACACCTTCGGAGGTGATGCGCTGGTCGTTGATTTGCAACAAACGCTGCTTGTAGCGATCGGGCAATGAGGAAGCTGGGATATCAAAGCGCAAGTGAATAGCACTCGCTACCTTATTTACATTTTGTCCCCCCGCGCCTTGAGAGCGAATCGCACTAATCTCGATTTCGCGATCGTCTATGAACACAGTGTTAGAAATTTGTAGCATGATTGATCAGTGAGATTAAATATACCGGGAAAGCAGTGTATCTTTTATATATAACTTACTTTGATAGATAAGTTATTTACAATTTTTAGCTGTCAGGATGAATTCGATGATTTTTTTTCTATCCCATAACTCTACCTCGTTAGATTTAGCAAGTTTGCAAGCATTTTCGGTAAATCTGTTGTTGGTGATTACTAGGCCTTTATTGCCTTTGTAATGTCTGACTGCTCCTGCTACTTCTTGAACTGCTTTAATTCCAACCGGATTTTTGCTTCTTTTCGCTTGAACCACGGTTTTTAATCCATTTTTGTATAAAATTAAATCAGCCCCATAATCTTGACTATCTTGAGTTAAAGTAACAGTATAACCAAAGTTTATAAAATGAACCTCTAGAAATTTCTCAAACTCTTTTCCCGTCATTTCATCCACTTCCAGAATACCACTGTCTAATAAACGCTTTTTTTCCTCTTCTTCTTTCAATGTATCCAATACCGATGTCGCAATCACACCCAAAACGGCAGCGGCTCTTACTATAAAAGATTTCATAAAATTACATTTTTTAAAAGGAGTAGTTATGATGGTAGCAGATTTGCTCAGTATAGTTATCTACTAAGACCGCAAGTAATATCACAAGCACATTGTGATCTTACTTACTGATTCTTTTAGATTCCAGATATTGGACTTGGGCTTTTTGTCTGCACTCAAGTTCCAGTATGGTTCAAAGAGTCAGGCGAAAATCAAAAGATTTTATAGTTGAGAAATGTAACAAAACTTTAATCACACCCAAACCGGAGTTTTAGAAAAAATTAATGCGGATACCGTGACAATGGGCAATGCTGTAGCCTAAGATCGCCTTACATTGTCAATATCATCTCAAGGCAAGGGTGAAAAATGGCAGATATCAACGGCACGATGATGCAATATTTCCACTGGTACCTTCCCGATCGAGGAACCCTGTGGGATGAGGTAAAAAATCAAGCGAAAGAATTGGCAGATGCGGGTTTTACCGCACTGTGGCTGCCCCCAGCTTACAAAGGAATGGGCGGGAAAAGCGACGTTGGATATGGGGTTTACGACTTATTTGATTTGGGAGAATTCAACCAAAAAGGTTCAATTCGCACCAAATATGGTACTAAGCAGCAATATTTGGATGCGATCGCAGCCCTGCACAAATCTCAGATCCAAATCTATGCCGATGTAGTTATCAACCACAAAATGGGTGCAGATGCAGCAGAGATATTTAAGGCAACTCCTTATCCTTACCACAATCGGCTAAATCCCAAAGGTGCGCTGCAAGAAATCAAAAGCTACACCAATTTTAACTTTCCCGAACGCAAAGGTAAATATTCCCAATTTGAATGGCACTCGTGGCATTTTGACGCAGTAGACTACAACGAATACAATCCAGACGATCGCGGCACAGTCTATTTGATAGAAGGGAGAATTTTTGATGACTATGTTGCCCTAGAAAATGGCAATTTTGCATATTTAATGGGGTGCGATCTAGATTTCCAGGATCGATGGGTAAGAGATGAAATTACACGCTGGGGTAAGTGGTATCTCGACACAACAGGTGCCGACGGTTTCCGTATAGATGCAATCAAGCACATATCGTCTTGGTTTTTTGCGGAATGGTTGGATGAAATGGAGCGATATGTCGGCAAAGATTTGTTTGTTGTCGGTGAGTATTGGGCACCAAATATCGATATCCTGCACTGGTATGTCGGTTCAGTTAAGGGCAAAATGTCAGTTTTTGATGTGCCACTGCATTACAACTTTCATTACGCCAGCCAACAGGGCGGTAACTACGATATGCGGCGCATCTTAGACGGTACAATGATGCAGCAGCAACCGACTCATGCAGTCACGTTTGTGGAAAACCACGACTCCCAACCGCTGCAAGCACTTGAATCTGTTGTAGAACCCTGGTTTAAACCTCTTGCTTATGCGATTATTCTATTGCGAAGAGAAGGTTATCCCTGCGTTTTCTACGGCGATTATTATGGTGCAGAATATGAAGATTGGGGGCGTGATGGCAATCGGTATAAGATTGTTTTGCCCTCTCATCGATGGCTAATTGACAAGTTGCTGTATGCTCGCAAACACTTCGCTTACGGCCCTCAGTATGACTATTTCGATCATTGGAATACCATTGGCTGGACGAGATTGGGCAATGGGAAACATCCACAGGCAATGGCAGTAATTATGAGTGACGGCCCGGAGGGTTTCAAGTGGATGGAAGTTGGTAAACCTCATGCTAAGTTTGTGGACTTAACAGGGCATATAAAGGAACCTGTTTCTACTAACGAGAGGGGTTGGGGCGAGTTTCGCTGTCAAGGCGGTTCAGTATCCGTGTGGGTTCAGGAATAATATCTGTTGGCAGTAATCTCATTGTCTATCTGTAAGGTGCGCCGAAACGCACCCTACCAAAATTAATTAGTCCGTAGTACCGGTTTGCAGCGACTCTTTAGCAGTCTGCGTCCACTCAGAGTGGAAGAATTCGCCGCGCGGTTTGTCGGTGCGTTCGTAGGTGTGAGCCCCGAAATAATCACGCTGAGCTTGCGTGAGGTTTTGCGGCAATCTTTCGCGCCGGTAGCTGTCGAAATAGTCCAGCGACGCGCTAAAGGCTGGCACTGCAATCCCCAGCGTGCTAGCAGTAGCCAACACCTCCCGCCAAGCTGATTGGCGATCGAGAATGCTCTGTTTGAACTCCGGCGCTAACAGCAAATTCGGCAGCGCGGGATCGTCCTTGAAAGCTTTTTTAATCTTGTCCAAAAACCCAGCCCGAATGATACAGCCACCTTTCCAAATTCTGGAAATTTCGCTCAAACTCAAGTCATAGTTGTACGACTTCGAGGCCGCGCTCAACAGCGCCATGCCTTGCGCGTAGGAGCAAATCTTCGAGCAGTAAAGCGCATCCCGAACTTTGTTGACAAACTCTTTAGTATCGCCTTCATACTTAGCGCTAGGCCCAGTTAGTTCTTGGGAAGCTTTGACGCGCTCTGTTTTATAAGAAGACATGATTCTGGCATTCACAGCAGCAATAATTGTCGGAATGCTCACGCCCAATTCCAAAGCACTCATTACAGTCCAGCGGCCGGTGCCTTTCTGACCCGCTGCGTCCATAATTACCTCAACTAAGGGATGCTTAGTTTCCGGGTCAATGTACTTGAAAATATTAGCCGTAATTTCAATCAAAAACGAGTTGAGTTCGTCTGTGGTATTCCATTCGGCAAAAACTTCCTGCAACTGCTTGCCGTCCAATCCACCAACGTTTTTGAGCAAATCGTAGGCTTCAGCAATGAGCTGCATATCCCCGTACTCAATGCCGTTGTGAACCATCTTCACGTAGTGACCGGCGCCGCCCGGGCCGATGAATGTGACGCAGGGGCCATCATCTACTTGAGCCGCAATTTTGGTGAGAATTGGCTCTAGTAGACCGTAAGCAGTGCGGGTGCCACCGGGCATCAAACTAGCACCGTTGAGCGCGCCTTCTTCGCCGCCGCTGATGCCCATGCCGACAAATCCCAGTCCGATCGATTCTAAATCTTTGGTGCGGCGTTCGGTGTCGTCGTATAGCGAGTTGCCGCCGTCAATAATCATGTCGCCCGGTGACAGCATGGGTTTGAGCTGGTCGATGACCGCATCTACGGGTTTCCCAGCTTGCACCATGACTAAGATTCGGCGCGGGGTTTCTAGGGCATCGACGAATTCTGTCAGAGTCTTGGTGCCTACAATGTTCTTGCCGGGCGCGCGCAGGGCCATGAAGTCGTCGGTTTTGGCTGCTGTGCGGTTGTACACAGCCACGGAGAAGCCTCTGCTTTCGACGTTGAGTGCTAGGTTCTCGCCCATCACGGCTAGACCGATTAAACCAAAATTTTGCTTTGTCATGCTAATAACCCGCTGGTTGTTCCCGCTTGAGGATAGGTTTGCGAGAGAGGAAAGCGAGGCGGGGTTTACCGCTTTCCGGTGGACTAAAAGTATTGGACAATAGACCTAGGAGGTTTAAGTTTATTTTTATATTCCCAGAATTGCTGTTTGGTAAATCAGTAGGGTTTTTTTAAGATTTAAGGGATATTAAAGAGCTCGGCGGGTGATAATAAAGCAGATATTCAGTCGATCGCAGTAACGGTAGATACAAACAAGCGGACATTTTGAGCAAGATTTAGGAGACTGTAACTATGGAAGATTTGCAGTATCTCGCGGCCTGGGTGAAGGAACAACACGCTCGCGAGTATATTTTGACTTGGCTGCTGAGTCAACAGGGGTTGTGGTGGTCAGATGGGGAAATTTATCAGGCAGTTTTGCAAAAGTCGGGAAAGCTGTTGAAAGCTTATGTTCAAAAAAGGCAAGCGGGAGAGTTATTTGAGGGAATTTCTGAGAAGTTGGTAGGAGATGATAATTGGGATGATCTGGTGGTGAGTTTAGGGCGAATTGTTGCTCTTTATCAAGAGGAATTGCTGAAGTTGCAAGAGCGCGATCGCCGGGGGGATGGGGTAAAAAAAAATTTGATTAGCCAACCGTTGACTGGAGATTCTTTGTCGCTTGAAGTGCAGCAAGCTTTGCCCGATCCTTACGCGGATACGCTGACGGGGAGATAATTTGCGATCGACTTTTCGGAGGCGCAAGAATCTTAAAAACCGGGTTTCTTCCTATATCTCTCATACTCAACCAAAAATTGTCGCAGAAATCCGGTTTATCGCCACGCAGCTAATCCCAGAAACCGGGTTTCTTCCTATATCTCTCGTACTCAACCCAAATTATTCGCAGAAACCCGGTTTCTCGCCAGCCAACTAAAGAAAATGGATCGAAATTCAAGGATTGAGAATAGGTGTAATATCTAGAAGAAATCCGGGGAGTACATCTTCACCCGAAAGTGTAGGCGGTTGGTCAAAAGAGAAATTAATCACTTCTGCTACATCTTCAGACAACCGATAGATTTCTACTAAGGGCGTTTGCGGGTCAATTAGCCAACCTAAGCGACAGCCGTTAGTTCGATAATACCGCATTTTAGCCCGCAAGGTTTCTAGGGAATCAGTTTGGGAACGCAATTCAATTACAAAGTCCGGGCACAGGGGAGGAAATTTGCGCTTATCTTCTGCGGATAATGCTTCCCAACGTTCTAGGAGTACCCAAGCAGCATCAGGGGAACGCTTCGCACCGTTGGGTAATTGAAAGACAGTGGAAGAGTCAAAGACTTTTCCTAATTGAGTCTGACGATTCCACAAACCGAGTCCCAGGTTGAGATCGGAATTTCTGATGCCGCTTTCGCCGCCTGTTGGAGGCATAATAATTAGTTCTCCTTCGGGGGTTTGTTCTAATCGCCACTCTTCATTAGCGATGGACAATTGATAAAATTGTTCGTCGGTTAAAGCGACGGCGGCAGGTAGGTTGAGAGTTATAGTTTCCATCGTTGATATTATCGCCAACTAGGTTGGTTTTATTATAGCTCGCACTTTCTCAGAAACATGAGGTACGACTGGGCATAGGGCATAGGCCTCCGTGGGCATAGGCCTCCGTGGGCATAGGGCATACCTCACTTTTTTTAGAACCGCTATAGCTCGCACTTTCTGACAATTTTCTCAAAAAGATCGCACGCTCAGAAACCGGGTTTCTTCGGTTTCTCGCCACGCAGCTAATCCCAGGAACCGGGTTTCTTCCGATATTTCTCGTACTCTACTGAAAATTGGCGTTGCTGAATCAAGGTATGAATGCCCCAGGAATGGGAATATCGTGAAATTTCAAGTAATGTATTAATAACTTAATAGAATGCTTGAGC
>NZ_SRRZ01000038.1 GCF_013179805.1 Microcoleus asticus IPMA8 | reverse complement strand
ATGAATCATTATGCCCTCAGCTTCCCCAGCCCTCCCAGCCCCCCCAGCTCCTTCTTAATGTCATTCCTCCACACCCAGCCCCTAACCATAGATGCCGTGAAAAGTCAGGAACATCCCAATCTAGCAAATTGTTTTTTGAATGAAAAATCTTGAAAAACTTGTTGAATTTGCGATCCAGTTCGTTGCTACAAAAACAGGATTTTCGCTTAACTATATTCAAAAGGTAATCTTGCGAGAATCTCTACTCGAAGACAAAAAAACTTACGCTCAAATTGCTGAACAAAATAATTATTCTGAAAGCTATATTAAGTTCACAGTTGCACCTAAGTTATGGCAGTTGCTTTCACACGCGATGGGTGAAAAAGTTAATAAAACGAATCTCCAGGCGTTGCTAGAACAGCAGTTTATAAATCTGAATAATATTCAGAATACTGAGACAACAACAGCAATATATGGGGTGAGCTTAACTGTGGAATGCTACGTTTTAGAATCTCCAGAAGGACAGGTTCCCCTTGCTTCGGGCCTTTACATTGAGCGATCGACTATTGAACAAACCTGTTATCAAGAAATTCTCCAACCCCGTGCATTCCTTCGCATCTTTGCACCCCGAAAAATGGGGAAGACTTCCCTAATCGCACGCATTCTAGAGTATGGTAGCAGTCAGAATTACCACACAGTCAGACTTAGCTTGCATTGCGCCGGCACACAGGTGTTTGCTTCGAGCGATCGCTTCTTACGCTGGTTCTGTACCAATATCACTCAGCAGTTGGGTTTGGCATCTAGATTAAATGACTACTGGGATGAGGATATGGGAGCCTTGATGAACAGCACGATTTATTTTCAAGGTTATATCCTCAACGAAATCTCTCAGCCTATTATTTTAGCACTAGATGGTATCGACCAATTATTTGAGTATCCAGAACTCGCTGGTGATTTTTTCGTTTTGTTGCGTTCCTGGTATGAGGAAACAAAGGACACTTCTGTTTGGCAAAAGTTACGAGTTGTAATGGCTCATTCTGTTGAAGTTTACATTCCCTTACCCACCCATCGCTCTCCGTTTAATGTAGGATTGGCGATCGAACTGCCTATCTTTAACCAAGAACAGGTGCAGGATTTAGCTCAACGCCACCAACTTCAACTCACTGCTTCTGAATTAGAGCAGTTAATGAAGCTTACTGGCGGGTTTCCATATTTAATCCGACTGGCATTGTATCAAACTGCCAGATTAAAAATTCTTCTACAAACTTTACTGCAAGATGCTACGAGAAATACTGGAATCTATCAACAACATCTTCAGTATCAGTTGTGGAACTTTCAACAGCATCCTCAATTAGCTGACGCATTTCAGCAGGTTTTAACCGCTCCAATTCAGTTAGAGATGGAGGTAGCATTTAAGTTAAAAAGTTTAGGATTGGTGCATCTTGTTGATAGTCAAGCAACTGTTAGCTGTGAGCTATATCAAGAGTATTTCCGCCATTATTTTTTTATTTTTGAGCAACATTAGCTTTGACTTAAAGAAATTGTTTTACGTTAAATCATGTCAGATTTGGCTAATTCCAGTGATTTTTTTTAACTTGTGACAAATCCGAGATTAGTTCTTGGGATATGGCTTTCAAAAGCAGTTTTCGATTGGTTGTTAGGAACAAGTGTTTGCCCGGTATCATATGCAGTTTGAATGTGTTCTTGGTATGCTGATGCCAACCTGAGATATCGTCCTGACTAACCAAAGAATCTTGTTCACCACCCCAAGCGGAAATTGGACAGTCCAATTGCTCTTTATTTGAGTAGATATAACTCTGCACAAGTTGATAGTCTAATTTGCAAATAGACATAAAATGCTCCATGAACTGTCGATCTTCCTGAACAAAGCGAGGTATTTCTATCGATTTCAGGATTCGTTCTTCAGAAAAAAACTGGTTTTTGGGCCAGTGAGCAGCAACAGATTGAGGAGCGAAAAGTCCACCAACGAGCAAGTGCATTGGGCTACAACTATACTGTCGGCGAAGTAGATGGGCAACTTCAAAACCAATCAAATTCCCCATGCTGTGACCGTAGAAAGCAAATGGTTTGTCGAGATGGGGAATAAGAACCTGTGTCAATGTTTCCACAAGTGGCGCAAACTGAGTGAAGGGCTGTTCGCTAAGGCGATTTTCCCGCCCTGGTAGCTGAATCGGGCAAACTTCAATATCTGGTGGTAGCTGATCTGACCATTCGCTAAATACGGAAGCTGCTCCTCCTAGGTGATGGAAGCAGAACAGACGCAAACGAGCATCTGGCTTTGATTTACGGTAAGCTATCCAGTCACTTGCAGGCTGTTTAACTACAACTGAGTGTTTAATTGATTCTAATGAACCTTTTGGTGTCAATTGCTGGGTCAGCTCTTCTGCCAGTTCAATGATGTTGGGATTTTGAAGCAGCTTTCTGGGAGGCAACACAATACTCAAGCTGCTCTCCAACAAATTTCTTAGCTCTATGAGGGTCAAAGAGTCGAGACCCAACTCATTTAATGATTGTCCGATCGCTATTTGTTGGCATGAACTCAACCCCAAAACTTTGGCAACTTGTTCTTGAACATGAACAATTAAAAGTTCCAGGCGTGTTTCTGGACTTGCCTGTTGTACTTGACGCAAAAATTCAAGTTGTTTAACTCGCAGTTGCTTGCTTTTCTCTAGCTGCTGCACCTCTTGGCGAGCTAAATCCGAGAATAAAGCTGGGTAAGCATGATTTGGGAATTGCTGGAGAAATTTCGACCAATCATACGAAAACACGCCAACTTGTACAGCATTTTGTGCCAGCAACTCTCCCAACACCTGCAATCCCAGTTCGGGGGGAATCATGCCCGATCCGCGAGCCGCTCTGCGAATTTGGTCGCGACTCGCCAAGTTGGCTGCCATTCCTGCATCTGCCCAAGCCCCCCAATTGATGCTCAATCCAGGCAGTCCCAATCCCCGACGATAATGGATTAGGGCATCCATGAACGCATTGGCTGCGGCATAGTTTCCTTGACCTCGCGTGCCCAGCAATGCGGAGACTGAGGAAAAACAGACAAAGAAGTCTAGGGGCAAATTCTGAGTCAAGGTATGCAGATTCCATGCTCCTTCCACCTTGGGAGACATTACCTGAGTAAAACGCTCCCAGTTCTGCTGCAACAACACCCCGTCGTCAAGAACTCCGGCAGCATGAACTATCCCGCGCAGCGATATCCCGCTTGCTTGAATTTCCGCCAGTATCCGAGCTACATCTGAAGGATTAGCAACATCGCCCTTAACAACATTAACTTGAGTTCCAGCTTGTTCTAGTTGAGCGATCGCCTCCTGTACCGTCACACTTACCCCACGACGACCCATTAAAACTAGATGCTTCGCTCCTTGCTGTACCATCCACTGAGCCACTTTCAGTCCCAGTGCTCCCAAACCACCAGTAATTAGATAGCTGCCATTTTCTTGAAGAGAAAGCCGCTCCAAAGCAGTTTCTACTTTGTCAGAAGTACGTCGCACTAATCTGGCAACATGACGAATTCCCTGACGGTAAGCAATCTGGTTTTCTGAATCTGGAAACCACAGTTCTTCTAACAGGAGTTGGATGTCGCTTTCCTCGACTAATGGCGGTAAGTCAAGACACGTGCAGTGCAGTTCTGGATGCTCCATTGCAATGGAGCGACCTAATCCCCACACAGGAGCTTGTTGTATTTGCAGGGAACCTAGTGCTGGTTCTACAGCCTGAGATCCTTGAGTTACTAGCCACAAATGGGGAAGAGCAGACCACCCAGCTTTGATTATCGCTTGCACGAGAGGTAACACGCTGCCACAACCCAAAACTTGAGCATTTTGTAAAGCCGCCAGGGAGTCTGCCTGTGTCTCTTCCAGACTCCACAGGTGAACTACCCCACGATAAGGAGGTTGACTGTCGCCGACGATATCCTCTAGCAAGCGCTGGAAGTCGTTTGGATTGGCAGGATTAAGGCGATAGTGCTCTCTCGAAACCTGCTCGTAAGCGAGTCCGACAGAGACCAGGACACAGGACGCGCCCCGTTCTGTCAGCCGTTCGGCGAGCTTCAGCCCAATCCCGGCTGCGCCGGCAAAAATCAGCCAACTGCCCGGTACCTCCGTCGATAACGGCTCTGAAGGGCGATCGCTCGGCTGGGGTTGCCAAGCAAACTCGTACAACCAGTCCCCTAAATTCTTGTTTTGGAGACTGCGTAACAATACAGCACGACTTGCTTGGCGACACTCGTACCCAATTACTTCTGCGATGATCAGTCCGTTCTCATCGAACAGAGTGACATCTGCAACCAAGCTTTGAGGATTCCCTATGTCTTTTTCCCGCTTTTGAGCGTGACACCAAAGCTGACTAAAATTACTGGGACGTTTGTAGAATTTAAAGCCCGCTATTTGAAAAGGAACATAAATAGCATCGCTACTGGTTTTTTCCTCAAACCAGCATACAGCCGACGATTGAAAACAAGAATCAATCAAACCTGGATGAAGCTGATAACCACTTAAAGCGTCCTCTGGTAAATCAGGAACGTGCATTTTTACTAAAGCTTCTCCCCCTTTGCGCCAGATCGTTTCCATCCATTGAAACGAAGCTTCAATGTTGAATCCAATTCTCGCAAAAGCTGCGTAAAATTCTTGTCCAGACATCTCTCGATCGCATCGCTCTTTAATTTCGTGCCAAATCAGCCAACTCGGTGCTGTAATTGACATTTCTTCAGCGATCCGAACTTTTCCAGTTGCGTGTAACATCCAGGAATTAGTATCATTATCGTTTTGTTCTTCCCCTGCTTTGAGGCTCACTAGCTGGAAAGAAGTTTTTTCAGCTTGAGGCGTTAGAACCAATTGCACGAGCCGATGACTTTGCTCTAATAGGATCAGAGGCTGTGGTATATACAACTCTTCTATTTCGCAGGATTCAGTGCCAAAAGCTTCCTTAACTGCCGATAAAACCATTGAAATATGGGAGGCCGCAGCAACGACTACTGTTCCATATATCTTGTGGTCATTTAGATATGAAGGTCGATCGAGCCTAAATAGGGATTCAAAGCGAATTTCTTGAGAAAATGGTAACCGCAGGCGTTGACCGAGCAGAGGATGATATGAATTGGGTAGCGAAGATGGGGAAGGCGCGATCGCATTTTTTTGTGTCGGTTCAATCCAATAACGCTGTCGCTGCCAGGGATAAGTTGGCAATACTACCTTGCGGCGGCAATAATCACTGTCAAAACCCGACCAATCTACCTTTACGCCGCGCACATATAATTCGCCCAAACTGTGGAGTATTTGCTCCCAGTCCTGCTGTCCTTGACCCAAACTAGGAAGCCAAACTCTCCCGACTTCTGGTATGCACTGACGACCCATTCCCAACAATATTGGCTTGGGTCCTATTTCCACAAACACTTCAAAACTTTGTCGATCGAGTGTTTCCATACTCGCTGCAAATTTGACTGGTTGGCGGATGTGACGGCACCAATATTCGGGGGTTGCTATTTCAGAGGTGGCCAATTCTCCCGTGACATTGGAAATTAACTTTATTTGCGGTTCCGAGTAGGCGATCGTTTTGGCGACTTGTGCAAATTCCGCTAGCACTGGTTCCATTAAGGGGGAATGGAACGCATGGGAAACTTCTAAGGTTTTGGTCTTCACCCCTTGAGCTTCTAAGGTGGCACAGACATTTTCTATAGCTTGACTTCTACCGGAGATGACGATGCTCTCTTGACCGTTGACAGCAGCGATCGCAACTTCATCTGTATAGGGTTGAATTGCCGCTTGCACCTGCGCTTCGGAAGCCAACAGTGATACCATCTTGCCCTCAGTCGGTAGAGCCTGCATTAAGCGTCCCCGAGCTGCAATTAGCCTTAGACCATCTTCGAGACTGAATACCCCTGCACTTACAGCAGCTACATATTCGCCAACACTATGACCCATAACGACATCAGGCTCTATACCCCAGGACTTCCACAATTGCAACAGAGCATATTCCAAGGCAAATAAAGCGGGTTGGGTATATGCTGTTTCGTTGATGGGTGAAGTTTCTCCAGGTTCTGAATATAAGACTTCAAGCAAGGGTTTCTCCAGGTAGGAACGCAGGATTTCGTTACAGCGATCGAGACTGTTGCGGAAGGTAGGCTGAGTCTGGTAGAGTTGCCTTCCCATGTTGAGATACTGGGAACCCTGACCCGTGAATAAAAACGCTATTTTTGCAGACTTCTGACTGCTTACTTGTTTGCTTACCAGTCCAACTGTTTCTTCCCCAACCGCAAAAGCACCAAGTTGCTCTTGCAAATGTGCGATCGATTCAGACACTACTGATAAGCGGTAATTAAAATGGGTGCGCCCGGTATTAGCAGTAAAGCAGACATTTGCCAGGGCGAGCATCGGATTTTTACCTAAAAACTCCTGATAGCGTTGTGCTAATTCTTGCAGTGCTTTTTGGGTCTTTGCTGATAGAGTTAGAAGATGTAACGGACGCTGGAAAGCAGAATTAATTTCGTCAGTAGCCTTTTGCTCGTCATTTTCCCCAGGTCCTTCTTCCAGAATTACATGGGCATTAGTGCCACCAACGCCAAAGGAGCTAACTCCAGCGCGTCTGGGAGTCCCGTTAGTTTTCCATTCCGACAGCTTAGTATTGACATAAAAAGGACTATTGGCAAAATCAATATTCGGTAATGGTTGTTCAAAATGCAAGCTGGGCGGAATTAATTTATGTTTAAGTGCTAGGACAGTCTTAATCAGCCCTGCTACACCAGATGCCCAAACCAAATGTCCAACATTTGTCTTCACTGAACCAATTGCACAGAAACCTTTTTTTTGGGTACTGGTACGAAAAGCTTTTGTTAAACCTGCAATTTCAATTGGGTCACCAATAGGTGTTCCAGTGCCGTGAGTTTCTATATAATTAATGGTTTCCGGGTCAATCTCAGCTAAGTTTTGAGCTTCCAAAATCACTGCTGCTTGACCATCGACAGAAGGAGCTGTGTAGCCAACTTTCTTAGAACCGTCATTATTAATAGCTGTTCCTTTGATAACTGCGTGTATGCAGTCACCCGCAGCGATCGCATCTGTAAGCCGTTTCAAGACCACAACTCCTACACCATCGCCATATACAGTTCCCTGGGCTTTGGCATCAAAAGCGCGACAATGGCCATCTGGAGAAAAAATCATTCCTTGTTGATAGAGATAACCTGCTTTTTGAGGAAACCGGACTGTAACTCCACCAGCTAGAACCATGTCGCATTCGCCTTGCAACAAGCTTTGGCAAGCCAAGTGAACAGCTACTAAAGAAGTGGAACAGGCGGTTTGAACATTGACAGAAGGTCCACAGAGATTCAGTTTGTAAGAAACCCGTGTTGGCAAAGAATCTTTATCGTTTCCAATCCTCATTTGGAAACTGCTCAATGATTGGAAACTGTCAAATGAGTCTTTTAGGTCAGGGTTTGAATAGAGGTTGTTGAGCATATAGGTGCTCATGCACGAACCGGCATAAACACCAATCAAACCCTCGTAAGTTTCTAAATTGCAGCCAGCGCTTTCAATAGCTTCCCAAGCACATTCTAGGAATATCCGGTGTTGCGGATCTGTGATGGCAGCTTCTTGGTCGTTGAAGCCAAAGAACCGAGCATCAAACAGTTCAGTATCTGACAAAAAGGGGTTAGCTTTAACGTAATTTGATTGACTCAACAACGTCGGGTCGATCCCTGCATCTAGAAGTTCATCGTCAGAGAATTGGGAAATAGATTCCACCCCATTTTTAAGATTCTGCCAAAATTCATCGAGATTGTTCGCCCCTGGAAAGCGACCTGCCATCCCCACAATGGCGATCGCTGACCGATCGACTAAATCAAGTGAATCTAATTCCTGCATCTGCTTGTCCTTAAATTAATTAAATTTATTCGCTAACAACCCTTCGGGTATCCAATGGAGCGTATTTCTAGGGCTGACGACACGCTGCGCTATCAGGACTGAACACATCTATCCCAGTTTTGATTTTTGTCTTCGTTCTCGCTGTTGCTGTAAAGCAGCTTTTTTCGATCGACCCATTTGTACTTTTTCATGGTTTTTGGAGGAATTTAATTGGGGATTTTGCTTGTGGGTTAAGTAGTCAGCTAACAAGTGTATTGTTGGGTATTGATACAGTTCCACAATTGATAGTTGTTGTCCTAATATATTTGACAATTCTAATATGCTTGACAATTTACTGTGAACCTGAGCCATCAGTAAAGAATGTCCGCCCAGTTCAAAAAAATTGTCGTGAATGCCAACATATTCTAAGAGAAGTACCTCTTGCCAAATAGTAGCAATGATTTCCTCTGTGTCGGTTTGAGGTTTTACGTAAGCAGCTTCTAGTTCTGGATTTATAACTTTTCGACTCCGTAGAGCAAGCCGATCTATTTTGCCGTTAGGGGTTAGAGGTAAAGAATCAAGCAGCACAAAGGCAGAAGGCACTATATAATCTGGTAACTTGCGATCGAGGTAGGCGCGCAGTTCTGTTTGGGTAATTTTGGATAAAGATGAGTTGGGAACTACGTAGGCTACAAGGTGGTTTTCCTTTTGTTCATTCTCTGCTGCTATGACCACAGCTTCTTTAATGCTGGGATGCTGTCCCAGTGCGGACTCAATTTCTCCTAGTTCAACCCGCATCCCCCTAATCTTGACTTGAAAATCTGTGCGACCTAATAACTCAATAGCGCCATCCGACCAGTAGCGCGCTAAGTCGCCAGTTTTGAATAATCGCTCAAGAGGATCGCTATTGAAAGGATTTGAGATAAATTTGTCGGCATTCAACTCTAAACTGTTGAGATAGCCACGAGCTAAACAAGCACCACCCATATAAAGCTCACCGACTTCTCCTGGTGTCACAGGCTCAAGATTTTCGTCGAGGATATAGGCTTTGTTATGGGAATAAGGATACCCTACAGGTATATAAATGTATCCTCGTTCAGGGTCAAAGTCGTTTGGAACCGAATAAGCACAGTTACCAATGGTTTCTGCTTGACCGTAAACGTTGAAAATGTCTAAGCGCTCTTTAAACAGGTCTTGTAGCTGCTTGTAAATTTGAACTGGCGGTAAGTCACCAGAAAGCACGATCGTGCGTAATTTAGATTTGGTGAGTGCCTCTGTGTGTCTTTGATCGAGAGTTTCTAATGCCTGAAGTCCATAGCGCCAAACTGAGTGTACGCTGTCAACAATAGTTACTCCTTGTTTCTGGATCAGCTCGAACAAACTGATGGGGTTTTTGGTTTGTTCGCTATTGGCAATAATACTGGTAGCTCCTCGAAACAGAGGTACCATTAATTGCCTGACTGAGGAAGAAAACGAGAAAGATGCCACATGGAGATAGAGATCTTCAGGCTGAATTTGCATCACTTGGCTGACTGCTGGAATATAATGAGAGATGTTGGCATGAGTAATTTGTACTCCTTTTGGCTTGCCAGTGGAGCCAGAAGTGTACATGATATAAGCCAAGTTTTCTATTGTTACCTCGGTGTTAGGTGTTTCCTCACTCTCTTGGGCAATAGTGTCACAATCTGCGTCCAGACAAACGACTTGAATTTCCTCTTGGATAAACTTTTCAACCAGATGCTTTTGAGTCAACAGCAATGGCGCTTTAGTTTCTTTAAGAATAAAGTCCAGGCGCTCTTTTGGATAAGCTGGGTCTAGAGGAACATAGGCACCACCTGCTTTGAGAATACCTAGAATTGCTATAACCATGTCTAGGGAGCGTTCGGCGCAAATTCCCACTCGCACTTCTGGCTTTACGCCTCGCTTTCTGAGATAGTTAGCTAGCTGGTTGGCCTTGGCGTTGAGTTCACGGTAAGTCCACGACTGACGATCGCATATCACTGCCACTGCATTAATATTCTGCTCTACCTGTGCTTCAAATAACTGATGGATGCACTTATCCTGGGAATAAAGTGATTCTGAGTTATGTGCAGTTTGGCTCATGGTTTTATCAGAAAAATCACTCATTGCTGCTAATATTCCCTTATTGTTCCGAATTAATAAACTTTATCAACCTAAAAAATAGGTTCTTCCGTACTTACTGTGCTGAAATTTTAGGAAAATGCCAAAAGAGTAGGCAGGGTAAACGCATCTAATTTATAAATTCCCATATATAGCGTTGGAGTAGAGACAAAAGCGCTACAGGTGAAAAGATAGTTCTCAACAAACAACAATAAAGCCGAGTCCGCAGTGCTAAAATCCCTCGTTATTGACAAGATGCGTTTGCCCTGTATTTTGATCCGTGTCAAAGGTATGAAAATAAAAGTTCAATTTTTTCTTCTGAAGTTTAGTTAGCATGGGTTACTTCTAGCTCGCTAACTAGCGTAATTTGTTTGCATTAATATCAAAGCTTATTTGATAATATAAAGTCAAGTCGGAAAAGTCGGAATTCGGAACAGGGCAAACGCACGGTATTTCTGAAACCCCGCCTGAATAAGGATTTTGACGAAAAAACAGGCTAAATTAATCAACTTTTATGCCCCAAGATAGCTATCAACTAGGTGGCAGTTTAACTATTGATGCACCTAGTTACGTACAGCGGCAAGCCGACTCCCAACTGTATGAAGCCCTGAAGCGAGGAGAATTCTGCTATGTACTCAACTCCCGGCAAATGGGCAAATCCTCACTGTTGGTGCGAACCAAGCATCGCCTCCAGCAAGACGGCTTTCACTGCGCTGCCGTGGATTTGAGCGTGGTGGGAAGCGAACAAATTACTCCGCTGCAATGGTACAAAGGGTTCGTCGGTGACTTATGGCGACAGTTGGGGCTACTGGAAACCTTGAACCTGAAAAGTTGGTGGCAAGAACGCAACGATCTCGGTTTACTGCAACGGCTGCGGTTGTTTATTGAGGAATTGCTACTGGTGCAGTTTCCCCAAGAACGGCTGTTTATATTTGTCGATGAAGTTGATAGTCTACTAGGTCTTAACTTTTCGATTGATGACTTTTTTGCCTTCATTCGCTTCTGCTATAACCAACGGGCAATCAACCCAGAATATCAACGCATTACCTTTGCGATTTTTGGGGTAGCAACTCCCTCGGATCTAATTCGAGACAGAACAAAGACACCGTTCAATATTGGGCAAGCAATAGAACTAAAAGGGTTTGAGTGGGAGGAAGTGACTCCCTTAATTGCAGGGCTGGAAAAAACAGTGTCACAGCCTGCATCGGTTGTGAGGGTAATTTTAGACTGGACGGCGGGACAACCATTCCTGACTCAGAAGTTGTGTCATTTAGTTGTGCAATTGAGTCAGCAGACAATGGGGCACGATCGCTCAAATCGCATTCCACCAGGTACGGAATCGTTCTGGATTGAGAACTGGGTCAAAACTCGCATCATTGAGCGTTGGGAATCGCAGGATGAACCGGAACACCTGAGAACTATACGCGATCGCATTGAACGTAACGGTCCGCGCACTGGTAGAATTCTAGGCATATATCAAAAAATTTTGCAAGGAATTAACATAAAAAGTGATGATAGTCAAGAACAAATTGAATTGTTACTTAGTGGCTTAGTGGTTAGATACGAGGGAATATTAAAGGTAAAAAATCGCATCTATCAACAAGTATTTAATCTTCCATGGGTTGAAAAAAAATTAGCGGCATTGCGTCCTTACTCGCAGGTGTTTGATGCTTGGGTAGCTTCACGGCAACAGGATAAATCCCGCCTCTTGCGCGGACAAGCTTTAAAAGACGCTCAAACCTGGTCGCAGGGCAAAAGTTTAAGCGATTTAGACTATCAGTTTTTAGCCGCTAGCCAAGAAGTAGACAGACAAGAATTGCAATTATTTTTAGAAGCAGAACGTCTGAAAGAAGTAGAAGCTAGGCTGGCGCTAAAGAAAAAAAGTGCCAAACGCCAAACTTATTTAATTGCGGGACTTTCGTTCGCTTTAGTAATCGCGATCGCAGCGGGCATCTTCGCGTTCTTCCAGTACCAACAAGCCCTCGTTAGCCAACGCAATGAGGAAATTGAAAAAATTCAAAAAATGGCTAGGTATTCGCAAGCCCTCTTTGCCTTAGATCAAAGGTTAGATGCGTTAATGGAAGCGCTCAGAGCCAGAAGAGAACTCAAACACTTGTCCTCAACCGACCGACCGACAGAAACAATGGTAGAATTAGCTTTAAGGCGGTCAATTTATGGAGCTGCTGAATTTAACCGCTTTTCGGGTTATGCCTCTGTAAATAATGCCTTAGATGTCAGTTCTGATGGCAAGTTGATTGCTGTAGCAACAATCGGAAATGGCATCCAAATTTGGCAGCAAGAAGGCAAGTTACTGCACACTATCAAAGGACATCAAGGCCCCGTGATAGGAGTAGCCATCAGCCCCAACGGTCAGATCATTGCTTCATCAAGCGGAGATACAACTGTTAAACTCTGGCAACGTGACGGCACTCTCCTGAAAACTTTGACAGGGTTTAAAGCTGCAACGGGCAAAGTCAAGTTTAGTCCTGACGGAAAACTGATTGTTGCGTCCAGTGGGGACGGTACAATCAAACTCTGGCGCATCGATGGCAGATTGCTCAAGACCTTGAAACATGGCGTGATCCTGACACCCGTAGTGTTTAGCCCCGATGGACAACTGATTGTCTCGGCTGCTGACGACGGCACTATCAAATTCTGGGATCGTGATGGCACATTGCTGAAAACACTTTCAACTCTTCAATCTCCTGTCTTTTCAATTGCCTTTAGTCCTAACGGTAAAATTCTGGCAACAGGCAATGGAGATGGTCAACTGCAACTGTGGCAGCGTGATGGCAGTTTGTTAACGACTTTCACCGCACACAATGCGGCAATTAACGCCCTAGCTTTCAGCCGGAATGGGGAGAGCATCGTCTCGGGGTCTGACGACAAGATGCTAAAATTCTGGAGCAAGGACGGTACTTTTTTGAATGCGATTAAAGGTCATAACAGTGGCATTCAAGATCTGGCATTTAGTCCCAGCGGCGACACCCTATTTTCTGCATCTGGGGATGGCACTGTAAAACTCTGGAAATTACGACATTCTTTGCTGACAATCCTGCGGGGACATACAGGGGGAATTTGGGGAGTGGCTTTTAGTCCCGATGGACAGTTGATGGCTTCATCGAGTCCGAACGAGACTATCCTCTGGCAAAAAGACGGGATTAGCAATAGGCGCTTAAAAGGGCCAAACGCTCAATTTGGCTCAGTTGCGATCGGTCCAGATGGGAAAACGATCGCTACTGTTGGTGCAGACCAATCAATCAAGCTTTGGAGTCTAGACGGTACCCTGCTTCATAGTCTCAAAGGGCATCAGGGTAATATTAGGAGAGTCGCTTTTAGCCCTGACGGTAAGATGGTTGCATCGAGCAGTAGCGATCGCACCGTCAAACTTTGGCGCGTCGATGGCACCGAAATCGCTACTTTTAGAGGGCATACGGCGGGGACTTGGGGGGTTGCTTTTAGTCCCGATGGTTCGACACTTGCATCGAGCAGTGGTGACAAGACAGTAAAGCTTTGGCGTTTGGCTGAGGTTTTGAACAAGAAGCGCAAGCTAGATTCTCGATCGGAGGTCAAAAGTGAGGACAGCTTATTCAAGACTCTTCAAGGTCATAATAGTACAGTCATAGACGTAGCTTTCAGCCCTAATGGAGAATTGATTGCTTCGGTGAGTGAAGACAGGACGGCTAAAGTTTGGAGTCGTGACGGCAAGTTACTGCATACTCTTGAGGGACATGATTCTGGGATTTGGAGTGTAGCGTTTAGCCCTGAGGGCCAGACGATCGCTACAGGGAGTAATGATGGAATAATTAAACTCTGGAAGTCTGACGGCACATTGCTGACCAATCTGATTGGACATAGTGGTGGGGTGAAGGGATTAGCTTTCGCTCCTGATGGCAAAACTTTGGCCTCGGCTGCTGAGGACAAAATGGTAATTTTGTGGAATTTAGAGCAGTCTGTTGAGCTAGATCGGGTAGTAGCAGCGGGTTGCGATTGGGTGCGAGATTATCTGCGGACTAACGCAGAGGTGGAAAAGGGCGATCGGCAACTTTGTCAATAGTCATTCCTCATCGCGCCTCATGTAACCAACTTTTAGCTCTAGTTGGGGCATTAATTGACTAATTTAGTATATTGACAAAAGCCATTAATTGTGTGTTTTGTGGTTTACAGCAATATAACTTTACACAAACATACCAACTTTATCTATTGCTCGTTGAGCTAGAAAACTGAATAATAGATAGTGAAGTTTTTTGATGAACTTGCATTTTTAGACCACTCAAGGAGATTAGAAAATGGCTCACAAATATCCTGTAACAATAAAAACCGGCGATCGCCCGGACGCTGGAACAGATGCAAACGTTTACATTCAAATCATCGGTGATTTGGGAAGCACGGCGGAAGAAAAATTGGATAAACCTGGATATGACGATTTTGAAAAAGGGGATGAGGATACTTACGAAGTTTCGTCTGACGAGCTCATTGGTATCCCCGAACAAGTGATCATAAGTCATGACAATAAGCACTCGAAATCAGAATGGTACTTAAATTGGGTGAAAGTTAAAGATATCGACACAAAAAAAGAGGTTATTTTCAACTACAATGATTGGATCAACCCAGAGAATGGATTAAAGAAAACGCTTTCCTCAAAAGACGGTCCACCGGAAATAACGTTTCAAATCAAAGATACTAAGACGATTCATATTGGTAAGCAATGTAAAATACTGGATTGGCGAGACTCTGAGGTAACTGGTTATCAACAGAATGTTGTTTTTTCAGTACAGTCAATGGCCTCAGAAGGTCAGAGTACAGAAAAGGTAGTTGAAAATACATTGAACACGGAAGTGTCAGTTGCTGGTGGTACCTCAGAAGTGCAGGTTTCTGCCTCGATTGGGACGTCAATGACAGAGGCTTTGACTAAACGACAGGAGAAGAACACGAGCCTAACAACTACCAGCTCCGTGACGCAAACCTACACTCCACAACCTGGAATACTCCTCTATTTAGAGGAGGAATGGTTTAGAGTTGATGAGGTTGGCACAATAAAACGAAACGGGCGAGAATTCCCCTACACGATAACCATCTCTTATAGTCCGAGCGTGGTTAAGGCTGAGACATATCGAAAGGGAGTTTCAATGCCACAGTATGTGCTCGACGCATTGGCTAGTCCTAAAGTACCTAAAATTCGCCAGTAGGGTAGCCTTTCCCTAACCGAAGCATTCCCGAAGGGTAGGGTATAGTCTCCTTGGAGGAGATAAGCCCTCGGGTAACTCTTTAAGTTAAGCTTGCTAGTTGATTCTTTTAGAACAGTTAGTCAGTTTAATAATAAGTATTGCACTCTACCCTTCGGGCAACTACTATTCTCTTACCTTCTAGAATAGTCTCTAGAACTTGAATAAATTAGAAAAACAGGATTCGCAATGTCACAACATCCATTTTATCTCATTGCTCATCGGTGTAACTCTCCAGAAAAAGTTAAAGAAGCAATTAGAGACGGCGCAAACGCTGTCGAATGCGATCTCCGATACGTTTCAGGCAAGGTTATTGTGAATCATGATGCCTCTGATTCTGATCGATATGATTTGACAGAATATTTGACGGAAGTCAAAAAATATGCGGCGGAATGTTACCCCAAATTAGCACTAATCATCTTTGATTGTAAATCCAGTGTTTCTGATGAGCCAGACATAGCATATAAACTGCTAGAAACAATCAGAGAGAACCTTGCCAACGACACTGGCATCAATATCCTCATCTCTGTGGCAACGTATAAAGAACGCAACTTTTTTGACGAAATAATAGGAACAGGCTGCTTAAAGATCAGAGAAGGTGTAGCGATTGACTACCACAATCACCCAAATGAAGTGTCAAGCTATTTTGAAGGTCGAGGTGTAAACAACTTCTTCTATGGCAATGGCATCTCCTATGGGTTTGTTGGTCCAAATGTTTTTCCCTCGATTGCAGAAGCCATCAGACTCAAAGCAAGCCATAAAAAAATTAAACAGGTTTACGTTTGGACGCTTGGGTCAAAAGACTCCATGATCAAGTATTTGCGGATGGGTGTTGATGGGATATTTGTTGGCAAGAAGTCTATCGAAACTCTGAAATCAATTTTAAATGAGAATCCTTTTTGTGATTTGAGAAAGCTGGCAACTTGCGAAGATGATGCCTTTAATCCACCATCTTTGATCGGCCAAGCTATTTTTCAAATCGATGTTCATACTGGTGACATTTCGGATGCTGGAACTAATGCCAAAGTTTACCTAACACTTGATGGAGAAGGGGAAAAAAAAGTCGATACAGGCGCACTTAACCCTCTGATCAACGGAGATGGTTTTGAACGAGGAAGCGTGGATACTGTGATGCTGAATTTAACAGATGTTGGTACAATCGAAAAACTCAAAGTATGGCATGATAACACGGGTTCTTATTCTGGATGGTTTTTAGATAAAATAGTAGTTAGCAATCTCATAAGACAGCAGAGATTTGAGTTTCCCTGTTACACAGAGCTTAAGGGGGACAACAACGCCGTTGAACTCAATGGATCTCCTTTGACAGGTCAAGCTATTTTTCAAATCGATGTTCATACTGGTACAAGTTCGGGTGCTGGAACTGATGCCAAAGTTTCCTTAAAACTTTATGGAGAACGGGGAGAAGTCGATACAGGCGAACTTAACCATCTAATCCACGGAAATGCTTTTGAAAATGGGAACGTGGATACTATGACGCTGAATTTAGAAGATGTTGGTAAGCTCCAAAAAATCAGCGTATGGCATAATAACACGAAGCCTGGTGCTGCATGGGAATTGGAT
Source organism: Microcoleus asticus IPMA8 (assembly GCF_013179805.1). Classification (GTDB taxonomy): domain Bacteria; phylum Cyanobacteriota; class Cyanobacteriia; order Cyanobacteriales; family Microcoleaceae; genus Microcoleus; species Microcoleus asticus. Next base: position 36,409 of record NZ_SRRZ01000038.1, on the reverse strand, counting down.
AAAATAGTAGTTACTAATCTCACACAACAGCAGAAGTTTGAATTTCCATGTGACGCATGGCTTAAGGAGAGTGATAACGCCTGTGAGCTTACTGCACAGCAAGTAGCATTTTCCTAGCTCCAGTAGAAACTCCACTAAAACCTACTACGAAGGTGTGTATCTAATGATAGTTGCAGTGTCTCAAGTACACGATAAGGAATCCAAACATTAGTGCGATCGCTCTTAAGATACAAGGTTGGGTTGACTTCATGAAACCCAACCTCTATTTTGTCCATACTACTTCTGCGATAGCGAAGCGCTGCTGCAAGCAGATCGCTCTAGCTCGATCTAACGCACTTTAGTCAGACTAACTGGGCGCTGGAATGTCCTTTTCCCTTTAATTAGGTTTGAGGGTAAGGGAGTGCGATCGCATGGTGTTTGATGATCTGGCTGGAAAATCAAGGCGATCGCTTTTGTTCAAATCGCACATAAATTTTCACAATCACGCAAAAGAGTCTGATTCTAACTTGCTGCGTGCATACTACTCAAATGGAGTGAATACATGAATGTTGATGAAGTTTTAGATACTGTAGAACAAAGTCTGCTCTCTAGGAAACTCAGTTCCCTTGAACGCTTCATCCTGTGTCAGTCATGGCGCGGACGCGGTTATAGCGAGATGGCACCCGATTGTGCCTATAGTATCGCTCACATCAAAGAAATTGGCTCCCAGTTGTGGCAGGCATTTTCAAAAACATTAGGGGAGAGGGTGACGAAAAAAAATCTGTTTTTAGTGCTGAAGCAATATCTGCTCTCCCGGACAGGTCAAACAGTCAATAGTGACCAGTTACCTGTTACCTTTTTGTTGGTAGAAGTAATAGACCCACCACTAACGCCTACCACTAATCAGTTGCCAGTTGCCACTGATTTTGTGGAGGCTTCATACTCAGGGGATGGCGAGCAATTATCACGAATTTGCGATCGCAACGAATTGGTAATAGAAGAAGATAACTGGCTTTTTAGAGTGCAGCAGAAGTACCAAACTTCTACAGATAATACAGAGGCAGAAAATAATTTAAAAGCCCCAGCCACACAAAGCGAACCAACAATTCCTAGGGGTTGTTTGCCGCTCGACTCTCCTCTCTACATTAATCGCCCCCCGATCGCAGAACTCACCTATAAAGAAATTAGTGAATCTGGGCGATCGCTCCGCATCAAAGCACCCAGACTGCCGGGAAAAAATTCCCTACTCTCCCGGATTCTGAATCTTGCCACGCATTGTGGATACAAGACTCTCTACTTGGACTTTCAGGAAGCAGACGTTACCTTTTCTGCCGAACTCAATCAATTTTTGGGTCTGTTGTATGCTAATCTCAGCAGGCAGTTGAATTTCACTCCCATGCTGAACGAGTATCGCGAATATGGGTAGCAAGACCAACTGTAGGCATCTGTTTAAGGAAGCTGCCATCTTTGAGAGCGAGCTTCAGTTCTAATTATTGAAGAAGCTGGGAATTGAAAAAGAATGACTATGGAGTGTAAAAGTTACCAGTTTGAGAATGAGATTTGCCAAGAAATATCTTCTTTATCAAAATTAGACAACTGGCATTGTTTCCTCGCTCTTCTAGAGGATTATGTTATAATTTTTTTGATGGCAGCCACTTGTTCAGTTTCCTGGTATCTTTACCCTGTGGCAGTTTTAATTATTGGGTCTCGTCAGCGTGCCTTGGCGACGCTTCTCCACGAAGCATCTCATAAAACTTTAGCCAAAAATAAATTTTTTAATTTTGCGATCGGTACTTTTTTTTCTGGCTACTTTGTTTTACAAACAATGGGGTCTTATCGAGAATCTCATGTACGATTTCATCACGGACATTTCGGCGATATTGAACTAGATCCAGATTACAAATTTGCTATTGAAGCAGGATGGTATGCTCGACCTCAATCTGTGGAAAAGTTTACGCTCCACAACATAGTTTTGCCATTTTTATTGGCAAAAGTTCCCAGCTACTTGTGTTCCTTAATCCAGCATCGGCTTCTGGATAAACGCAATCGTCAAGAGACGATTGTCATGATTGTTTACCTGGGAGTTATAGCATCTGTTTTCATCGGGTTTGGATTGGGCAAGTATATTTTGCTATTTTGGATTGTTCCTTATTTAACCACCTTCCAAATCATTGGCTGGTTTATTGAGATGAGCGAACATTATCCCTTGATGAACAATAGCATTAATCTCTACAATACTCGCAATCGTCACAGTCATTGGCTGGAAAAATTTTTGACAGGAATGCACAATGAGAGTTATCATCTTGTTCACCATTTGAATCCGGCAATTCCCTTCTGGAATGTTCCCAAGGCACATCAAATTTATCTTCAGGATAAAAACTATGCTCAATTCGATCGCCAATCAGGAGGAATATTTATTTCTGCTAAAAATACACCGACTTTAATTCAAAGCGCGATCGCCACCCTTCGTTCCCCAAGCCAAACAGATTTATAAATTTAGGTGTATTTTTGATGAAAATAGAACCCTCATTAGTAGAAATTTGGTTCCACAAAAAATTCAGTCTGGCTGCCAGCAAGTTTGTCAGGTGCCAGTCCTGGAGATGACTTTTTCTCTCTGCCAACATAGTCTTCAAGCACAGAATGTAGGGATTGGCACGCGAACTTCAGCTTAAAGCTTGTTCGAGATCCCAAATCAGCGTTTTTACGTCCTCAATACCAACTGATAAGCGCAATAAGTCGTCAGGTATAACGGCTTCAACACTGCTGGTATCGAGGTTTTGCATTGATTCCATGAGTGCCCCGATTTCCACCAAACTTTTCACTGTTCCCAAGCTGGTTGCTGAAGTAAACACCTGCAATTTCCCTGCAACTTGAAAGGCTTCCTCTCGGCTACCTACCTGAAAAGAAACCATACCACCGCCGTAGAGCATTTGTCGGGCAGCTAGTTCCGCACCTCGATGTTCTGCTAACCCCGGATAGTAAACTCGCTTAACTTTAGGGTGGTTACTCAAAAATTGGGCAATGTAACTTGCTGCTTCTGAACTTGCCTTAATCCGCAAAGGCAAAGTTTGAATGCCTCTAAGAATTAACCAAGCATCGAATGGCGCGTTCCCAATCCCCATGCCAACCTGAATCTGCCGAATCCGCTCGAAAAACTCATCTTTCACTTTGGATACGATAACCCCGCCCATCGCATCGGCGTGTCCCCCCAAATATTTGGTGGAAGAATGGGTCACTAAATCTGCTCCTAACTCTAACGGACGTTGTAGTACAGGCGTTGCCCAGGTGTTATCACAAACACACCTCGCTCCTACCTGATGAGCCATTTGTGCGATCGCTGCAATATCTGATATCTTGAGCAATGGGTTTGAGGGGGTTTCCAGCCAAACCAATTGGGTGTTAGGGATACTGATGGCTTTCTCCACCTGATTCAAATCGGTCATATCCACAAAGGTGGACTTCAGATGCCAGCGTGCAAACACGGTGTTCAGCAATAAACCCGTGCCACAGTAAGCGTCGCGAGGGGCTACAACATGCGCCCCTGGTTCCAATGCTAGAAACACACTTGCGGCTGCGGCAGAACCGGAAGCGACTGCGGCTGCTGCTTCTCCCCCTTCCAACTCACACAGGCATTTTTCTAAGTTGTCGCGTCCTGGGTTGGTACAGCGAATGTAATCATACGGGTGCTGATAACTCCCATCTGATTGTCTGGCAAAAGTAGTAGATAGGTGAATTGCTGGTGTAACAGCATCAGTGCCGGGGTCTAGCGGGTATCCTGCGTGAACAGCGAGAGTCTCAATACCGGGTTTAATCTGCATATTAATTCTTCCAATTACTGGCTTTATTTGATTATGATTGGAGCAAGCATCACTGGCTTATCCCAGTTTCCTTTGTTTTTAATCTTTTTGCATTTTCATTTAATAACAAGACCTCCTTATTTAAAAAATGACTAATCTCTTGGTAAGTTTTTCCATCATTCATCAATTAAGATAAGTTCTCAACTTTTTAGTAAGAATTTCACTTTCAATAATGGAGTAGTGGTTGCCAGGCATATTATGCGTAATGATACTTCCGGCTGCCACAGAAGCCCAGCCAAGACTTGGGTCTTGATTCTGCTTCATTGACTCGTCAGCACAGAAAAAAGTAATTCGACCTAAATAGGGTTGGGGCGTATAGCGAGCCATCGCTTGCGAGTTTGCTTTGAAAACTTCCAACCTGTGGCGGATTTGCTCTGACCCAATTTCTGGTGGCAAGACTCCGAATTTTCTAGCCTGTACTAGAATATACTGCAATTGCTCCTCTGGATTGAGTTGTTTGAGTTCAGCTACAGATACTGAAAACTCTTGACCAACAACATTGCCTGTATAACTAGCGAAATCGGCTACCAAGCTCACCTCATCAATTTCTGAGGAGATCTTAGCGGCTGTGGGGGTAAAGCTATCTATCATAACGAGGTTGGATACTTCTTGCCCTTGCTGATGTAACTGTTGGGCAATCTCAAAGGCAACGAGGCCACCTAAAGACCACCCACCGAGATGGTAGGGACCGACTGGCTGAACGGTCTGCAGCAGGCCAAGATAGCTTTTAGCCATTTCCTCAATTTGGGTCAGGGGTTCCCCTTCTCCATCCAAACCTCGTGCCTGTAATCCATAAACTGGTAAATCCGCTTCTAGATTGTAAGCTAAATAGCGATAGCTGTAAACAGAACCACCAACCGGATGAATTAAAAAGAATGGTTGTTTTTGGCTGCTACCTTTATGAAGTTGCACCAGTAAAGAAGAGTTTAAGCGCCGATTCTTTTCCTTGGCAGTAGCAGATGAAGAATTGGTCATCTCAAGGAATTCAGCCAGTGTAGCAATAGTAGGGGCATTCAAGAGACTATTGGGAGAAATTTTCTTTTGTAAAGTTTTGCTTAACTTAGAAGTTAGCTGAATCCCTAAGAGGGAGTCTCCACCTAACTCAAAGAAATCATCATAAATTCCTATCGACTCAATCCCCAGAAAATCTTGCCAAATTTGAGCGATTATTTGCTCCATCTCGTTTCTAGGAGCCACATAAGCATTCATCAATGCTGGTCGTGAACTTCTTGATTGGGAGCGCACAGACTCCTCTAAATCCTGACGTTGCTTAAGTCTTTTCTCCCCCTTGGCTTGCTTTATTTCGGTCTCTAAACCCTGTGTCGAAACCAAAATCTGAGATATTGAATTACACAGAATGCGATGGAAGACCTCTACGCCCTCTGTGGGCAATAAGCCATGCTTCAGGAGTTGTTGAAATAAGGGTGCTGGTGTGGCTGTCCCAAAAGACTTCTCCGAGGGAGAAAAGTTAGGAAGTGCTGCCCTTGCTATTTCTTCCGTGTTAGCTTTGTTGTCTTTAGGGTCAGGAGCAAACTTCCTTAAGGTGTACTCTTCAATCTCCATCAATTCTCTTCCATGCTCGTCCATAATTGTGATGTCAAACTTCAGAGTTTCTTTGGAGAACTGCTGATTTTTGGTATATCTCATGTAGCTATATACCTTGGCTGGCAGAGGTTGTTTTATCCGAAGCTTCTGAAAGGAAAACGGTAAATACAATCCTTCATCTGTAGCACTTAGAAAATTGATAGCACCATCAAGTAAAGCTGGATGCAACTTATATGAATTGACATCAGCCACAAACGCTTCGGGTAACTCAAAGATAGCGACTCCCCGGTTTTCTCCTATTTTCTTGTGCCTAAATATCTCCCACCTTGGTCCGAATTTTAGGTCTCCTGTTTGAGAAGGCTTCCCAAGTTCGGTGAGTGTGATTTCCCGCTCGTTACATCTGGCTTCAATTTCTTCGATATCATATATTTGAGGCGATTCGGCTTCTAGGGTGAAGATTTCCCCCCTAGCATGTTCCTGCCATGTAAGCTCTGCTTCTGAGCGGCTGATAATTGAAAATTCCCACCCATCTCCGCGTTTTTTCAAGAGCGTGCGTACTTCTTTTTCCTCATCCTCTTCGACCACTAAAGGCTTCATTAAAAAGACTTCTCGAAGTTCCATTGCTCCAGTATGAGCATGGTTTTCAAAAGCGGCTCTGACCATTTCCAGATAGGCAGTTCCTGGAAGTGTTGCCTTACCCATGAGCCTGTGTTCATTCAGAACCCAGTGTTTGTTAACGCTAAATTGAGTAATATAGATTGCTTGCTCTTCGCCCTCGACTATACATTGGTCAAATAAAGGGTGGGTGACTTCTTTTAACTGAGCGGGGGAAAACTTTGCTCCCGAAGCTAAACGCTTCGCGGCTTCTACTGCCATACCCACTTCTTGCCAAGTATCCCAGTTGATGGAGATGGTTTTTGTACCATCTCGGTTGGTTTTATAGTGAGCAAAAGAGTCTAGAAAGGCGTTGGCGGCACAATAGTCTACTTGTCCAAATCCTCCTACTATCGAGGTCAGTGATGAACACAGGACAAACCAATCCAACTGCATATCCTTAAAGATACTATCAAGAACCAGTGTGCCTTTTACTTTTGCTGCCAGAGTGCCTGACGCCATTTCGAGTGTTTTTAGCTGAATGACTCCACCAGCCGGAACACCCGCCGTGTGGATAACGCCGTTAATTTTGCCGAAGCTATCCATTGCTTTGGCGATTTTCTCTTGCATTTGCAACTGATTGGCGAGGTCAGCGCAAACGATTAACACCTCAGATCCGTTGGCTTCAAGTTTCTCTATTTTCCGGATTTTACGGCTGATTTCATCTTGCTCATCATGAGTATCTAGCCATTGTTTCCACTCAGAACGATCGGGAAAACCCGAACGCCCTGTGAGAATTAGTTTGGCTCTTATGGTATTAGCTAAATGTTCTGCCAGTACAAATCCAATACCTCCTAGTCCCCCTGTAATTAGATAAACACCTCCTTCCCTTAACTGTGATATCTCGTTGCCAGACTGCTCCAATCGTACTGGATCGTAAGTTTGCACTAAACGATAATTTCCCCGGTAGGCGATAACCGAATCCTCTGATTTTGCTTTTAGTTCATGCAGTAGCTGGTCGAGCAGTATTTCTTTTTTATGGGTTGATTGGGGCATCACAATATCAACGCTAAGACAGGTTATATTTGAGTATTCTCGCGGAATTACTTTAACAGGTCCGATTAGGGTCGCTTTTTCCGGGCATAGCCACTCTTCTCCCGCCACTTCCTGCATATTGTTGGAAACGATGGTGAGTTGACACTCGTCAGTAAAATTCTGTTTTCCTAGGGCTTGTGCAAGATACAGCAAACTGTAAAATCCAAAGTCTTGCGCTTTGTCAACCCATTCCCAATTGAATTCAGCACAATCTTTCTGGGTGACACTCAATAAATGAATGATGCTGTTTGGCAGCAAATTCAAGGCACGAAGTTCAGAAAGCAAGGTGTCGTAGTCATTGCTCTGTCCGGGATTAAGGATATAAAGGTAATCGCTTTGCTTGATAAACGATTCCCCAACTTTAACAACAACTACCGGATGACCTTCTTGTGCCAGTCGTTGCACAAGTTCTTCCCCTAACCCGCACTCATCAGTAAACGCCAGTATGTTGCCGAGAATTGATGTCTCGCCTTGTTGATGGGCTAGTAGCGGGGAGCGTTTCCACGATGGGATGTAAAACCAGTCTGCTATGTCTGGCTTTTTGCCTAGTGCAGACGCAACATTTAATTTCTCTTGCTCTAAGCCAATAGAATCTACCTGTTTTTGGGGTGAAATCCAGTACCGCTGGCGCTCAAAGGGATAAGTCGGCAAGGGGACGCGATAACGCTGCTCTTGGGCATAGAATCCCGACCAATCTACCTTGACACCAGCCAGCCACAGTTGTCCTAATGTATTCAGCAAGAACGCTACATCTGAGCCGGATTGTTGCGGATGGCGCGTTGAAGAGAGTACCACCTGTGAGGCTACTTTATTTGGGTGTCGTTTGACCAATGTACTCAAAGTCTTTCCCGGACCAACTTCCAGCAGGATTTGGTCGGGTTCTTTCAACAACTCTTCCATTGAGAGTGCAAATTGCACTGTATGGCGCAAGTGTTCTGCCCAGTAGTCGGGATCTGTTGCTTGGGCAGCAGTAATCCATTTTCCTGTGACATTGGACAGGTAAGGAATTTGTGGGGGATTTAAGTTGACTTGTTTGACTCGTTGTGCAAACGGCTTCAAGATAGGTTCCATCATCTGGGAATGGAACGCATGGGATGTTCGCAAGCGGATACACTCAATCCCCTGCTCGCCAAGCTGATGAAGCAAATTGGCAACTGCTTCCATAGTCCCGGAAACCACGCAGCGGCATGGCTCATTAATCGCTGCCACAGAGAGTTCTACTCCAAGGAGCGCTTCTAGTGCTTCTGGGGCCAGAGGTACTGAAAGCATTGCTCCCGGCGGAAGTTGCTGCATCATCCGTCCGCGCGCTGCGACCAAGCACAGGGCATCTTCAAGGGAGAAAACACCGGCTAAACAGGCGGCGACGTATTCACCGATACTGTGACCAATGAAACCTTGCGGCTGGATTCCCCAAGATTCCCATAATTTAGCTAGAGCGTATTCGATGGTAAACAGGGCTGGTTGAGTAATTGCAGTCTGTTGCAGTTGCTTTGTTGCTTCTTCAGTTCGATCGGGACTGGGGTAAATAATGTCGCGCAAATCCAGTCCTAATTCGGGTTGCAGTAATTCTGCACAACGATCGATCTGTTCGCGAAAAATTGCTTCAGTCAGGTAGATTTCTCGTGCCATGTTGACATATTGAGAACCCTGACCGGAAAACATGAAGATGACTGAAGGGGTTGAGGATTTTGTATGATTTGTCAAAAGCTGTTCTGGAAGTGTTGTTACCGCCTCATCCAACTCAGAACAAACTAGAATACGCCGATGCTCAAAAGCCTGACGACCGACACTCAGGGTAGAAGCAATATCGGCCAAATTTAATTCAGGATTTTGCTTAAAATATTCAGTGAGATTTTTGGTTGCTGTGTCTAGAGCAGAACTCGTTTTAGCAGATAGCACTAATAACTGATACGGTCTTTTGCTCTTTGTCTCGTCTGGTGTTCTCGGATCTAAAACAGGAGCTTCTTCCAGAACAATATGGGCATTCGTCCCCCCAATACCGAACGAACTTACCCCAGCGCGCCGGGGTTCACCATTGGTTTTCCACTCCGATAGCTTAGTGTTGACATAAAAGGGACTGTTGGCGAAATCAATTGTCGGATTGGGGCTTTCAAAATGTAAAGTTGGGGGGATTTGTTTGTGCTTAAGAGCCAAAACTGTCTTAATTAGACCTGCCATACCTGCGGCTGTATCCAGATGCCCGATATTCGTCTTCACCGAACCAATAGCGCAGAAGTGTTTTTTCTTGGTACTGTTGTAGAAAGCTTTAGTGAGGGCAGCAATTTCAATCGGGTCGCCAAGTTCTGTTCCTGTACCGTGGGCTTCTATATAGGTAATTGTCTCAGCATCTATACCCGCGATCGCTTGTGCTTCCCCAATCACTGCTGCTTGACCTTCAACACTGGGCGCTGTAAACCCTATCTTGTTCGTACCATCGTTATTAATGGCGGAACCTTTAATGATGGCGTGGATATAATCTCCGTCTGCGAGAGCATCTGTTGCACGCTTGAGCATCACAATACCTACACCGTTGCCAGCAAGCGTTCCTTGTGCTTTGGCATCAAAGGCGCGACAGTGACCATCAGGGGATGCAATCATACCCTCTTGATATAAATAACCCTCTTTTTGGGGAATTCTGATAGTAACAGCGCCAGCTAAAGCCATGTCGCATTCGCCATTTAGCAAACTTTGACAGGCCATATGTACGGCGACTAAGGAAGTTGAACAAGCTGTTTGAATATTTACTGCTGGACCGGTAAAATTTAGCTTGTAGGCTACCCTTGTAGGTAGCAAATCTTTGTCCGTAGCGAGCATTAATTGATATGCGCTGACTGTCCTGGAAACAGCCGGATTTAGATAAAGATTTTTGAGCAGATAATCACTTGCTCTCAAGCCAGCATAAACGCCGATTGACCCTGCGTAGGTTTGGGGGTGATAACCAGCTTGTTCCAAGGCTCCCCAAGCACATTCCAAAAAGAGGCGCTGTTGCGGGTCAAGAATCTCAGCATCTTTGGGATTAAATCCGAAGAAATTGGCATCGAAGAATTCGATGTCATCCAGCACGGCGCTGGCCCTAACATAATTGGGATTTTGCAGCAGTTCTGGAGGAACTCCATTCATCAGGAGTTCTTCATCGGAGAACCAGGAAATAGACTCGACCCCGAGACGCAAATTTTCCCAAAAGGTATCTATATTTTTCGCTCCTGGAAAACGCCCAGACATGGCAATAATAGCTATGTCTGATTCTCTAATATCATTTTTGGAAGAATTCATTATCTCAATTGCTCCTGATTTACTGTTTTTTCTGCGATCGATACTGTTGCCTGATATTCCTCCGTTGGTTCATGTCAGCTTGACTGCTGCTGCGGAGCTCGGCTCGTTCTGCTTCTGATTTGATCGCATCTGGTGTTTGGAATTCCTGTTTGCTTAAGAGTTCTCCCAAGGTTCTGACTGTTGGATGTTGAAACATCTCTACCATTGATATTGTTTTGGTAAAAATTATTTGCAATTCCTCCCGAACTTGGACTAATCGTAAGGAAGTTCCTCCCATGTCAAAGAAATTGTCATCCAGCCCAACTTTTTCTAAGAGAAGAATTTTCTGCCAAACATCAGCAATGAGCTTCTCTACCTTGGTTTGCGGTATCTCCAAAGCAAGAACTCGCACGACTGGATCGGGGGGTGGAAGAGCGCGACGGTCTACTTTATCGTTAGGTGTGAGTGGCAGAACACTCAGTATTATCAGCGTTGCCGGAACCATGTATTCCGGTAGTTGTTGTCTGATATCTGCCTTAATCTTGTGGGCCAAATCTTCTTTTGAATTTAATGCCCCTTTCAGTACAACATAGGCAACCAAGCGTTTGTTACCTGGCTGGTCTTCATGTACCACAACCACAGCTTGGTCTATCTCAGGATGCTGGGTTAGTACAGCTTCAATTTCTCCCAATTCGATGCGGAAGCCGCGAATTTTTACCTGATTGTCAATTCGACCCAGAAACTCGATATTGCCGTCGCTGAGGTAGCGCACAAGGTCGCCAGTTTTATACAGGCGCGCCCCAGGTTCATTGCTAAACGGATTGGGAATGAATTTCTCTGCCGTTAAATCTGGGCGACCCAGATAACCGCGAGCCAAGCCTAAACCACCAATGTGCAATTCCCCTGGAACACCAATTGGCACAGGTTGGAGGTAATGGTTCAGAATATACGTAGTCAGATTCCCGATGGGGGTGCCGATGGGTACACAAGAAGCAGCAGGATTATTGGCTATGAACTCGGACAAGTCATAGTATGTACTCACGGCTGTTGTTTCCGTCGGTCCGTAGCCATTGAGTAATTGCGGAGGATTCGCCAATCCCTTCACGCAACTTTGCCACAGCTTTAAGGCTTCTGGCAAGACAGCATCTCCTCCAACAGATACCACCCGCAACGATTCTGGAAGTGTCTGTTCTGTCTCTGCCAGTTCCACCATCACCTGATGCCAGTGGGATGTCGGCCAATCCATCATTGTTATTCCCCACTCGTGGCATCGTTGCACAAATCTGCTGCCAGACACTAGCATATCGTCTGTCCGTAGAACGAGTGTTCCGCCTGCACTCAGGCAAGGGAAAATTTCTATCACCGCCGCATCAAAGGCAATGGAAGCAAACTGGAGAACGCGGTCTGACTGTGTAATGTTGTATATCGTTATAGAAGATGAGGTAAAATTGACAATAGACCGATGCTCGATCGTCACTCCTTTTGGCTTTCCGGTAGACCCAGAAGTATAAATCACATAAGCCAAGTTACTAGCTTTAACCTCAGTGAGTGGATTTTCTTCACTATGAGCGCCGATATTCTGCCAATTGCTATCCAAGCATATTACCCGTGCTGCACTCACAGGTAATGAGGATGCCAATTTTTCCTGAGTTAGCAGCACTTTAACCTGAGAATCACTCAACATATAAGCCAAGCGCTCAGAAGGGTAGGCTGGATCTAGGGGGACATAAGCACCACCCGCTTTGAGAATTCCCAACAATCCTATTACCATTAAGGGCGATCGCTCTACACAAATTCCCACCAAAACTTCAGGCCCGACTCCTAGCGATCTCAGGTGATGTGCTATTATGTTTGCCTGTTGGTTTAGCTCTCGGTAGGTTAGTTGTTCGCCTTCTAAAATTACCGCAATGGCATCGGGCGATCGCGTCACCTGTTCCTCAAATAACTCATGGATACACTTATCGAAGGGATACTCTTTTGTGGTGTTGTTCCATTCCACTAATAACTGATATCTTTCTGCCTCAGTTAGCCAAGGTAATTCCCCAACTCTTTGGTCGGGATTAGCAACAATCGCTTCTAACAAAGTTTGGAAATGACCCGTCATCCGAGCAATTGTATCTGGCTCAAACAGGTCGCTGTTATATTCCCATGACCCGATTAGTCCCTTTTGTGTCTGCCGAATTCCCAGGCTCAAATCAAACTGAGCCGTACCCCGCTCCACCCGCCTTGGAGTCAGCTTAATACCAGGTAACTCGAATGTATCCAGCGATAAATTCTGCATGGAAAACGTCACCTGAAACAGGGGATTGTAACCAAGGGAACGTTCCGGTTGTAAGGCTTCTACTACTTTCTCAAACGGTGCATTTTGGTGAGCATATGCGTCTAAGGCTAGATGCCCCACCTTTTCGAGCAACTCAGAGAAACTAGCATTCCCTTCGATCTGGGTACGCAGCACTAAGGTATTGACAAAAAAACCAATTACCGGATCAAGTTCGCTGTATTCCCTATTTGCAATGGGGAAGCCAACACAAATATCCTCCTGAGAGCTGTAACGATAGATTAAAGTCACAAAAGCCGTCATCAGGGTCATAAACAAAGTGACGCCTGATTTTTTGCTGAGGGTTTTGAGTTGAAAGGTCAAATCCGGGTCAAGTTCAAATAACCTGGTAGCACCACAGAAAGCCTGAACTGGGGGACGTGGATAATCGGTTGGCAACTTCAACAAGGGCGGTGTGTCAGCTAACTGTTGTTTCCAGTAGTCAAGTTGCTTTTGCATAACTTCCCCAGTCAACCACCGTCGCTGCCAAACTGAAAAATCAGCATATTGTATGGTTAACTCTGGTAAGGGAGAAGGCTCACCATTAATGAAGGCTTGATAGAGGCTTCCTAACTCTTTGAAGAATATCCCCATTGATCCGCCATCCGTAATGATGTGGTGTATGGTCAATATCAGCAAGTGTGTTTCGGGTGAAAGCTGCTGCAGGGTAACTCGCAACAGAGGACCCGTTACCAAGTCAAAGGGTTGGCGCACTTCCCTGGTAACTAACTGTTGCACAGAGGCTTCTGTTAAACCCTGCAAATTCACTAGGGGCAGAGTTATGGTCAAAGTTGGCGCGATCACCTGGAAAGGGACACCCTCTATCGTGGGAAAAGTAGTCCGCAGCGCTTCGTGGCGACGGATAATTTCGTTGACACTCTGCTCCAAAACTGTCACATTTAGCGCACCGATAATCTGTATTTGGAGACTTTCATTGTAAAAGGGACTAGAGTTATCTAACTGATGGAGAAACCACATCCTCTGTTGGGCAAAAGATAGCTGTAACTTGCCATCTCTGGAAACTGGCACTAAATCTGGAGGTTGTGAGATGGATTGTGTAGTATCTTTAATTTTTCTGATTTCTATCATCTGAACCTTATATCCATGAATGATGGTAAGATTTATCAATAAAGTGGCGGCTTTCTAGGTTATACGGCCAAAGACGTGGAAGAAAAAAGGCAAGGCGCGGACATTCCAGCGCTACTTTGTAAGAGACACTACAATCTTGCCGATATGCTTGGTTTTCCTCATGTAACGAAATGCGCTCACCACCTCAGAAATGGGAAATACCTTATAAGGAAGTGGCTGGAAGACCCCATCCTCGAAACACTGCATCACTTCACGAAATAGAGAGACAGTAAAATCCGGGCGTTCTAGCCACACCTGTCCCAGGTTAATGGCAAAAAACGACAAATTATTCCGAAAAGGATATAGCCCTAACTGGCTATTCTCGTAGATGTCCCGCTTGCCGATTTCCAGAAAACGTCCAAATTTTGCCAAAACGGATAAACTCTTAGGAATAAATTCTCCTGCCAAGGAGTTGAGGATAACGTCTACGCCTTTACCGCCAGTTAGTTCCATCACTTCATCAGCAAAAGCAACAGACCTTGAATCCATGACATACTTAATACCGAGGGAGCGTAGAAACTCTCGCTTTTGGGAATTTCCTGCTGTTGCAAATATTTCCGCACCTACCATCTGACTTAGCTGAACAGCAGCAAGACCTACACCTCCAGCGGCTGCATGAATTAGAACTCGCTCTCCTTTGTTTAGCCTGCCCAAATGCTGCAGGGCATAGTAAGCAGTTAGGAAAGTGCCAGGGATTGTCACTGCTTCTTCAAAACTGAGATTAGCAGGCTTAGCTACTAGGCAATGGGTTGGAACTGTTGCAAATGAACTAAAGCTCTTAGCCCCAATTCCCATAACTTCATCGCCGATTTTAAACTCTTTAACGTCTTCTCCAATTGCGACAATTTTCCCAGCAAAGTCTCCTCCAAAAGTCACGTGTCCTTCAGAATTGTCAGGATATATTCCTAAAGCCTTCATAACTTCTTTGAAGTTGAGACCAACGGCACAGACTTCAATCTCAACTTCGTGGGAAGCTGGAGGTTGACGTATAGTTGGCTGTAGCGTCAACTCATCTAAAATGCCAGGAGTATATATCTCCAAACAGAAAGGTGGAGTGGGTACAAAGAGGGGTTTTTCTATCATGTAAACTCTATCATACCTGCTCATTTTTTACTTTGGTTAACATATCTACTAAGTCATTAATGTTCATTAAGCCAGCTAGCTGAGTCCTGGGAACTTTAATTTTAAGTTCGCGCAGCGATGAATTAACAATTTCAACGATGTCCAAACTGTTAGTTCCATACTCCGCCATTGATTTTTTTGGGTCTATTTCAGTTTCCTCAAGACCATCAACATTGAGTTTCATGTTTTTGATGACGGTATTCAGCACTTCTTCTCGATTCATTATCGGGTTGCTCCTACGTTTTTGTGGATTTTAATTTTATTGGAAAATCAGGATAATTTTCCAATAATTACTTTTTGGCGATTTTGGTTTTTATGGTCGTTGATTTGGAGTTGGAAGATACCCTCCTCAAGGTTGGTGACTGAAAATTTAGACATGACTCTGCCCTTTGTACTTTTGGAACCAAGGAGGAGAAAATCCCTCTGTGAAAATTTCGATACCTTCAATGACTTCTGGCTGTTTTAGCCAAGACATTAGCTGATTTAAGGCTATTTCTGTTTGCCGATGCAAGTCTACCGAATGCAACTGCTCAAAATACTGTTTGCTCTGGGCTATAGCCTCGGGTGAACAGCAAAACAGTCGCTGTAGTTGTCGGTTTAGGGTTTGGGACATTCCCTCTGAGGCAACTTCATCCACTAAGCCGAATATCTGTGCTTCCGGTGCTGGTATTCCTCGAGTGCTGAGAGCCATGTACCTCAGTCGTGCTGGTGTTAAACGACGCAGCAGGAAAGGTGCAATCATTGCTGGAATCATACCGACGAGCGCTTCTGATAGCATGAAGACTGCGTTATTGCTGGCTAACACCATATCGCAGGCAGCTACCAAACCGACACCGCCACCTGTCACGTTTCCTTCTACACAAGCGATTACGGGGCGGCTGGAACTGTGGATCAGCGTTAAACAATCAAGGAACATTTTGAAGAACTCTTGATCGGGTAAACCACCTGTGGCGAAAGCTTCTTCTAAGTCAAGTCCTTTACAAAAGTCAGAACCTATCGCTGAGATTGTAATAACCCGGCAAGATTCATCGTTTATTGCCTCTTCGAGCGATAGACTTAACTGCGAAATTAAGGCAGAATTAAGAGCGTTTCCGGATCGCGGTGATGCCAATTTAATCCAAGCTACCCCTGAATCGAGCTGGTATTCAACAGCCTTTGAGGTTAACTCCATTGGTATAACCTCTGGTAGTTTTCCACCCGGTTTAACACTAGAATACCTTGTGTATCGTACAGTTTCTCATAGTATCCATTTAAAGTGTTGCGGTCGGGTTCGTAGTCTGGACAATCGATATATTTTTCACGGGCGGACTCTATCAGTTCATATTCCTCGACCGACAGACGCAGCCGCTCGTTAAGATGTTGGTCGAGGTTGAGCGATCGCACCATCTCTGAAGCCGCAGCACCAATAGTACCACTGTAAAACTCCCCTTGGCAACCGGAACCGTAAGCAAACAATGATATCCGATCACCAGGATTGAGATTTTCTGCTGAAGTCAACAACCCCAGCAAACAAACAAAATTAGAGCCGCCGTAGCAACTACCAATCCGCTTGGCAAAGTACAAACTTTCTGCTACTTTTTGCTGGAAGTTCAACGGGATGGTTGCCTTGTTTGGTGCAGTCAACCGACTCACTATGTCGCGGTGAGCCTGAAACGTCATTCCCGGAAAGGGAGCGTGGTAAATGTGCTTTTTGAAATCTGCATCGTAATCTACTTTACCAGCTATTTGTTCGTAATGTTCGTATGCCCCCTCTAACGCATCCAAATACGAATAAATGCTGATTTGACCGTTCACGGTTTCGGTTCTGGAAGTGGGTCGAAAGGTATCAGCAATCTCGTTTGTCCAGTAGCCAGCTTTATCCAGTTCGATTTCGAGAATCTGAGGATTTTCACTAACTAGGAAGGCAACAGCGCACCCACCGCCTATGGGTTCATGTTCTGTGCCGACAAAATTGCGACTGAAGTCCGTATTAATGACTAAAGCCTTTTTCCCAGGTCGGCTACCAGAAGCTACCCAAGATGCTGCCATTTTGAATGCCCCGGTGGAACTGTAACAGGCGTGTTTGACTTCAAAGTTGCGGCAATTGGGGCTTAGGTTGCAAAAACGATGCACCCAAGTTGAAATCGGCTTGCCCATATCAACCGCCGACTCGGTGCCGACAATGAGCAGTTCTATATCCTCAATATCTTCTGGTGACAAGAGCTTTTTGGCTGCATTTACGGCAAGGGTTACAGCATCTTCCCATACTGGATAGACCGATCGCTGTTCGCACATTAAATTAGTAGCTATGTACTGGGGGTCTTGACCGCGTGCCTTCGCTAAATCGGCTAGATCGAGATAGAATCGCCCTGCGTACAGATTTATTTTTTCAATTCCTAGAGGCATTTAAACTCCTTTTTTTGAGTAAGATTTAATCTCGGATGGCTCTAGCCAGCACCGTTTTCGTTGGAAAGGATAGGTGGGTAGCGCAACTCGGCGACGCGGGTAATTTCGGTCAAATCCAGCCCAATTTACGTCCCAGCCACTCACATACAGGGTTGCTAAACTGTTAAGGAGCGATCGCCACTCATCTTCATCCTTTTTCAAGGACGCTAACCAAGTACCAGTTCCTTTGGGCAGGCAACGCTTACCCATGCCGATCATCGTGTCTGTTGAACCAATCTCTAAAAAGAGTTCATACCCAGCATCTGCCAGCGTTTGCATTCCTTGATAGAAGCGTACTGGTTGACGAATATGATTGCGCCAGTAGCTGGCATCCAGTATTTCTTGAGGCTGCACCATTTGCCCTGTTACGTTGGAAATAAGGGGGAGAGTAGGGGGAAAGAACTTTACCTGAGAAGCTGTCTCCTCAAAAGTGTTAAGGATGGGTTCCATTAGGTGCGAGTGGAAGGCGTGGGAGACATTTAAAAGATGGGTTGTAATGCAATCGTCTTCCAATCGTTCTAGCACCGCCTCCACTGCTTGCCTTTTACCAGAAATTACCGTTTGTGTGGGACCATTGACGGCAGCAATGGAGATAGCCTTTTGATAGAGCGCGATCGCTTCTACCACCAATGCTTCCTCAGCAAATACCGCAGCCATTGTTCCCTCGCTTGGCAGCGAACTCATTAGTCGTCCGCGTTCGGTGATTAAGCGGAGTCCATCTTCTAAACTGAATACTCCAGCGATACAGGCGGCAACATATTGTCCCACACTGTGACCCATGACTGCATCGGGTTCTATTCCCCAAGACTGCCACAATTGAAAGAGAGCATATTCTAGGGCAAACAATGCAGGTTGGGCATAGGCTGTGTCATCAAGCTTTGAGGATTGCCCGGACTCTGGATATAAAATTGACAGCAGAGATTGAGAAAGATTTGGGCGCAGCAGTTCATCGCACTGATTTAGAGCTTCACGGAATATGGGCTGAGTGTCGTATAGCTGGCGTCCCATACCAATGTATTGAGAACCCTGTCCTGTAAATAGAAACGCGATCTTAGGGCGTTTGCGCTCGCCTACCTTGCAATCTAGGGTTCCGTCGGTCTTCTTCCCGGAGGTAAAATTACCGAGTTGCTGGCGTAGAGTATCAGCTTCCTCGACTACTATAGCTAGGCGGTGGTCGAAATGCGACCTGCCAGTATTGGCTGTGAAGCAAATATCTGGAAGCAATTGATCCGGATTAGCTGCTACATGACTTTCGTAGCGATCGGCTAGTTGTTTGAGGGCTTTATCAGTTCTTGCTGATAGTGTCAATAGATGCAACGGGCGATCGATCGATTTTGGATTTGGGATTTTAGATTTTAGATTATTAAGCGATTCGTTAGATTCCTGAGATTCTAATTTCTCACCAGCAGACCCCAATCCAAAATCTAAAATCGGCAAACCAAAATTATGTGGTGCTGCCTCCAGCACTACATGGGCGTTGGTACCTCCGATGCCAAAAGAACTTACCCCAGCAAAACGGGGCTTAATTTGAGGTGACCAAGGGCGTTGCTTGGTAGGAATTATAAAGGGGGTTTTCTCTAAAGCAATGTCGGGATTAATTTCTTTGAGATGCGGGTGAGGAGGAATCTCGCCATGTTGCAGAGATAGCACTGCTTTGATTAATCCAGCTATCCCCGCTGCTCCTTCCAAGTGACCAATATTGGTCTTAGCTGTACCGAGAGCACACTGCTCCTCTGGAGAGCGCCCTTGTCTTAACACCGCAGCCAAAGACTGTACCTCAGTCGCATCACCTAGGGGCGTACCAGTCCCATGAGCCTCAACATAGTCTATCTCCCTAGGTGAGACACCAGCGTTCTCCAGAGCTTGGCGGATAAGTGCCTGCTGGGCGAGTCCATAGGGAGCCGTCAAGCCAACGCTGCGACCGTCTTGATTTACTGCCGAACCCCGCAGCAATGCTAAAATGCGATCGCCATCCTTCAGGGCGTCCGACAAGCGCTTGAGAATGACTGCGCCACACCCTTCTCCTCGCACGTAACCATCCGCAGCAGCGTCGAAGGTTTTGCAGAGTCCATCTGATGCCATCATTCCAGCTTGAGAAAAGGCAATAGTCCACTCAGGTGACAGGATGATGTTTACTCCACCAACCAGGGCTAGATTTGACTCTTTAGTTCGTAAGCTCTGACAAGCCATGTGAACTGCGACAAGGGAAGAAGAGCAAGCTGTGTCCAGCGTCATGCTTGGCCCTCGCAAAGTGAGGAAATATGACAGGCGGTTAGCAGCAATGCTTCTGACTACGCCTGTACCTGCTCGAAGGGGAGGGTTCAGCAACAGCTCGCGATAGTCGCAAGCACACATACCCACAAACACACCAGTCTGACTGCCAGCAAGCTTGTCAGGTGCCAGTCCTGCGTTTTCCAAAGCCTCCCAGCTTACCTCCAACAACAAGCGTTGCTGTGGATCCATAGCTGAAGCCTCGCGAATGGAAACCCCGAAAAATAAGGGGTCAAACTTGTCCACGTCCTCCAAAAAGCCGCCCCATCGAGTGTTCATTTTATTGGGGCTATCCATATTGGGGTCGTAGAAGGCATCGACATCCCAGCGATTAGGGGGTACCTCAGTAATAGCTACTATCCCGTCACGCAGTAGTTGCCAGAAAGCTTCCGGGTTCTTGGCACCAGGAAATCGACACCCCATACCAATGATGGCAATCGGTTCGGTCTTGGCCTGTTCTATAGCGTTGAGCTTTGATTTCATTTGCTTTAGCTCAAGCAGAGCATTCTTCATCAAAGACCGATAGTCTTTATTTTCTGAGTTGTTATTCATTTTGTTTGGTTTTGTTGTATTGCCGCTAGTTCTTGGGCAAGTAAATCTGCGAGTTCGTCTTCTGATAGTTCTTCCAAAATGGCTGACAGATCACCGAATTCAATCACACTTTGCTGAGATTCCCCACTGGAAGATATTGATGAAAACTCTATTGAAAGCACTTCCCTCGCTAAATAATCCACAAGCGCTTCAACCGTTGGATAGTCAAAAACCAAAGTTGAGGGCAGGAAGCATCGCAAACTTGTCTGCAAGCGGTTTCTCAACTCCACAGATGTCAGTGAATCCATTCCCAGGTCAAAAAAACCTTGCTTTAAATTTATAGCCTCAGATGGATTAAAACCTAAAATTTTGGCTAATTGAGACCAGACATGAGCCATCAGATAAGTCCGGCGATCGCTAACAGGAGTCTGGGCTAACAGTTGAAGAAACTCAACTTGTTGCTTCTGTGGCTGTTCAGATACAGGTGCAAAATTAGCGAAGAATGGTGAAGCCGATTTTTTCAGAAACTCTGGCCAGTTGATAGGTGCCACCCCAACCTGAACAGAAGACTGTGAAAACAATTGCTTTAGAATTTCCAATCCCTGCTGAGGAGCAATTGTCTCGATTCCCCTGCTTCTCCATTGCTCGCTTACTTGGCGTCTTGCTGCTGCTCCTACCTCAGACCAAGCTCCCCAATTAATACTCAACGCCGCCATTTCTCGACTCCGACGAAAATATGCCAAGGCGTCTAGAAAAGCATTTGCTGCTGCATGATTTGCTTGACCTGGAGAACCAAGCAAAGAAGCAGTAGAAGAGAACATTACAAAGAAATCTATTGGCAAGTTCTGAGTCAAACTATGTAAATTCCAAGCCCCTTCTACCTTGGGAGCCATGACAGAGGCAAAGCGCTCCCAATTTTGTTGTAGCAGGACACCGTCATCGAGAACCCCAGCAGCGTGGACAATACCCCGTAACGGCGGCAGGGATTGCTCAATTTCTGCCAGCACCCCAGCTAGTTGCTCTGCAACAGACACATCCGCCTGAGCTACCTTAATTTGAGCGCCGGCCTGTTCTAGTTTCCTCAACTGGTCATTGACAGCTTGGTTAGGCTCACTGCGCCCTACCATCACTAGGTGATTTGCTCCCTGTTCTACCATCCACTGTGCCACCAGTAAACCCAGACCCCCTAAACCCCCAGTAATCAGGTATGTACCGTCTTTACGGAAGGTGATAGTTGCGCTTTTCGCCGATTCGCTTTCTTGAGACTGAGATACTACAATCTTGCCAATATGTTTAGCTTGTTGCATATAAGTGAAAGCGCTGACCACATCCTGGATGGAAAACACGTTTTGAGGTAGGGGCTTGAGCTTACCTTCTTGGAACTCCTGCATCAAGTAATGCAGCATTGACTGGATTAATGCTGGCTCCTGCTGACATACCTGGATTAAATCGACAACATAGTAGGAAATATTAGGGTTTATTTGCGCCACCCGACTTGGCTCCCAAACATCAGTCTTGCCAATTTCTAAAAAACGACCTTTAGCTCTCAAAACCGACAAATTCTTAGAAATGAATTCTCCGGTGAGACAGTTGAGTACAATATCTACTCCCTGACCCTCTGTGATGGTCATTACTTCATCGGCAAAATCCAGAGTTCGGGAGTTCATAATGTGTTTCACCCCCAGAGATTTGAGAAATTCCCATTTGTTGGGGCTAGCTGTGGCAAAAATCTCTGCCCCTGCTTGTTGGGCTAGTTGGATTGCCGCCAGACCCACACCTCCAGCACCTGCATGGATCAACACCCTATCTTTGGCAGATATCTTGGCTAATTGGTGCAGCGTATAGTAAGCTGTTAAAAATGCAACTGGGATTGTAGTTCCCTCCTCAAAACTGAGTCCTTTTGGTAAAAGTGCCACCATACCAGCTTTGACCGTAACATAGTTGCTGAAGCCGCCACTGACTAAGGCTACAACTCGGTCTCCTATGTCAAAGTCTTCTACTTCTTCCCCAGTAGCTACTACCTCGCCAGCACACTCCAAACCAAGGCGACTCTGCTCTCCTAAAAGACCTAGTACATTCAAAACGTCTTTAAAATTCAGCCCCGTTGCCCTTACCCGAATCTCTACCTCACCAACGCTGGGTTGAAGGCGTATTGTCGGCTCTATTTTCAAATTCTCCAGTATACCCCGAGAAGCAATCTCTAGTTGAAACGGTTGATTGCTAAGAGCGATGTTTTTAGTTTGCTCTAGAGTTTTTAGAGGTGAATGGTAGCGTGCCAGCCTTGCCATGTAAAGTATATTATCTCGAAAGGCTAACTGGTCTTCTGGCGTTTTTGACCATATTACTTCAAATAAATCTTCTATCTCATCCCTTTTTGCCTCAAGGTCTAAATCCACCCGCACGCAGTTCAGTTCTGGGTGTTCGAGGGCGATGACTTTCCCCATTCCCCATAAGGGAGCTTGTGCTATTCCGGGAACATCTGACTCTAACCCTACTGGAACAGCACCTCTGGACACCAACCAGAGCTTTGGTGCTTCAGAAAATTTTGCATTAACCAAAGCTTGCACTAAGTGCAATGTACTGCCACATCCTTTCTGGAAAGCAGCTTCTAAATCTTCTCCTGTCAGGGCTTGTGTCCCTACTGTATCTAAACTCCATAAATGGATTGCTCCGTGCAGTAGGGGCTTATCTGTTCCTACTATCTCTTCAAGAAGCCGTTGAAATTCAGCTACACAAGCAGGGTTAATTCTAAATTCACGCTCTGCTAATTGTTCGTACTCTTTTCCACGGAAAACAAGAGTACATACTTCTCCTTTGGACTGTAGTCGTGCTGCCAACTGATGACCAATCCCTTGGTTATCAGCTAAAATGAGCCATTGCCCAGGCTCAGATTGGATCACCTCTGGTGTTGCCTGAACCCCTTGAGCGACAATTACAGCTTGTGGGAATAAAAATCCTACCTTTTCAAGGTCAGGATAAATTGCTGTGGCTGTTTTGAATCCACTTTCTTTGAGCAGTTGCTGCCACCTAGATGCAGAAAGCAACGGGTAGTCCGGGCGCAGATCCCGATCGGCAAATTTCCACCAACCTTCTGTCAACCCAAATATCAAATCTATCCAGCGTCTGCGACCAACCCCCTCCAGGAGCACAACCATTCCCCCTGGGGAGAGTAACTTCTGTACGTGCTGCAAAGTCTGACGCAAATCCAAGCTGGCGTGCAGCACATTCGCCGCAATAATTATATCAAACTGATGGGAGCCAAATCTTTGAGAATTGGGGTCTTGTTCGATGTCTAAAACTTGATAACTCACAAAGGGATAATTCTGGAACTTTTCTTGCGCTTTCGTGGTGAAAAAGGCTCCAATATCAGTAAATACATATTCTGTTCGTTCGGCACTCAGGTGCGGCAGAATATAAGCGGTGGTTCCTCCAGTGCCAGCTCCAATTTCTAGAATTCGTACACCTCGTCCTTGAGGCAAATGCTCTAGGGCAGATAATACTGCCTTTTGTACCAAGACGTTCATTGCCCCAAATGTTGGGGAGTTTTGATAAAGCGTGGCTGCCGTTGTAACATCTGCTTCGGGGAATAGCAACTGGAGCGGGTCACACACTCCCCGAAGTACCTCCGCTAGTTTTGAACCGCAACGATTGAGTAGGGTTAGCTCTGCTTCTGCAATTGGATATTGAGCTGACAGGCTACTCCAGAAAGCTTGTGTGTTTTGCATTTGGAGTAATTCGATCACCTCCCAGCCTTGGTTGCTCTGTCGCACGATGCCTTCTTCCATTAGCATTTCCAGCAAGCGATTCAGCAAGCGATGGTGTTGGCTGACTATGCCTAACTGTTCTGCAAGTGTTGCTGTTGAGAAGTAATTGCCGATTTGAAACTTCCATCCCATTTGCTCGAAGGCTTCCAGAACGTAGGTAAGACTTAAAGCTTCGAGTTGGGTCAGTAATTCCCGATCGACAACTCGATCTAACTGAGTCATTAATTCATCTAACTGGGGTGCGAGGCGTTCAGCGATCTCTTCTGAAGCGGGCAGGTAGTTTTGTGAAAGACCGAGACGCACATGGGGACGCCACTCGACCTGATACAGCCAGTCTTGCCAGGGTTTCTTTGCAGTGAGCAGCAGAGACTCGTGCCTGGTTCGCTTAAATGAGATTCCCTCTACTTCGACCACTACAACTCCGGTTTCATCAACCACCCAAACATCGGCTGTCAATGCTTCCTCACTCGCTCCCAATACAGGACGTATCAAGGCATGGCTCCAAACGCTAAACCCAGGACGACGGTAAACGCGCAGACGCTCTATACCGATCGGCATATAGGTTTGTTCCTTAACCGAATCAGGAAAAGCAGCCATTGCAACTTGGAAACAGGCATCAAGCAGCACCGGATGTAGATGGTAGTCAGTTGCTTCTAAAACTAATCCTTCTGGCAACTGTATCTGACCTAATGCTTCTCCATCGCCTGCCCACAGCTCTTCAATAGCCCGGAAACTAGAACCATAATCGATGCCACGCTCTCGCCACTTTTGGTAGAAAGCTTCGACAGATATCTCTTTAATACCTTGAGTCTTTAAAACGGTTAAGTCCTTTTGTGCTGGTGAGGATTTTCGTTCTTTGACCACAATCTTGCCGGTGGTATGAAGCTTCCAGGACGAATCCTCTTGTTGTTCATCATCTGTTACGAGACTGTAAATTTTGAAGGAACAAGCATTTTCCTCCCCAGGTGTTAAAATCATCTGGAGAGTCTGAACTTCATCTTCAGGCAAAATTAAAGCCTGCTGGATGAGAACTTCCTCTACAACCAAATTCTCAGACTTGAATACAGCAGCCCCAGCCGAAGCAGCCATTTCCACGTAGGCAGCCCCAGGCACAACAGCTCTCTCAAAGACACGATGGTGTTTTAGATAAGCTGGCAAGTCGGAGCTTATATGCGACTCAAACAAAATCTCTTTGAGGTTAAGAGCCGATTTTAGCCGCTGACCCAGCAGAGGATGAACGAGCTTGCTCTGCGAACTTTTTTGTGATAATGCTGTTTTCTGAGTTCTACTGTTAGTGGTTTGAATCCAATAGCGCTGTCGTTGGAAGGGATAGGTTGGCAGTACGACGCGGCGACGCGGATAGTCTTTGTCAAAACCAGACCAGTCTACTGGCACCCCACGCACGTATAATTCACCCAAACTCTGAAGGATTTGTTGCCAATCTGATTGCCCTTGACGCAGACTGGGTAGCCAAACTCCCACGTCTTCTGGTAGGCATTGGCGACCCATTCCTAATAAGGTCGCTTGCGCTCCGATTTCCACAAACACTTCATAACCCTGCTGATGTAGCGTCTCCATGCTGGTGGCAAATTTAACTGAGTAACGCACATGATTTACCCAATATTGAGCAGTGGTTATTTCAGAAGTGACGGGTTGGCCGGTAACATTAGAAATGATGCTGATTTTGGGGAGTGAGTAGGTGATTTCTTGGGCTACTCGCTCAAACTCCTTGAGCATCGGCTCCATCAAGGGAGAATGGAAGGCATGGGAAACTTGCAAAGGTTTGGTTTTCACACCAGACATTTCTAGAGTAGCGCAGACCGCCCGGATTGCCGAACGCTGACCGGAAATAACAAAACTACGGGAACCGTTATGGGCAGCTATGGAAACTAAATGGTCATAGGGTAGAATGGCTGCTTGCAATTGGCTCTGGGATGCTAAAACCGCTACCATCTCACCATCTTGGGGTAAAGCCTGCATCAAACGACCTCTAGAAGCAATCAACTTCAAGCCATCTTCCAAGCTAAAAACCCCAGCTACACAGGCGGCTACATATTCTCCCACACTATGACCCATGACCGCATCCGGCTGAATGCCCCAGGATTTCCACAGATGGAAAAGAGCATATTCCAGGGCAAATAAGGCTGGTTGGGTGTAGGCGGTTTCATCTAAAGGGGAAGTTTCTCCTGCTTGGGGATAAAGAACAGATAGCAGGGGTAGCTCTAGATAGGGTCGCAGGATTTCATCGCTGCGATCAATCGCTGCGCGGAAGGTGGGTTGGGTTTCGTAGAGCAAACGTCCCATACCTGCATACTGTGACCCTTGACCTGTGAAGAGAAAGGCTATTTTTGGATTGCTGCTCGATAGCCTATTCACCAGTCCAATCGTCTCGTCCCCAGAGGTGAAAGCCAAAAGATGTTCGCGCAACTCCACGATAGATTCAGCCGCTAAGACAAGGCGATGTTCAAAATGCGATCGCCCCGTATTAGCCGTAAAGCAAATATCCGTTAGAGATGACTCTGTATTAGTTGTAAAGAAATCTTCATAACTTTGTGCTAGTGCCCGCAGTGCTTTCTCACTTTTTCCTGAGAGAGTCAATAAGTGACGAGAACGTTCAAAGGACACCCGTACTCCAGAACGCGCTGGGGCTGACTCCAGAACAACGTGAGCATTAGTACCGCTGAAACCGAACGAACTCACCCCAGCTAAACAGCGTCCCGATTGAGAAGGTTTCCATTCCATGCCAACAGTAGGAATCACCGCAGGAATTCCAGAAAGAGTCATGTGTGGATTCAATTGTTTAAAATGCAGGTGCGGCGGGATGTACTTGTTTTGCATCGACAAAACAACTTTAATCAGCCCAGCCATACCAGATGCCGCTTCCGTGTGACCAATATTTGTCTTCACCGAGCCAATTACCAGGGTATTATCTTCATCCCGTTGTTGCCCATATACTGCCTCTATGGCTTTCACCTCAATCGGGTCTCCCAGAGATGTGCCAGTGCCGTGGGCTTCTACGTAAGATACCTCATTAGGTGACACTTTTGCCATAGATAACGCCCTCTGGATAACTGCTTTTTGAGAAAGTTCATTTGGTGCAGTCAGTCCGCTACTGGTGCCGTCTTGATTAATCGCCGTTCCCCGTACCACAGCTAAAATGTTGTCATTATCAGCAAGTGCCTGTGAAAGACGTTTAAGGACAACAACGCCACAGCCTTCAGAGCGAACATACCCATTGGCTGAAGCATCAAAAGTCTTACATTGCCCGTCCGGTGAGAGCATTCCCGCCTGAGAAAAAGTAATACTCAACTCCGGTGATAATAAAAGGTTCACGCCTGATGCCACAGCTAGCTTGCATTCGCCCCTCAGCAAGCTATGGCAGGCTAAATGGACAGCCACTAATGATGACGAGCAGGCAGTATCCACAGCAAGCGCTGGTCCAGTAAAGCCGAAAAAGTAGGACAATCGTCCTGCTGCTATCGAAGCTGAGTTTCCCGTGCCAAAATAGGCATCAAAGTCATCCGGGGAGTTGTATTTGACTTGGAGGAGTTCATAGTCATGAGAAAAAATCCCGACAAAAACTCCTGTTTGGGTTCCGGCTAGGGATTCGGGGTTTATGCCTGCATTTTCCAGCGCAATCCATGTTTCTTCGAGCAGAATTCGCTGCTGCGGATCGATAGAAGCAGCTTCACGAGGCGAAATTCGGAAAAACTGAGCATCAAATTGGTCTACTTGGTCTAAAAATCCCCCATACTTGCTCGATATCTTCCCCGGTCGTTCTGGCTCTGGAGCGTAATAACGTTCGTTCTCCCAGCGGTCTTTAGGAACTTCAACAATGGTGTCGATGCCATTACGCAGCACTGACCAATATTGATCGGGGCTGTTGATGCCACCGGGAAAACGGCAGGACATGCCAATAATAGCAATTAAATCTTCTGACTGATGTATAATTTCAAATTCTTCAGAATCATACCCGCTGCTTTTTTCTATCTCATTTAGCCCAGGCAATGGTGTGCGAACATCCTCACCTTCCTGACCTTTAAAATAACGGGCGATCGCATCAGCTGTTCCATACTGAAAGAAGAAAGTTGGTTCTAGTTCTACTCCCAGGCGCTGGCTCATGAGCGCTCTAAGTTCCAAAAGCTCTAGGGAATCTAATCCCATCTCCATCAGAGGTCTAGAGCGAGCAAAAGCAGCTATGCGTTGCTCGCCCAACACAAAACGGACACATTCTTCGATAACGTCATCTAAGGTTTCGTTTTCCTGGAGTCCGATTTTCTTGCGCTTTTGCACGGACTCCATTTTAAAAGCCGTGGGAGAATGGGATTGAAGGCGATTGTGAATGTCATATTCAATTAAAACCCCATTCCCCAGATTATCCACATCTTCTGGACGGTAGTTAGGAATTATTCCCTTAATTGTGGCTCCACCCTGCTCGTGGAAGCACAAAATTGGATCGAGAAGCTGCCCTAGCTCATTGTGCTGATGAATGTATTCTTCTATTGGAATATGGGTGTGGTTGACATAGTTTTTGCAGCGAGTTACGCCCACCACGCGCTCAATGCCACCTTTTAGGGTACACAACTGAAGCATAAATTCTCGGATTTGGTCACCTAATCCCCTATCCTGCATTTCCGGGAGAATATTGATGGCAAGAAGTTGAATGATTGGTCCTTGCTTTGTATGCAAAGACGAAACTTTCCGATAATTCGTGTTCTTCACTAGCTCCGCACTGGAAATCTTTTGGGAATAAATGACTCCCACAACTATTGAGTCCATTTCCAGAACACAGTGCCCGTTTGGAAAGCGTTCGATTCTTTGTCGGATTTCATCAGCGGATGCCCGGATTTCTTCGGGCCAGCACTTTACTTCCAAGTTGACTAAGGCGTCTAGGTCTGATGAGTGTGGGTGACGAATTCTGTAGGGTCTTTTCTCAAAACAATTTAGGGTTATGCGAGTGAAATGAAATGTCTTTGGGTATCGTGATGCGAGCCCTACCTTCGGGAATAAGCCGACTTCCGCCGCCACCATGAGAAAAACGTCTGCTTCTACCAGATGTTTCATTGAGAATGCTTGAAAAGCATCGAAATGCAAATTCTTGCTTTTGTCTAAAAACCTATTTACCACGAAAGGTTCTAGACAGTGGACTTCTAAAATAATCAGACCATGCTTGGTAACCACTTTAGACCATCGGTCGAGATGTTCTACCAAACTCTGCACCATTATATGGGGAGGAATTTGCTCTCCTGAAGCAGCTACATAAACACCTTGGTATGGCAGGAAAGAACGCTCCTGCAACTTGTCTAAATTCTGAGGGGGAATAAAGGGGCGGTCATGATCGAGAAAGGAGCGAATGTGAAGGATGTTTTCTGGGTCGTGAATGCCATGAACCTTCAAAGAATTTATCATTTGCTCCGGATCGCCAATATCTCCCTTCAAAACTAGATGGGGAATATCGGCTAGTGTGCGTGCCGTCGCATTTATTGACGCTTCGTTATAATCTACGCCGATCGCGCACAGGGGATACCGATCGAGTAATTTACCTCTAGCAGACTTTGACCGAATGGCTTCATACACCCGCTTTAAAAGTGTTCCATCCCCACATCCCATATCAACAACGTATTTCGGCTGCTCTTCAATGGGCAACCGATTGAAAATAGATAGGATGATATCCTCTACATCAGCAAAATATTTTTCGTGTTGAAATCCACTAGCTACCACATTAAGCGTGCGAGCTATGTGGCTTTCTTGACCTGAAGCATCTCTACGGAACACAGCCTGACAATCGGCAAATAGCACATCTGTCATGCGACATAAAATTGGAGTGTAGGAAGCTGTGGTTCCGGTAATCAACGCCCGATCTACTATAAATTGACCTACATCGGTAAGACAGAAACGACCTTCTTTCTGATGGGCCCACCCAAGGCTTGCAAATAGTTCGTACAACTCCTCGCGCACAGGGTCACTCAATTGTGAGAACAACGGTTTATGTTCGTCTTCTACAAGTAAGTTATGCTTGTGGAGCGCAAGTAAGATAGGGATGAGCAGAATTCCATCTAAAAAGTCTGCTATCATCGGGTCGTCAACATTCCACCGTTGGCGGGAGCGATCGATCCAATCTTTGAGAAGACCCAACTGCTGTTCTCCCATCAAGTAGGATTCTATGGGCAGGTGGTATAAGTCGAGGATTTCTTCTGGTATCTTTTTGTGAATTTCTGCCTCATCCGTTAGGGAATAAGCCCCAACCTCATTTTGTGAAAGCCAATTTAACGATTGCATCATCCTCAAAGCCACTTGCAGATGACCAGCGTTTGCCCCTAGTCGCTCAACGATTTGCTCCAAAATCAGCGAACCATGATGCTGTAAAAGTTTAAACAGACCCTTTTCTTTACAAGCCAAAATTACTGGAACAGCAACAAATCCGTGGGCGTAACGATTGATTATATCTAACATGGCTTTCACTTATTTATGATATGTTGGCGGCAAAAAATCCTTTACCCTATAGGTAGAGTAGTAACGCCCCTTAGTCCGGTAGACCAAGGGGGTATAAGTTGCTTGCGAGCGCCCCAGCCGGTCTTATTCCAGGCAATCGGTAATTATTCTCTCAAGGTTTCTGGCAACCAACCATGAACAAACTTGAGTTTGGCCAGGATATAAAGGACAGCCAGTTTCAGAGAAAACTTCCAATCAAATAAGGAAGAATTTGTTGTCGTTGCCATATGTAAGTCTTCTATATTTTCTAGATAAAGTGTGTTGGAGCAAACGCTTGAGCTAGCACTCAAGCAATTTCCTTTCCACGTTACCTCCTAATTATGCACTTCTTTAGCTCAACGATAAATAGATAAAGTTGGTATGTTTCTGTAAAATTATATTGCTGTGAATCCCGAATTTCACAATTAGTGGCTTTTGTCAATATACTAAATTGGCTAATTAATTCTCCAACTCGAGCTACAGGTTGATTCCAAAAGGCGCGATGACGAGTTATAGATACCAGCGTCAGCAGCCGTTTCACCTCTGTTGGGGCGATCGCTCTCAACTGCCCTCTCTCCACAATCTGTTCGACTCGATTTAGTCGCCTATCCACAGTGTTCGAGGCATCCGACCTTCTGTCCATCAGAGGAGTTAAAATTATTTGGAAGCTTTTCCAGCAATTCTTGCTTCTTCTAGCCAGCCATCAACCAGCGCTTGATGGTTTTTCACCCACACTTCGGCATTACGACGGATATCTTTTGAGCGATTTTGACCCTCATTGGCGAGTTTTTCTTGGGTGATATAATCCTCAAGAGGAACCCGAACCAGTTCAAACCAACGTCTGGCGGCTGGGTTAGCCTCTAAAAATTGCCGAGAAGCTACAAAACGCCCTCTATCCACAGCAAATCCAAGATTTTTCCCGCCTACCGTGGTATCTTTTTCTGTCACCTCTTTTCCCTTTTCTCCTGGTAAAGAGGTAAAGGGAACTTCTAACCAAACCACATCTCTACCATTCTGTAACACGAAAGTCAACCAATCAAGATTCCGACTGTAATAAAGTACGGGTTTTTCTTGTTTATAGCGAGTAATGATATCTGCCTGGAGAACTTCAAATTCTCCCTTATCCTGTTTGACGGTATCCTCTAATCCGTAAACTTTCAAGTGATGATCGATAATCAACTCACAGGACAAACCAGGATTGCAACCCGTTAAATTTGCCTTGCCATCTCCGTCTGAGTCAAACAGTTTGGCAATTTTTGGGTCTTTAAGTTGTACAAGGTTCGTAATTTTATATTGCTCGGCAGTCTTTTTATCAATCGAATAACCTTGAAGAATATCACTGGAAACCAACATCCCCAAAATCTCCAGTTTCTTTTCACCACCAGCCTTTTCAAAGAAGTTGGCAAACAACTTTTCTAAAGTTGGAGCAACATCTATTTCGTCATTACCGAGAGCAAGAAATATAGTAGTTGTATTAAGTTGCTTTAATTCTTCAACTTCATAACCAAGATTTTCTAACCCAATGCGAAGGACTTCTGAAACAAAATGTCCTCCTGCTGTCCCGCCTGAAGCTGGGCGTATTTTCACTCCCTTACCAGGTAATGCTACTTCGGTCGATTGACTACTACCTGGTAATTTTGTAGAACTTTCGAGAGTTGATTGGCAGGAAATCAAACCTACAAATAAGGCTACTACTATAGCAAAAGTCTGTTTTTTTCGGTGTAGTTTCATTATCATTTGCTTACTCAACTTTGAATGATATCTGTACTGAAAATCAGGTGTGGGGTGTAGGGAAAAAAAGTTTCTCATCCTGTTTGTTGAGATCGATCGCGACTTTTAACTCTTAACCTCGAAAGCAGAAAACCGATCGCCCCTCTTTGCAACCAAGAACCTTTGCTGTTGTTTTTCCCCACAGCCTGAGTAATCCGATCGAGCATAATCGCCAGCAAGACAATACACAACCCTCCAACAGCAGCCAGTCCCACATCCAGACGACCAACGCCCTGCAACACCATCAATCCTAGTCCTGGCACGGCAATCATTGATGTTACCACCGACATTCCCAATGCAAACAGGATAGTTTGGTTTAACCCAGTCAGAATCGTCGGCATAGCTAGGGGAATTTGCGCTTCCCACAGGACTTGCCAAGGAGTTGACCCAAAAGCGATCGCCGCTTCCACCACCTCTTCAGAGACTTGCCGGATACCCAGGTTCGTGAGGCGAATCAGAGGCGGCAGTGCAAAAACGATGGTGGCCATCACTCCAGGAACTTTACCAATACCAAATAGCATGACGACAGGAACCAGATAGACGAAGATGGGGATGGTTTGCATGACATCGAGGAGGGGTCGGACAAATCCCTCTAGGCGATCGCTCCTAGCACAGGCAATACCGAGAGGAATGCCGATCGCCACGCAAAATGCCACCGCAGTCACCACTAGGGAAAGCGTCACCATTGCCTCCTTCCATGCCCCAAGAAAACCAATTAACGTCAAGGCCCAGATGCTATAAATCGCAATTTTTCTCCCTGCGAGTTGCCATGCCATCAACCCGATAATCATCAGGAAAATTAGGGGAGGAATGGATTGGAACATCGCCTCTATAGAGTCAAGCGCGAATTTAATCGGGATGCGAATCGCTTGAAAGAACGGACGAAAGTTGTCAACGAGAAAATTAACCCCAGCGTTAATCCAATTATCCAGAGGTATAGTATAAAGCTCAAAGGGGTTTAGGATAACATCCAGCCCGGATTGGCTCTTGGCAATGAGATTAGCGCGTAGAGTTAAGGAATTTAACAAAATAGAGAGCGTCCTGATACAGATGGCCAAAAGATCGAGGAGTTAACTTAACTTACTTAAGGTAACAGTCTAATCAAATGCTGCTAATACTAGCAAGAACATCATCCGCTTCAACCACACCTTTGAATTTTTCTTCGGCATTAACCACAGCAACCGTCCGTCCTTGTTGGTAGAGGTGAAAAATATTTTCGAGACTGGTTGAAGCATTGGCTTTAGGAAAGTTTTGAAGCATCACAGAAGTAAGGTCTTCATTTCCTTGTTGGATTGCTTCAGAAAGAAATTTTTTCTTAACCATGCCAACCAGTTTATCACCGCGATCGACCACGTACATTTGTTCGAGGTTATGGTGTAACATTTGCTCCAGTGCCTCTGTAGGGGAGTTTTGACCGAGAATCAAGGTAACGGTTTGACGGGCAATTGACCCTACTTTGAGGACTTGGGCGCGGTTGACATCCTTAGTAAACGCGCGGATGTAGTCGGAGGCGGGTTGGGTAATCAGTTCGGAGGGAGTACCGACTTGAACGATACAGCCATCTTTCATTACAGCAATGCGATCGCCAATTTTCAGCGCCTCATGAATATCGTGGCTGATAAATATAATAGTTTTGTGCAGTTCTTTTTGGAGACGCAGCAATTCATCCTGCATTTCCCGGCGAATCAGCGGATCGAGGGCGCTAAATGGCTCATCCATGAGTAAAATCTCCGCATCTGTCGCCAAAGCACGGGCTAAACCCACCCGTTGCTGCATCCCACCACTCAGCGAGTCGGGCAAATAATCCGCCCATTGCGCTAAACCAACCATTTCTAAGGTTTCCAGGGCTTTTTGGCGACGATCGGCTTTGTCCATTCCCCGCACCAAAAGACCGTACTCTACATTTTCAACAACAGTTTTGTGGGGAAACAGCCCAAATCGCTGAAAAACCATCGACACTTTCGTCAGGCGAATCTCCCGCATCCGTTTCTCGCCCACATGGGCAACATCTTCACCATCAATGTAAATATGACCGCTGGTGGGATTAATCAGACGGTTGATGCAGCGAACCAAGGTAGATTTTCCCGAACCGGATAACCCCATCACTACGAACAATTCCCCTTGATTAACTGTAAGAGATACATCGGCAATGCCCAGCACATGAAGAGTTGCTTGCAAAATATCATCTTTAGACTTGCCGTCTCGAAACATTTTGAGAGCAGCATGAGGTTTTTCTCCATAAATTTTGATGAGATGCTCAATGCAAATTTTGGGTTTTGAATTTGTCATTTCCTGGGGTCACAAGTAATGGCCGACTGTTAATATCCTGATTGAAGCAACGCTCCAGAGAGCAAATCTGTTACTTTGAGTGTAACAGCCCACTGGTTCATATAAACAAGATCGAGTCGTTCCCCTTGCACCTTCAAAACTCCCAATACATCCCTCCACTGTTTTTGAGAACCGCCGGGAGTTAGTTTGTACCAACTGAGTTTTTGTAGGACGATATCTTCGGGCGAATAAATGTAGATTCCCTGCTCTGTTAAGCCACTAACAGGGTAAAGTTGGCGTCGCCTCATCACCGAAGCCGAAAAAGGGTCATCGCTGCCCATCACAAAAATGTCTGCTTTCTCCATAGAAGGCAAATAGATGACATTGAACGATGATTCGCGGGGTGCTACTTTGGACTTGGCAATTGCTTCAGTCACAGCCGAGTCGCTGATGTAAAACTCGCCTGACATGGCATCAATTAGTCTCTGTGCTGTTTGCGCTTCCAGGTCAATCACTAAGTCCAAATCTTGCGTAGATCTGTTTTCTCCCAACAGCGAACTTGCCACCGAACCTCCCACCACATAGGGAATATTCAGCGGTAGCAAGATGCTGGCTATTTTTTGTGCTAATTCGATCGGATCTGCAATCACGAGTTCACCCCAATCTTTACTGTCTGATAAAACTTCTATCCACTCAGCACCCAAACATCTTTTAATAAATTCTTGCCGAACTTTTGGCTCAGTAGCATTGGGATACTGGTTCTTTATTCCAGATATTGCCAACCTTCGCACCGCTTGATTGAAAGCGCAAGTCCGTTGTACTTTTTGTTGGGGCGTTAACTGTCGTAATAGCTGAAACATCAGCACATCCGCCTCAATGCTGGTATCGATAGATTGTGGCTTGTATCCTGATTTGACTGTGACTGTTGGTATTGGCGGCATGATGCAATCTTGCTCTCAGGCATAGATTTCAAAATTATATTACAGAATCCAAGTTTTTCAGACCGCTTTATAAAAATGATATTTTTACTTAATTATAATAAAATTTTAACCAGGAAAAGACTTGCTATAATAATGTCCAAAGCCAAGGCGATAGTTACCAGAGCCACTAACCAGATGGCAAGGTTTAGAAGCGATAAAAAAATTAGTGAAATCAGCGTAATCTCTCTTAATCCGTGTTCAGAAATGGTTTCAGAAATAGGGCAAGAACTGTAGAATTCTTGCCCGTACAAATGAGCGGTTAAATTATTAGCCAATTAGCTCCAAACCCTTCGCATGAGAGGAAACACCATTTTTAATCCGCGCTGCTACGACCATCAGTAGCAAGGCCAAACTGTCGTCAGAGAGTCCATCAACCAATATCTGCATATCTAACAAAGACTCTAGTTGCTTTGGCACTGACATTTGGCGGCTGTGGCCATATCCCTCTCCCCCCGTCAGCCGATTACAGAAGTAAACGCGGGTTCCCGGCTTAATCTCGTCCATTGCCTCGATTAATTTCCACAGCACCTCCGTAGAGATGCCAGTCTTGCCCCGCCGAAACTCAGAAATATGATTCTCGCTAACGCCTGAAAACTTGGATAACTGTTTTCCAGATATCCCGTAGCGTTCAATAGTCATCCTAAAAATTTCAGAAATCATTGTAACGTTTTGTGACAAAAATGTATGATTAGCCTTTACCGATGGTATTGTCCTGAAGTTATCGGTCAATAGCGCGAGTAACAGCCTAACAGCTTTAATAACTCAATCAATTATAACTCTGCCCGCATAATGTAGTGCCGGCGCAGTTTTATTTTGCCCTGAGCACAATAGACACCAACCGAATTTAAGCTTCCAGCCTTAACGCAATAAGGCTTGTAGATTCATCATCGGTGATGTCTAATGGCTGCGGCTTGTTTTACGAAACGAAAGGCAAGATTTGAATACGAATGGCAGAGTATGGTATCCAGTCATATTTCTCTGTCATTTAATTCAAAGTAACATCCCGGTTTCGAGTGTGCTGTGACTAGAGTCACATTTGAG